>NZ_JBFAWY010000020.1:0-129079 GCF_040680575.1 Streptomyces sp. NPDC052020
GTTGTCGATCCCGGTGAAGTTCCGGTCCGGGCTGACGCCGTCCCAGTCGGTGAAGCTGTAGTAGACCATGTTCGCCACCGGCACGTAGGTGAACGCGACGAGCAGGACCAGGGGGACGGCGAGGAACAGCCACGGGGTGAGGCGGCGCAGCAGACCACCGCGCCCCGAGCGCGGGGAGGGCGCCGGCCGTCTGCCGGTCGGTACGCGGGGCGGCCCGGCGGCGTGCGGCGGTTTCGCGGGCGCCGTGTCGGTGGTATCGGTCATCACTGGCCTTTCATCGTCCGCTGGTGGGCGACGGGCGGTCGGCCCCGGCGGCTGCGGCCGGGGCCGGTGACGGCTGGTGAAGGGGAGCCGGCCGGGATCAGGAGCCGGCCGCCACGGCCGCCTCGTTCCACCTCTTGTCGAGGTCCGCGAAGAAGTCCTCCAGGCTGCCCTTGCGCGCGCCCCGCGCGAGGTCGACCAGCTGCTGGCGGTAGTCGGGCTTGTTCAGGCCGATCTCCGCGGCGTTGTCGATCGCGTTGACCTGGGCGACCTTCGCGTCGGAGCGCTCCACGAAGGTGACATCGTTGTCAACGAGGTCCTTGAGCGTGTCCGGCATGGGAGAGGTCTTCACCGCCGGAACGGCCCCCTCGTTCTCCGAGTAGCCCGACTCGTTCGTGAACCAGTCGATCCAGGCCCGTGCGGCGGCCTTGTGCTCGGAGTGGATGTTGACCGCCTGCTGGTAGTCGGAGGCGACCATGGTGCAGAACGTGCCGTCCTTCTGCACGGGGAACGGCATGAACCCGATCTCCTCGGGGTCGGTGCCAGCCTTCTCCGCCGCCTCCCGCATCTGCTTGACGGCCCAGGAGCCCAGCTGCATGGTGGCGATCTCACCCTTGGCGATCATCCCCTTGGAGGCTTCCCAGTTGGTGGTGCTGGGGTCCTTCTCGGACAGCCCCTCCTTGACGATGTCGTGCAGGAGCGTGTCGATCAGACGCAGATCGCCGCCCTGCTTCCAGGGGGAGACCGCCCCGGCGAGCTTGTTGTTGGCCTGGGCGTCGCATCCGGCCGAGCCGACGTTGTTGGTCCAGCCGGTCAGCGGCCAGGCATCCTTGAAGTTCGTGTAGTACGGCAGGGCGTCCGTCTTGGCCTCGATCGCCCGCAGGTCGTCGAGGAACTCCTCGGGCGTGGCCGGCCATTCGGCGATGCCGGCCTTCTTCCATACGGCCTTGTTGTAGACGAAGCCGTTGGCCGCGCCGAACTGGGCGATGCCGTACACCTTGCCGCCGACGTCGGTGTTATCGCTGAAGCGGTACTTGGCGCGCATCTCCTCGGCGGTGCCGAGCGGCGCGAAGAACTTGGGGTAGTCGTTCTTGGCGACCACGCCCGGGATCATCAGGACGTCACCGTAGTCGTCGGTGTTCATCCGGATCTTGACCTCCCCCTCGTAGTCGGTGAGGGCCTCGAACTTCACCTTCACCTTGGGGTAGACCTTGTTGAACTCGGCGGCGTACTCGTCCATCGTCCCGTCCTGGACGAGATCGGTGCGCGATGTCAGGACCTTGATGGTGCCCGTGGCGTCGGCGGGATCGGCGGGCGCCTTGGCGGTCTCGCCGGAGGCCGTGCCCGTGCCGCTGCATCCCGCGACGGTCAGGATCGCGGTGGCCAGAAACGCTCCGGGAAGCGCCTTCCTCTGTCCCATGTGCCCAGCTCCTTCAGGAATGCGGCTCAGCTCCGCGGGTGGGATGTCGGCACTATGTCAGCCCCTTATTAACCGGTGAAGCTCGGATTTCTGGCGTGATGCTCAATCGTTACTAGCGGGCGCAGTGTGCCGTGGCGATCTGCGAGTTGACGACGGCTCGACGGCCAGTAAATGACTAGACCGGTTTACGACGGCCGGACCGACGAGCGCTGGAGTTGCCGGGCTTCGGTGCGGCGGCGCAGCCACCCCACCTTCCGGATCGACGACGTGGGATTCCGTGTGGCCCGGCGTCCGGAGCGTCCGGGATCACCGGCCGGCGGCGGGGCCGGGAGGCCTCGCTGACACCCCGGGGCGGCCGGCCGTAGCGCGTGCGCGCCCGGAGCGCCGTCGTGGAGCGGAACCCAGGCCGCGGAGGTGGGCCGCCTCCGCGTCGGCCCGGCCGCGCCCTGTCATGGCCGGACGCGGCGCAGCACGGCGTATCCCGCGCCGGCGAGTCCGGCCGCGGTGAGGATCCGGCCGACGTGGTGGCGGCCGGCCCACGCCTGCGGGCTGGAGGCGTGCGCCTGGTCGTCGAACACGCCGTGTGCGCCGTAGTCCTCCGTCTCGTCGGCCGGTTCCCAGAGATTGCCCCGGCCCCCCGTGGGCGGATGAGCGTCGGTCTGCTGGGAATCGAACCCGGTACGGGCGAGGTACCGGTCGAGGAGTCCGGGTGCGACCGCGTTCGCCAGCAGGGTCGCCACCGTGGAGGCGCCGACCCAGTACTCGCGCCGGCCGGGGTGGTCGGCCGCGCGCAGCACGGCCCGGGCGGCGACCTCCGGCTGGTAGATCGGGGGCACGGGCTGGGCGTGCCGGGGCAGATGCGAGCGCAGCCAGCTGAACTGCGGGGTGTTGACGGCCGGCATCTGGACCATGGTGATGCGTACCCCGGACCCGTCGTGCAGCAGTTCGCAGCGCACCGACTCGGTGAAGCCCTGGATGGCGTGCTTGGCGCCGCAGTAGGCGCTCTGGAGCGGGATGCCGCGGTAGGCGAGGGCGGAGCCGACCTGCACGATGGTTCCCCGGTCCCGTGGCAGCATGCGGGTCAGCGCGGCCCGGGTGCCGTGCACGTAGCCCAGGTACGTCACCTTCGTGGCCTGGAGGAACTCCTCCGGCGGCACGTCCAGGAACGCGCCGAAGGCGGCGCTGAAGGCGTTGTTCACCCAGACGTCGACGGGGCCGAGCTCCCGCTCGACCCGCCGGGCCGCCTCCTCCACCTGGTCCGGTTCCGCCATGTCCGTCACGAGGGGCAGCGCTTGCCCGCCGGCCCGCCGCACCTCGGCCGCCGCCGCGTCGAGTCCCGCCCGCCCCCGGGCGAGCAGCGCCACCCGGTCGCCGCGGGCGGCGAACATCCTGGCCGCCGCCCGCCCGATACCGGCGCTGGCCCCGGTCACCACGACCGTCCGCTGTGTCGCCCGGTTCCTCATGCGCCCTCCATGTCGCGTGCCGCATGCGTAGCCGCCTGTGGGTACCGGGTATCGCGTTCGCCGCGCCGGGAAACGAATCCCCCGCCACGCGGGGGGCCTCGGGTGCCACCCGGGCGTGGTGCAGGCTCGGCGCCGAAGCGGGTCGTCCCGCGGACCACCGCGCGGCCACCCCTCCGGAGGCGCGACGGCATGCGAGGCGCCGTCGCTCCCGGCGGCGGTGGCTCACCGGTGGCGCGCGGGACCGGGGCCTCGCCGGGCGGCTCACCCGGCGAGGCCCCCTGGAACCGCCCGCTGTTCGTGGCCCGGCGAGGTCAGCCGCACCTTCCCGCGGGCCGCGCGCGGGTCACGACGTCGGTGGTGCCCGTCGTCGAGTCCAGCCACACCACCTGGCCGCCGCCGACGGCCGCGGGGTGGGTCTGGGCGCCGCGGTTGCAGGAGACGCGGCCCTTGTAGGTGCCCTGCGCGCCGGGGGTGCCGGCGGCCGCGAACTGGTGGAGCTTGGGGGTCGTCTCGTTGCCGAGGGGAGCGTCGGGGGCGTAGGCGGCGACCGTCACGCTGTCCTCGGACGCGGTCAGGTCGTATGCCCGCAGCGTGCCCCACCCGGCCTCCGGGCCGAGTTCCGCCACGCCGGAACCGTCGAGCGGGGCGCGGAACAACGCCGTCCCGCTCTCGGCCGTGTCCTGTTCGGCGAGCCAGAAGACATGGGTGCCGTTGAGCGCGGTCGGGCCGTGGCTCGTGGTGCTCGGGGCCTCGTGGATCACCGTGGTCCCACCGGTCGCGGCGTCGACCACGAGCGTCCTCCACTCGTACACGGCGCGAGCCGCCAGCGCCACCCTCCGCCACTCCTGGTAGGCGATCTTGCCGCCGCTCACCGACGGCGAGTACGCCCGGCGGTAGGTGCCTCCGCCGGCGGTCACGATGCCCGCCGGGTCCTTCAGGCTCAGATAGGCCACGCCCGAGCGGCCGCCGACGTTCGCGTAGCTGAAGGTGACGATGTCGCCGTCGACGTCCGTCACGCTTCCGCCGCTGCGGCCGGACCACAGCTTCTTCACGGGGCCGCCCGCGAGCGGCCGGGCCAGGATCTCGACGGCGCCCGGGCTGTACGCCTGCCACACCACCGTCGTGCCGTCGGTGGCGGGATTGACGTGGTAGCGGCCGTCGTTGGGGCTCATCAGCTTGAGCTGCCCCTTGCCGTCGGCGCGTCCGGCCCATACGGAGTACGGCTCCGAGCCGTCCTCGTTCGACTTCGACGCCGCCCACCAGCCGCCGCCCGCGCCCAGGCCCGTGCCGGTCGTGTTGATCCGGTCCAGGAGCGGGTCGGAGTCGATGCCGAGGGCCAGCTCCCAGCCGGGCACGATGCCGTGGGCGGTGAAGGCGCGGCGCAGCGCCTTCAGCCCGTCCCCGGCGACCCCGAGGTCCTGGGCGGCGGCGAGTACGGCGGCCCGGCCCTCGGTGAAGCCGTCGAGGGGGGTGAGGTAGTCGGTCAGCGCCTTGTAGACGACCTTGTCGGCGAGGTCCGCGCCCAGTTCCTCGCGGGCGTCCCACAGCGCGCCGCCGAAGATGGTGGAGTTCAGGTGGACTCCGCCGTTGTCGTTGAGGAAGTCCAGACCGAGGAAGGACGTGGTGGTGGTCCGCCCGTCGTTCAGGTCGCGCAGGGCGCACTCGCGGGGGGCCTTGGTGCGGCACAGCCGCTCGCCGAGGAGGCCGGAGTCGGGGTCCGAGACCGGGATGCCCAGCACGTCCGTCTCGACGGCGTTGCCGAAGTAGTCGGCGATGGCCTCGTTCACGGCACCGGACTGGCCCGCGTAGACGAGGTTCGCCGAGTGCTCGATCACGCCGTGCGTCATCTCGTGGCCGACGACGTCCAGGGCCGCGGACAGCGGCCGGTACTCCGCGTCGCCGGTGCCGTACACCATCTTCCGCCCGTCCCAGAAGGCGTTCACGTACGGCTCGCCGAACTGGGTGACCCCCACCAGGGAGTCGATGCTCATGCCGCGGTTGTCGAGGCTGTCGCGGCCGTGCTTGTCGCGGTAGTAGTCGTAGACCCGCGCGGCGGCCCAGTGCGCGTCGACGGCGCCCGCTTCGGTGGCCTCGCCGCCGAACTCCGGGGTGGGCGAGGCGAACGCCAGGATGCCCTCGGGCCACTGCCCGCTCACGTCGCCGACGTTCCTGCCGCGGGCGTCCCAGGTCGTCAGGGCGCGGTCGCCGTAGTCGTCGTCCGGTATGCGGGTGCGGTCCCGCAGCACGTACAGGCCGCGTTCCTCGTCGTGGGACACGTCCAGGCCGACGGCCGTGCCGTCGAGCCGGACGCCGCCGCCCGTCTCCCGCGCGGCCGTGGAGCGCTGTCCGGCCGCCGCCTCCGGCGCGGGCTTCCCGGCCGCCGCCTCCGGCGCCCGGAACGTCTTGATGCCGCTGTAGCCGAGGACCGGGTAGCCGGCGTGGGCGTCGACGTAGACCTCTTGCAGCACGGGCTCACCGTCGGCGGGGTCGGTGCCGCGCACGGTGACGTGCTGGGTGAGGACGCCCGTTCCCTTGGGCAGGACGACGAGGCCGCGGGCGGTGCCCCACAGCGGGGGCCGCTCCTCCTCGCCCTCGCGCGGCGCCAGCGCGAAGTTCCTGGCGCCCAGGTCGTCGAGGACCCGGTCGACGGCCCGTTCGACGGCGAGTTCCTCTCCGACCTCGGCCGTCGTGCCGGTGGTCAGCCCGGTGAAGTACTTGCCGGAGGTGCCGGTGACGGTCCGCTCGCCGCCCTTGTTCTCCATGCGGACGATGTACTGGCCGCCCAGGACGGGCACGCCGTGGTGCCGCTGCTGGAGCCGTACGGTCTCCCGGCTGCCCGAGACGGTGGTCCCGGCGGGCACGAGGTCGCGTTCGGCGTGCGCGATCCGGTACCGCCCCCGCTCGGCGTCCAGGTAGGAGCGGGCCGCGCCCGCCGCGCCGCCCGCGTCGGGGGCCCGCTCCCGGATGCCCCGCACCAGGGCCGGTGTCTCGGTCCGCTGTCCGGGGACCACCTGTCCCGGACTCGGTGGTGGTGCCCCCGTCCCCGTCGCGGCGCCCGCGGGCACCGCCGGAACGACGAGTGCGGCGACGCCCGTCAGCGCCGCCGCACCCGCTATACCGCTCAGCCGCGCTCTGCGGCCCCCTCTACGGGTTCTTGCCTTTCTGGAGTGACGCACGGTTCCCTCAACCCCCCACTCGTCTTCGGCCGGTGGCCAAGCGCCCCGGCAGGGGCCATCGAAGCGGTGGTGAGCCGTCACCTCAACGGGGTGGACGTGACCACCGGCGACTTCCGGCCGATCGCGGCAGGCCATGGCCACCCGGCTTCTTACGGGGCCGCGGGCGCCGGTCCGGCAGGCCGCTCGGAGACGGACCGTTGGCCAAAAGTGTGCGGCCGGTCGCGGGCACGGTCCACCGGCGCGGCGGGCGGTACGACGAATACCGGCCAATACCGCCGTCGCCGTCCCGCCGAGGTGCCGGGCACCACCGCACCGCCGGCCCCGTCGGCCGCACCGCCTCCACCGTGCACGTTCGCGACCCACACGCCATCACCACACTTCTTCCACATCTGCTTCACGGGGCGCCCACTTTCGGCCGTCCAAGGTTCCGGACGCCGGCACGGGGGCAGACGGCGCGCTCATCCCGCCCCTAGCCTCCCGGGCCATGCGATCACCCTTGATGAGACGCCTCGGTCTCAGTGCCGTCCTCGCCCTCGTTCTGGCCGTGTTCGGCCTGGCCCCCTCCGCGAGCGCGGCCGATCCGAACCCCGCCGAGCTGAAGTTCACCACCACCGCCGCCACCACCACTCCGGGCGGCACGGTGAACCTGACCATGACCCTGACCAACAACAAGACCTACGACCTCTGGTTCGTCTACCAGACGATCGACCCCACCTGGCTGACCACGCAGCGCCCCGACCTGAAGTACACGATCACCGACTGCACTCTCGCCACCGCCGACGGCGGCACCTCCTGCTCCGGCACCGGCCCCTCCAACCTGGGCACCAACTACAACGCCCCCATCCCGCCCGGCCAGAGCCGGACGGTGACCCTGACGCTGAAGATCGCCGCCGACTCCGGCTGCAACGGCAACATCGGCTTCTACTCGTACTTCTACGCGGAGTTCAGCGACAGCACGAACTACAGCGGCGGCCCGGTCTACACGCCCGAGACGCGCGTTCTCTGCGCCTGACGCACACGCCCGGTGAGGCGTTGACCGGAAATCGGCCAACGCTTCACCGGCGAGGCGGACGTCACCAGCGGCTTCCGCACCGGCGGGCCCCCGGCCCGCCGGTGCGCCGCACGTCCCCCACCTGCACGGCGTCCCCGACACGGGGCATGACCGGCCTCCACGACAGGCCACCGGACGCACTCTCGCCCCGGGGCCGCCCCCTGCCGTACACCTACAATTTTTCGTCAGGTTTCGCAGCAAGGCCACAAAACTTCCACAGAGACCTCACCATGTGACGCGACAGACGCGTCGACGACCGGCCTCTGAGGGGGAAGCCGGCGTCACGCGAGGGGGTGTGTCCGCTCCGCGGAGCGATGCTCACCCCTGCCCTGGGAGGGGACATCACCGCATGAAGCGGACCATACGCACCGCCCTGCTCACGGCGGGCGCACTCATAGCCGCCCTCGGCGTACCGGCCACGGCGGTATCCGCCGGCGACCCGGCGCCCCGCGTCGATCTGCGGGTGCTGATCGTGAGCGACGGCGGCCCGTCCACCGAGGCCATCGCGGCCGAACTGGACGCCGCCGGAACGCCGTACACCGAGATCGACCTCACCCGGTCCGACCGGCCGGTGATCGACGCCCACTACCTCGCGGACACCGCCGACGGACGGAACCGCGCGAAGTTCCAGGCCGTCGTCCTGCCCAACGACAACCCGTTCCCGGCGAACTCCGCGGAGATGGCCGCGCTCGTCGCCTACGAGAAGACCTACGGCATCCCGCAGGTCGACGCGTACACCTACGCCCGCCCCGAGGCCGGGCTCCAGTACCCGATCTACGGTGGCTACTCCGGCAGCGTCGACGGGGTGCGGGCCGAGGTGACGGACGCCGGCCGGGCGGGCCCCTTCGGCTACCTCGACGGACCCGTGCCGTTCGAGGACAACTCGCCTACCGTGGGCGAGAGTTACGCCTACCTGTCGACGCCGGTGGCCGGTGCCGACTTCACCCCCTACGTCCAGGCGCCCATCCCGGGGACGACGAAGCGGGGCTCCCTGGTGGGCGAGTACCGGCACGACGGGCGGCGCGAACTCGTCGTCACCTTCGTCTACAACCGGTACCAGCAGCAGTTCCGGCTGCTGGCCCGAGGCATCGTGCGGTGGATGACCGGCGGCGTGCACCTGGGCTCCTCCCGCAACTACTTCGCCGTCCACGTCGACGACGTGTTCGCGGCGGACGACCGCTGGAACTCCACCCTCAACTGCACGCCCGGCGACGTCGACTGCACGGACCCGAACGCCACCCCGGACCCCATCCGCATGTCGCCCGCGGACGTCGACCACGCCGTCGCCTGGCAGCGCAAGCGCGGCGTCACCCTCGACTTCGCCTACAACGGCGCCGGCAGCGCCGACCACCGCGAGGACCACAACGGCGCCGACCCGCTGGCCGACAAGCTCATCGCCGCGCGGAACGAGTTCCGCTGGATCAACCACACCTACACGCACGCCTTCCTCGGCTGCGAGCAGGACACCACGGTCGTGCCCTGGCGATGCGCCACCAACGCCGACGGAAGCACCAAGTGGGTCAGCCGGTTCGAGGTCGCCGACGAGATCGCCCACAACCGCGTCTGGGGACAGCTCGCCGGACTCCCCCTGGACAACGACGAGCTGGTCACCGGTGAGCACTCCGGACTGCGGGTGCTGCCCCAGCAGCCGTCCGACAACCCCAACCTGGCGCTCGCCCTCGCCGACAACGGCGTCACCTGGCTGGCCGCGGACAACTCCCGCGAGCCGCAGCAGCGGAAGGTCGGCCCCGCCACGACGGTCCCCCGCTACCCGATGAACATCTTCTACAACGCGGCGCGGGCCGCCGAGCAGGTCGACGAGTACAACTGGATCTACACCAGCCGCGCCCAGGGCGGCAGCGGCATCTGCGAGGACAATCCGGCCACCACCACCTGCCTGCCCGCCCCGCTCGACCCGGCCACCGGCTACACGCAGCACATCGTGCCCCTGGAGCGGCAGATCGCCCTCGGCCACGTCCTCGCCAACGACCCGAAGCCGCACTTCATCCACCAGTCCAACCTGGCCGAGGACCGCATCGCCTACCCGGTTCTGGACGGCGTGCTGGACACCTACGACACGCTGTTCGCGGAGAACACCCCGGTGGTCAACCTGCGGATGAAGGAGATCGGGAAGGAGCTCCAGCGGCGTGCCGCCTGGCGGGCCGCCGTGCGGAGCGGGCAGGTCACGGCCTACCGCGTCGGCGACACCGTCACCGTCGACGGCCCGGACGGCGTAGCGGTCCCCGCCACCATGCCGCAGGGCACCACACGCGCCGGAACGGCCTTCGGCGAGGCGTACGCCGGCGAGCGGTCG
Source organism: Streptomyces sp. NPDC052020 (assembly GCF_040680575.1). NCBI lineage: Bacteria > Bacillati > Actinomycetota > Actinomycetes > Kitasatosporales > Streptomycetaceae > Streptomyces > Streptomyces sp. NPDC052020. Next base: position 9,686 of record NZ_JBFAWY010000020.1, read on the forward strand.
GGCTGGACCAGCCCGGGGATCGCGCCGCTCACCCTCACCCTGCCGGCGTCCGCGTCCTCTTCCGCGTCCCCCTCCACGGCCACCGGCGCGAACGGCTCCACGCCGGCCACGGCCCCGGCCCCCGGCACCCGGGTTCCCCAGGGCGTGGCCGAGCCGGTCGCCCCCGGCACGGCGAGCTGACCGGCGTACGGCAGCAGGGCCCCCGCCGCCCACCGGCGGCGGGGGCCGGTACGACCACCCCACACCCCGGCCGTGGAGCACATCGATGCACGTTCACCACGGCGCGCGGCGCTCCGGCGCACCGCGCGTCACCCTGCTCACCGAAGGCACCTACCCGCACAGTCACGGCGGTGTGAGCGTCTGGTGCGACCAGCTCGTCACCGGCATGCCCGACCTCGACTTCGACGTCATCGCCGTCACCGGCACCGGGCGCGAGCCGATCGTGTGGGACCTGCCCGGACACGTGTCACGTGTCGTGCCGGTGCCGATGTGGGGCGACGCTCCCCCGGGCCGCCCGCCCCGCGGCCGGGCCCGCCGCCGGCTCGCCGACGCCTACGAGCGGTTCGTGACCGCGCTGGTCGACCCGTGCGCCGAGGACGGTTTCGCGCCCGCCCTGTACGTGCTGGCCGGGGCGGCGGCGGACGGCCTGCTCAGCCCGTTCCTGCGGGACGACCCGGCGATCACGGTCCTGACCGGCGTGTGGACGCGGCCGGGACTGGTGGTGCGGGAGGCGGGGCCGACGCTGCACGACGCGCTCACCGCGACGTCCCTGCTGGAACACGCCCTGCGCCCCCTGGCCGCGTCGCCGCCCGAGGAGGGCGTGGCCCACGCGGTCAGCGGCGGTGTCGCCGTACTGCCGGGGCTGGCGGCGCTGGAGCGGCACGGGGTTCCGCTGCTGCTCACCGAGCACGGCGTCTATCTGCGCGAGCGCTACCTGGGCTACCGGACCGCGCCGTACCGCTGGCCGGTCAAGGCGGTGGTCCTGGGCTTCTTCCGGCTGCTGGCGGAGGAGACCTACCGCCGGGCGGCGCTCATCACCCCCGGCAACCGCTACAACCGGCTGTGGGAGGAGCAGGGCGGGGCCGACCCGGCGTCGATCCGCACGGTCTACAACGGCGTCGACCCCGCCGCGTTCCCCCCGGCCGGGCCCGAGCCGGAGCACCTCACCCTCAGCTGGGCCGGGCGGGTCGACCCGATCAAGGACCTGGAGACCCTGATCCGTGCCTTCGCGCTGGTCCGGGCGCGACTTCCCGATGTGCGGCTGCGGTTGTTCGGCGGGACGCCGCGGGGCGGGGAGGGCTACCGGGAACGCTGCGAGGCGCTGGCCGCCGAGCTGGGGCACGCCGACGCCGTGACGTTCGAGGGGCGCGTCGACGACATCAAGGACGCCTACGCCGCCGGGAACGTCGTGATGCTCTCCAGCATCAGCGAGGGCTTCCCGTTCACCCTGATCGAGGCCATGTCGTGCGGGCGGGCCACCGTCTCCACGGACGTGGGCGGGGTGCGGGAGGCGGTGGGCGACACCGGTCTCGTGGTGCCGCCGCGCGACCCGGACGCGATGGCCGCCGCCGCGCTGGAGCTGCTGCGCGACGCGGACCGGCGCCGGGCTATGGGGGAGGCGGCCCGGCTGCGGGTCATCGAGCAGTTCACCCTGCGCCAGACCATCGACACCTTCCGCTCCATCTACCACGAACTGGCCGCGGGCGCGGAGGAGATGCCCGCCCGGATCGTCCTGCCCGCCCCGGCGGTCACCGGCCTGGGGAGCCTGACCGGATGAGCGGGCCGATATCCCTGGAACCCGGCGGCGCCGAGCAGGAGACGCTGACGCTGCGGCTGGCCCGGCCGCCCCGGCCCCGCCGCCGGCCCCGCTGGGCCCTGGACGAGACCACACTCACGATACGGCTGCCCCGGCAAGGGCCCGACGAAGAGGCCGTCAGCGCGCTCGCCGCCGAACTCGCCGACCGGATCGGCCCCGCCGTCCATCCCTACGAGGTGGCCGCTCTGCTGGAGGCGGAGGGCATGACCGCCTCCGTGATCAAGGAGCGGTACGGCCATCCGAACCTGTTCTCGCTGGCGTCCGCGCTGTACGCGAAGGTGCCCCGGACCTTCCCCGAGCCACCGCCCGCGGCCGACCCGTGGCGGCCCGACACGGTGCGCTGCCTGCTGCGGGGCGTGCTGTTCGCGCTGCCCGCCCTGGCCTACCTGCTCACCGCACCACTGTGGCGGGTGGACCGGCACGCCGCCGTCCTGATCGTCGCGGGCGTCGTCTCCTGGGCGTGGGGACAGGGGCTCGGCCACCGCGCGCACCTGCGGCTGGTGGCGGGGCGCCGGGAAGCGGCCCGCACTCTGCTGACCGGGTCCCCGCTCGGCGCGGCGACGGCGACGGGCCTGGCCGCGCTGCCCGCCGGGGGCGGTCCCGTCACCGCGGTGGCGGCGGCCCAGTCGCTGTACCTCGCGGCGGCGGGGGTACTGCTGGTCCTGGGCCGGGAGCGGCTGCTGCTGGCCGCGCTCAGCCCGCTGGTCGCCGGAGCCGCGGTGCTGCCGTGGTGGGATCCCGGCCCGCTGCCGCGGGCGGGGCTGCCGCTGCTGGCGCTGCTGGCCACGCTCGCCGCCGCCGGGCGCGTCCTGTGGACCGGCCTCGCCGCCCCGGCCGCGTCCGACGGGCCCCGGCCGCGCCTGCTCTCCTCGCTCCCCTACGGTTTGTTCGGGCTGGCCGCGGCGGTCCTCGTCATGCTGGAGGGCCGGCGGGAGCCGTATGCGGTGATCGCCCTGACCGTGAGCATGGGCCCGGCCGAATGGCTGCTGTACCGCTACCGCGGCTGGTCGGTCGCCGCGCTGCGCGTCAGCGCGACGCCCCGGGCGTTCCTGCTCCGCTCGGCCGCGGTCCTCGGCCTGTGCCTGTCCGGGTACCTCCTGCTGTTGCTGCCCCCGGCCCTGCTCACCGGCTCCGGCCCGGCCGCGCTGCTGCCGCTGGCGGCCGCCCTGTGGACCGCCCTGCTGCTCCAGGCGTTCGGGGCGGCCTGGCCGCCGGCCGTGCTCTGTCTCCTGGCCGCCGCCGGTGCCGGGGCGGTCACCTGGCTGGACCTGCCGCCGGGCCCGGCCGTACTGCCGCCGGTCTGCGGGGCGGCCGCGGCCTGCCTCGCGGTCTGCGCGATCCATCTGCTCGGCAGGCCCTCCCCGCACTCCTGACCACCGGACGGCCGCTCCCGGCACCGCTCCCCGGAGCCCGTCGTCCTCTCCGCCGCACCACCCGACGAAAGGAAACCCGCAGGTGACCTCCGCACCGCTCGCCGCCGTCACCGGAGCCGAAGGGTTCATCGGCTCCCATCTCACCGAGGCGCTCGTCGCCTCCGGCCACCGCGTCCGCGCCATGGCCCAGTACAACTCGTTCTCCTCCTACGGCTGGCTGGAGACGCTGCCCGCCGACGTCCTGGACCAGGTGGAGATCGTCCTCGGCGACGTCCGCGACCCCGGCTCGGTGCGCGGCCTGCTCGACGGCGCCGACTGCGCCTACCACCTCGCCGCGCTCATCGCGATCCCGTACTCCTACCAGGCCCCGCACAGCTACGTGGACACCAACGTCACCGGCACGCTCAACGTGCTGGAGGCGGTGCGCGCGCTGGGCACGCCGCGCCTGGTGCACACCTCCACCAGCGAGACGTACGGCACCGCGCAGACCGTGCCGATCACCGAGGACCACCCCATCAACACCCAGTCGCCGTACGCCGCTTCCAAGGCCGGCGGCGACCGGCTGGCCGACAGCTACCACGCCAGCTTCGACACGCCCGTGGTGACGCTGCGGCCGTTCAACACCTTCGGGCCGCGGCAGTCGATGCGCGCGGTGATCCCCACCGTCATCGGGCAGGTGGCGGCCGGGCAGCGCACCATCACCCTCGGCGATCTGCGCCCCACCCGGGACTTCACCTTCGTCGCCGACACCGCGCAGGCGTTCCTCGCGGTGGGCACGGCACCGGCGGAGCGGGTCGTGGGCCGCACCCTCAACGCCGGGACCGGCGGGGAGATCTCCGTCGGCGACCTGGTCGCGCTGATCGGCAAGGTGATGGACGCGCCCCTCGACGTCCGCGAGGACCCCACGCGCCTGCGGCCCGCCAACTCCGAGGTGATGCGGCTCGTGGCCGACGCCTCCCGGCTGACCGCGGCGACCGGCTGGCGACCGGGCCACACGCTGGAGGAAGGGCTCGCGCGGACCGTGGAGTGGTTCGGCGATCCGGCCAACCTGGCCCGCTACAAGACCGGCATCTACAACATCTGACCCCGACCGGCCCGCACCCGCAGGAGGTATGCCATGCACGCAGTCATCCTTGCCGGAGGAAAAGGCGTCCGGCTGCGGCCGTACACCACCGCTCTGCCCAAGCCGCTGGTGCCCATCGGCGACCAGCACGCCATCCTGGAGATCGTGCTGCGGCAGCTGTCCACGGCCGGTTTCACCCACTGCACCATCGCCATCGGCCACCTCGGCGAGATCATCCGCGCCTACGTCGGCGACGGCTCCCAGTGGGACATGAGCATCGACTACGCCACCGAGGAGAACCCGCTGGGCACCATGGGCCCGCTGCTCACCCTGCGCGAGCGCCTGCCGGAGAACTTCCTCGTGATGAACGGCGACGTGCTCACCGACCTGGACTACGCCGACGTGCTGCGCCGGCACGAGGCGTCGGGCGCGCCGCTGACCATCGCGACCTACGCCCGCAAGGTGCACATCGACTTCGGGGTGCTGACCACCGATCAGAGCCGGGTCGTCGCCTTCACCGAGAAGCCGAGCATCGACTACCGGGTGTCCATGGGGGTCTACGGCGTCTCCCGCTCCACCCTCGATGGCTACACGCCCGGTCTGCCGCTGGGCTTCGACGAGCTGGTGCTCGACCTGCTCGCCGCGAAGCGGCCGCCGCACGCCTACGAGTTCGACGGATACTGGCTGGACATCGGCCGTCCGGACGACTACGACCGGGCCAACGCGGAGTTCACCAGCCGCAAGTCGCTGCTGCTGAAGGGAGCCTGACCTTTCATGCACGTCCTCGTCCTCGGCGCCACCGGATACCTGGGCGGCCATGTCGTCGAACGGCTGCGGGCCCTGCCGGGCGCGCGGGTGCTCCTCGGCGGCCGCTCCCCCGCCGCCGACGTCACCGCCGACCTCGCGTCCGGCCGGCCTCGGGAGCTCGCGGCCGCGCTGGCCCGCATCGCGCCCGACGCCGTCGTCAACTGCGCGGGCGCGACCGGCGGTGACGCCGTCACCCTGGCGGAGGTGAACGCCCGGGGGCCCGCCGTGCTGTGCGCGGCGCTGCGGGAGGCCGCTCCCGGGGCCCGCCTGGTGCACCTGGGCTCGGCCGCCGAGTACGGGCCCGGCACACCCGGCCGGCGCGTGACGGAGTCCGGGGCGACCGCTCCGGCCGGCCCGTACGGGGCGACCAAGCTGGCGGGCACGGTGGCGGTGACCGCGTCGGGACTGGACGCGGTGGTGCTGAGGGTGGGCAATCCGGTGGGTCCCGGGGCTCCGCCCACGGGACTGCCCGGCCGGGTCGCCGCGCTGCTCGCGGACGCCGGGCGCGATGCGGAGGCGGCGCTGCGGCTCGGGGATCTGTCCGCGTACCGTGACTTCGTGGACGTACGCGACGTGGCGGAGGCGGTGGCGCTGGCGGCCACCGCGCCGGGGCCGCTCCCGCCGGTCCTCAACATCGGCGGCGGCGCGGCGGTCCCGGTCCGGGAGCTGGTGCGGACGCTGGCGGACGCGGCCGGGTTCCGGGGCCGGATCGTGGAGGAGAACGCGGGCGGCTCCGCGCGGTCCGCCGACGTCTCGTGGCAGTGCTCGGACATCACGGCCGCCCGCGACGCCCTCGGCTGGCGGCCGGCGCGCTCCCTCGGCGTGTCGCTGGAGGCGCTGTGGGCGGCCGCGGAAGCACGGTCCCGCGGCGCCGAAGGGGTACCGGCGCGGTGAGCCTGCTGATTCCGCTGTACGTCCATCCGGCCGAGGATCCCGCCGCCTGGCACCGGCTGATCACCCGTGCCGCGCGTACCCACGCCGTCGTGCTCAACCCCGCCAGCGGGCCCGGCGACGGCCCGGATCCGGCGTTCGCCGCCGCCGCCGAGGCGCTGCGCTCGGCGGGAGCCCGGCTGCTCGGCTACGTCGACACGGACTACGGCACACGGGACCCGGCCGGGGTCGCCGCCGATCTGCTCAGGCACCGGGAGTGGTACGGCGTGGACGGCTGCTTCCTGGACCGGGTGACCGCCGCGCCGGACGGGCTGCGGGCCTGCCGCCGCCTGGTGCGGTCGGTGCGCCGGCTCGGTGCCTCCACCGTCGTGCTCAACCCGGGCGTCCACCCCGCTCCCGGCTATGCGCGGCTGGCGGATCTGACCGTCACCTTCGAGGGCCACTGGTCCCAGTACGTGTCGGCGTTCAGCCGCCCCGCGTGGGCCGCCCGGCACCCGCCCGAGCGGCTGTGCCATCTGGTCTACGGGGTGCCCGAACCGCTCGTGCCGCTCGCCGTGCGCACCGCGCGCGTGCGGGGCGCGGCCGTCTGCGGGCCGGTGACGGGCGAACCGCCCAACCCCTGGTCCCGGCTGACCCCGGCGCTGGCCGAGGCGGAGCGGTGAGGCGGCTCATGGCGGCCGTGGTGGCCGCCCTGACCCTGGTGGCGGGCCTCGCCGCGTGCTCCGGCGGCCGCGGCACCGACGCCGGCCCGGACGGCACATGGTGGCGGCCGCGTCCCGGACTGGCCTGGCAGTGGCAGCTCGACGGCAGGATCGACCCGTCCGTCGACGTGCCCGTCTACGACATCGACGGCTTCGAGAGCAGCGCCTCGGACGTCGCCCGTCTGCACCGGGACGGACGCAAGGTGATCTGCTACGTCAACGTCGGCGCCTGGGAGGATTTCCGCCCCGACCGGGACGCCTTCCCCCGCTCGGTGCTGGGCAGGCCCAACGGCTGGCACGGCGAGCGCTGGCTGGACATCCGCCAGGTGCGGGCGCTGCGGCCCCTCATGGAACGCCGGTTCGACATGTGCCGGGACAAGGGGTTCGACGCGGTGGAACCGGACCTGGTCGAGGGCTACGCCCACGACACCGGCTTTCCTCTCACGGCCCGCGACCAGCTCCGCTTCAACCGCATGATCGCGGACATCGCGCACGAGCGCGGCCTGGCCGTGGGCCTGAAGAACGACCTGCCGCAGATTCCGGAGCTCCTGGACGACTTCGATTTCGCGGTCAACGAAGAGTGCGCGCAGTACCGCGAATGCGCCCTGCTCGAACCGTTCGTCGCGGCGGGCAAGGCGGTGTTCCACGTGGAGTACGCACGGCCCACCGCCGACTTCTGCCCCCTGGCCCGGGAGCTGGGGCTGTCGTCGATGCTGAAGAAGCCGGAACTGGGCGCCTGGCGCAAGCCCTGCTGACCGGCCGGGCCGGCGCGGACGCCGGTCCGTATCCGGCGGGGCCGTGCGCCCGCGGCCGTCACGCGGTGGCTCCGGGGGCGATCTCCGTCATGACCTCCGCCCGTGCCCGTCCCACCGTCTCCGCCGGATCGGCCCCCCGCTGGAGGCAGGGCAGGGTCAGGAGCCACCAGTCGGTGAGCCGGTGAGTGATGCTCTGCGGGCCCTCCAGTGCCTCGGTGAGGGTGCACAGGCCGAAGAAGGCACGGACCAGGGTCCGGGCGGTGGGGGCGGGACGGACCTGGCGGGCGAGGTGGCCGGCGGACCGGGCCTGGGCGAGGAGACGGGTGGTGGCGGTGGTCCACAGGGCGAAGGGGTCGGGGAGCGGAGCGTCGATGATGTCGCGTTCCGCCCACAGACGCGCGCCCGCGCGGGTGAGGGTGTCCTCGGCGAGGGCGCGGGCGATCTCGTAGCTGAGGGCGACCAGGCGCTCCAGGGGTGGCACGGCGGGGTTCGCGTACCGCGCGGCGAGGCCCGGCCAGGTGGCGAACCGGTCCCGGACCACGGCGAGGGCCAGTCCCTCCTTGCTGGCGTAGTGGAAATAGACCGAGCCACTGGTCCGGCCCGATCTGGCGCTCACGTCGTTGACGCTGGTTCCGGCGTACCCCTGTTCGGCGAAGAGGCAGGCGGCTGCCTCCAGGAGAGACCTGCGGGTTGCCCTCGCCCGTTCCTGCACCGTGCTGTCCACCTTCGCTCAGCGTTCCGGTTCGATGTCCGGAAAATGTAGTGAGCCCGCGTACGCCGGGGGCAAATAGCCGGCTTACGCGCGCATTGATGGCACATTTCCTCGAATATGAACGCTTACAGGTGATTCAGTGCCCGCTTTCGGCGTGGCCCCTGGCATCGATCCGATGCTTCCCTGTCCAGAGGAGACCATTCCGGGCGACCTCTCGGTTGTGCCTCAACTTGTCGGCCGCCGTGCGTGGTTGACGGACCGCGGGAGCGGCGGCCGCCCGCCGCCGGCCGACCGCTCCCTACACCCACCGCCGCCCCCCTGTCGAGCACTCGAAGTGATGATTGCCTGACGCCGCGTAGCGAAAATAACGTAGTGACCGCGATGTTTCCCGTTTGAGGCGGAATGCCCGAACTGCGGGCGGCCGTCGTCAGGCGCGACGCCGGAGGGGCATGCGGTCCCCCGAGCGTCCGGCACGGGAAGCCGCGTCACCCACCCGATCCGCGGTCCCGCCACGAGCACGACCGCCCCTCCCCCCACGAGGCCCACTGTGATCACACAAGCGCTTTCCCTCCCCGACTGGTCCCCCGAGGCGGTCGTCTTCGACTGCGACGGCACGCTGGTGGACACCGAACGTCACTGGCAGGAGGCCCGGCGCCGGGCCTTCGACGCCTTCGGGTTGACGCCCCCGCCCGGATTCGCCGAGCGCGCCAAGGGGGTGCACTACACCGACTGCGGGCGGCTGATGGCCGAGGAGACCCAGAAACCCGAGCTGGCCGCCGACCTCGCGAGGGCGCTGCTGGAGCACTTCCTCGCGCTCGTCGCCGACGATCCCGTGACGATGCCGGGCGCCGTCGAGCTCGTACGGCTGCTCTCCGGCCGGATGCCGCTCGCGGTGGCCAGCAACTGCCCCCTGGAAGTGGTCGAGGAGTGCCTCGGCCGGGCGGGGCTGCGCCGGCACTTCCAGCACATCGTGGTTCCCTCCGGCACGTCGCCGGACTCCGGCTGCGAGATGCGGCCGGGCATCGTGCGCCCCAAGCCGTGGCCGGACGTGTACGCGACGGCGGCGCGGCTCTGCGGCGTCGAACCGGTGGCGGCGCTGGCGGTCGAGGACTCCCTGACGGGGGTGGAGTCCGCGAGCCGGGCGGGGCTCCGGGTGGTCGGCGTGGGCCCCCGCCCGGCCGAGGAGGACGCCGTACGGGCCGACCTGTGGGTGGAGACCCTGCGCGCGCCGGAGCTCCTGGCGTGGATCGGAGCGGGGGTGAGCGGAGGGGGCTGAGGCCGGGCCGGCGTCAGGGAGTGAAGGCGGCGGACGGCAGGGGGTCCGGTCCCCCGAGGTGCGGGGCCAGGTCCCGTACGACGCCGCCGGCCGAGGCGAAGAACAGGCCCACCCCGACCGCGCCCGGGTCGGGTACGCCTTCGGCCCGCTCGCCGAGGTAGCTGGAGCGGCCCATCCTGGCCCGCAGCCGGGCTGTCTCGCGCACGCCCTGCCAGGCGGACTCGGCCGCGCCGGCCAGCGCCCGGGCGGGCGGGGTGGTGCCGGGGGCCGAGCGCAGCGCGTCGGCGGCCGGGGCGAGGGCGTCGACGAGGGTCTTGTCACCGGGCGCGGCGCCGCCGACGCGCCGGATGGCGGCGAGCCCGTCGGCGACCCCCTCGGCCAGGGCGGGAGTGGTGGTGCCGGAGGACTTCAGCGTCGCGGCCAGCGACTGGAGCAGCAGACCGAACAGCGGGCCGCTGGTGCCGCCGATCTCGTCGAGGAAGGCGTCGGCGGCGGCCTCCAGGCAGGCGGCGTCGCCGGGAGAGGGGAGGGAGTCGAGGCGGGCGAGGGCGGCCGTGGTGCCGGCCGCGAGGTTGCTGCCGAAGTCGCCGTCGCCGACCTGCTGGTCCAGGGCGGTGAGCTGGGCTTCGGTGGCGCGGACCGATGCGGCGAACCGCCGTATCCAGGTCTCGGCGGACAGGGTGTCGCGGGCGGTGGTCGTCATGGTGGGACTCCCCCTCTCGGTGGCCGGGGCGGCGCCGGGGTCTGCGGGCGGGGTCACCAGCGCAGGGCGGCGGTGTGGACAGGGGCGTCGTAGTGGGCGAGGTCGGACGGGTCCGCGACGAGCAGGGTGAGCGAGAAGCCCCGCATGTCGAGGGCGGTCGCGTAGTCGCCCACGAGGCAGCGGGCGGGGGCGAGGCCGTGTGTGCCGAGGACCCGCGCGAGTTCGCCGTGGACCGCGTACAGCTCCAGGGGCGTCACGGCGCCCAGGCCGTTGACCAGGGTGAGGAGGGTGCTGCCCGGCTCGGGGGCGAGCGCGGTGAGGAGCTCGCCGGTCATGCGTTCCACGAGCGGGCCGAGGGGGCCCTTCTCGGCCGTGCGCCGGGCCCGTTCCCCGTGGATGCCGACCCCGTACTCGATCTCGTCCGGGCCGAGGCGGAAGGCGGGCTCTCCCAGGGTGGGCGAGGTGTGCGCGGCGGAGGCGACGGCGAGCGTGCGGCAGCGGGCGGCGAGGCGGCTGCCGAGCCGCTGGAGGTCGTCGAGCCCGGCGCCGGCGTCGGCGGCCGCGCCGAGGATCTTCTCCACCAGGACGGTGCCGCCGGTGCCCCGGCGCCCGGTCGCGACCTCGCCGGAGTCCGAGGCGAGGTCGTCGTCGACCAGGACGCGGGCGCAGGGGACGCCGCGGTGGGCCAGGCGTTCGGCGGCGATGCCGAAGTTGATGCGGTCTCCGGTGTAGTTCTTGACGATGTGCAGGACGCCGGCGGGCCGGGCGGCGGCGAGGGACGCCTCGTAGATCTGGCGGTTGTGCGGGGAGGCGAAGACGCGGCCCGGGCAGGCGGCGTCCAGCATCCCCCGGCCGACGTAACCGGCGTGCATCGGCTCGTGCCCGGCTCCACCGCCGGAGACGAGGGCGACCCGCCGGGCGGCGGCGGTGTCGCGCGCGAGGAGAAAGCCGTGCCCGGGGTCGAGGGTGACCAGGTCGGCATGGGCCAGGGCGAAGCCCTTCAGGGCGTCGGGCACCAGGGCATCGCTGCCGTTCTCGAAGTACGAGGCCATTCGGGTCCTCCATCGTCGAGGGCCGCAAGGAGCTCAGCCACCGCTTTCCGCCGGAGTCGGTTCCATGCTGTGGCCCTCGTCGGCGGGGAGCAAGTCACGTGGCGGCCACAAGTAGGTCACGCGTCCGCCGCGGCGGACGCCGGGCGGCCCCGGTCCGGCCGGATCGCACGCCCGCGGTGCCCCCTCCCGTCGGATCCGGCCGGCCACCGCCCGCGGCGGCCGGGCCGATGCTCATCGCCGCACGACCCTCGGTGTGTCCGGACAGGATCCGGCGGGGATTCGCCCGGCCTGGCCCCCCTCCCCCGGCCCCCGTACACGGGGTCCGGAGCTCATCGCGGCCCTGCCCGCCGCGCTGACCGGCGCCTTCGGTCCGCGCGGCGGGCCGGCCGCCGCGGTGGCGGGTGCGCGGACGGTACGGCGGTGCGTTCCGGGTGGCGCCGCCGGATGGGGGTGAAGGCGGCCGCGACGGCCACGGCCAGGAAGACCAGGGCCACACCGGTGAGCGGACCGCGCGTGCCCAGCCGGCCGGCCAGGGCGGTCAGCAGGGCCGCGCCGAGGGGCGCCAGGCTGCTGTGGATCGTCCAGAACGCGGAGGTGACGCGCCCGAGCAGGTGGTCCGGGGTGACCTCCTGCCGCAGGGACATCGAGCAGATGCCCGCCAGCGCCATGCCGAAGGAGTACAGGAAGACCGTCGCGGCGGCCACGGGCACCTGCCCGGAGGTGCCGAGGCCCAGCGTCGCCGCCGCGCACAGGGTCATCGAGCCGATCCAGCAGCGGCCGAATCCCCACGAGCGGCGCAGCCCGGCGGCCGCGGCGGCGGCCACGCAGGTGCCCACGCCGGCCAGGGCGAGGACGTAGCCGACGGTGTGTTCGTCCTGTCCCAGGCCGTGCCGCAGGTGGTAGATGAACACGTCGGTCATGCCCAGGCTGAGGAAGGTGGTGATCGTCAGCAGGGCCGTCAGCGCCCGCAGCACCGGCGTACGCCACAGGAAGGCGGCGCCGGTGCGGAAGCCGGAGCGTGGATCCCGCGCGCGCGTGGCGGTGCTGTACGGGTCGTCGCCCGGCGGCCGCTCGGTGGGTCTGAGCCTGATGAGGGCCAGGCCGAGGAGGGAGATCCCGAAGCTGCCCGCGTTGATCGCCACCGCGGCCGTGGGCCCGAAGAAACCGGACACCACGCCCGCCAGGGCGGGACCGGCGATGTAGGCGAGCGCGTTGGTCGCCTCCAGGCGGCCGTTGGCCGCGACGATCTGGTCCTTGTCGACGAGGTTGGGCACGGCCGTGACGTAGGTGATCCTGAACAGCGTCTCGAAGACCGAGGCCAGGCCCATCACCACGTACAGCAGCCAGATCCGCGGGTTCAGCGCCCAGCAGACCGGGATCGCCCCGTACAGCACCAGGCGGGCGGCGTCGCACAGCATCAGCAGTCGCCGCCGGTCGTAGCGGTCGGCCCAGGCGCCGCCCACCAGTCCGGTGAGCAGCGACGCCGCGCCGGCGACGGCGGTGAGCAGCCCCATCTGGGCCGCCGAGCCGGTGGTGTGCAGCACCAGCAGCGGAACGGCCACCAGCGAGAAGGCGTTGCCGGCCTCGGACAGCGCCTGTACCGCCCAGAAGACGGAGAAGTCCCGGTTGGACCAGAGCGAACGCGCGCGCAGGGGCGGGTCGTCCGTCCCGGGGCTCATCGGCTCGGCGGCGGGGGAAAGCCGACCACTGCCCCAGGGCGAATGAGGGACGGTTCCGGTCGGCACGAGCCATGGTGACCAGCGCGATACATGGCGGCAGCCCTCCCCCGTGATCATTCGTGCGGAATCCTAATCCGGGGCCGGCGCGGTCGGCAGAGTCGTTCAGGCCAAGGGGGGATCACGGCTCCGCACAGGGCCGTCCGCCGGGCTCCGGGTGACGCGGGCCCTCGCCGAACAGCAGGCGGGCGTCCTCGCAGACGAGGCTCAGCAGCGGGCGGTGCCGCCCCGTTCCTCCGCCGGGGCCGAGTGCCCCGAGCTCCCAGGAGGCGTGAGCCAGGCGGATCCGGCCCCGGCCCCTTACGGGGCTGATGTGGAGCCGGCCCGCACGAATCTGCGCCACACGGAACGCCACGGGGACGCGTGGGGAGGCCCGGGTGAGAGCGCGGAACCGAGCCGCGCAGACCTGTCCCCGCCCGGCGCGTGCCGAGAACCTGTCCCGGCCTCTCACCGTGAAGGCCGCGGACTCCTTCGGCACGCCCCACAGCGCGCGGCCCCCGGCCCGCGAGACCTCGCTGTCCACCCAGATGCCGGTGATCGTCACCAGCGGACGGCAGCGCCGCCGGACGAGGACCGCCCGCAGTACCTCCCGGTAGCGCAGGACACCGTCACCCTCGTACACGGCCCAGGCGGTGCCCAGGAGGGCGCGGCCCGCCAGGCTGACCGGCCGGACCTCCGGCGGCAACGCGGCGGCGAGACCGCGCCGGGGCATCAGCCACACGGACAGGTACAGCCGTCCCTCGAGGTACCACGGCTCCGGGGGATACGTCATGGCACCGCCTCGCGCTCGTGGCGTGGCCGCGCCGCTCTCGTCGCGTGGCCGTCGGCGTGTGGCGGCGCCGGGGCCCGCGCGCCCGCCGTACGGGGGCGGTCCGCCCGGCCGCGGATCACGGCGTGCCGGGCGGCCGGCGCAGGACGTCCCGGGTGATGTCGGCGAGCGACCTGCCGGTGCGGAAGGCCTCGGCGCGCATGAGGGCGAGCGCGTTCTCGGGGGTCAGCCTCCGCGCCGCCGCGAGGGCCCCGACGGCACGGGCGGTGTCGAACCAGTGGGCGCGGACCGTCTCGTCCGGCTCCCAGGCCGGGGCCCGGGCCCCGGTGATGATCATGTCGCGGGTGGACAGGAGCGCCGCCGCCACCGCGTCGGCGACGAGCGAGGCCTGTTCCAGCGCCTCCTCGTCGAGGGCGTGGGTGCGCAGGGCGAGCAGGTCGACGGAGCCGAGGACGTAGTCGCCGAAGAAGACGGGCAGCGCGTAGACCGACTCGACCTGGGGCAGTTTCTCCCGCATGCTCGCCCCGAACAGGGGCCAGGGCGACACTCCCGCCCGCAGGTCGTCCACCGCCACGGGCTCGCCCTGGTGAGCGGCGGCGATGCAGGGCCCCTCCAGCACCGTGAACTGGATCTCCTCCAGCAGCAGCGCGGCGTCGTCCGAGGCGGCGAGCAGCTGGCGGGACGGGGTGTCGGTGAGCAGCGACAGGGTGGTGCCGTCCATCCCGAGCCCCTCGCACACCGCCGCGCACACCCGCCGGGGGACCTCTTCGACGGGTACGTCCGCCGCGGCCTCCGCGACCATCCGCGCCGCCTTCGTCACATCGGGTGTCATCCCGTCCTCCACGGTTCGGGCGCGGGCGCGCCTGTCGACGGCCCGGTCCCGCGCGGGGCCGCCGCCGGTGCGGCGGCGGCGCCGGGCGGAGGGACAGGCCATGCCGAGGGAGTACCCGGCCCGGGCGCGGTCACGCGGAGGGGGCGGACCGCGGGAGTCCGTCCGTTCCCGCCCGCGTCGGCCGGGCCGCCACGCGTTCTCAGACCGCCAGGTGGCGTTCGATCCAGTCCGCCGCCGCGCGACGGAAGAGACGGCGGTTGTCGGCTCGCCGGAAGTCGTGGCCCTCGTGGTGCAGGACGAGGAGCTCCGCCTCCACCCCGCGCTCCCGGGCCGCGCGGACGAACTGCTCCGACTCGCCCGGCGGCACATTGGTGTCGTGCTCGCCGTGGACGGCCAGCACGGGGGCGCGCAGCTCGTCGACCCGGCTCATCGGCGACAGGGCGCGCAGCAGGTCGCGGTCGCGTTCCGGGTGGCCGTACTTGTGGGCCGCGGACTGGGCGATCCACGGCTCGGTGCCCGCGAAGAAGGTCGCGAAGTCCGACATCCCGCAGACCGCCACGCCGGTGCGGAACAGGTCCGGATGCCACACCAGGGAGGCCATCGTCAGATAACCGCCGTAGGAGCGGCCCATCACGGCCAGCCGCCGCGGGTCGGCCAGCCCGGCCAGGACGACGTGGGCCGCGCAGTCGGCGACGTCGTCGAGGGCGGCGAACCGGCCCTTGCCGAGGTCGGCGTCGACGTAGGAGCGCCCGTAGCCGGACGAGCCGCGCACGTCGGGCGCGAAGACGTCCAGTCCCCGGCCCAGCAGTTCGTGGTACACGGGGTTGAACTCGGGGCGCTCCTGTTCCTCCGGACCGCCGTGCAGGTGGATGACGCAGGGCGCGGGGTCGCCGGGAGAGCGGCCCGGCGCGCGGTAGTACCAGCCGCCGAGGGTGAGGCCGTCCCGGGCGACGGGGCGCATCGCCACCGGCCGGACGGGCGTCCGGCTGCCCGGGGCCACGTCCTCGTCGCGTGAGGACCAGGGGGTGCGCAGGGGCGTTCCCTGCGGCAGCCACCACACGCCGGGGCGGCGCTGCGACCCGGACAGGGCCACGATCGGGCTGTCCGGGTCGCGGGTGGGCGCGACGCGCGTGACCACCTCGTGGGGAAGCGGTACGGCACGGGAGGGACCGGGCCCGGCCGGAAGGGGCGCCTCTCGCGCCCCCAGTGCGGATCCCTGCCCGCCGGTGGCGGAGGGGGCGGAGGAGCCGACGGCCTCCAGGGCGAGGATCTCCAGCTCGCTGACGCCTCGCGCGTTCCAGGAGAGGGCGGCGCCGCGTCCGTCGTGGTCCAGGGCCAGCAGTTCCAGGCCGCAGTCCGCGCGTTCCGCGGCGACCGTGAGGCCCTGTCGCACGCCGCGCGGGTCGAGCCGGACGGCGTACAGGGCGGCGAACTCCCGGGCGTGGTCGCTGCGCAGCCAGAGCGTGCGGCCGTCCGGGCTGAATCCGCCGATCCAGGGGTCCCCGTCGGCGACCGGCACCGCACAGGTGGTCCGCAGGTCGTCGGTGCGTACGACGAGGGCTTCCCGGCGTCCCCGGGGTCCCCGGCGCAGCAGTGCCAGCCGGCCGTCGCGGCTGACGTCGCACACGCGCAGGGTGGCCGCGCCGCGCTCGCTGGAGAGGAACACGGGCGCGGACACGCTTTCCGGGTCGACGAGGTACGTGGACAGGGTCAGGGGCGGTGGCTGGTCGGGGGCCGTCCGGTCGTCGGCGGCTGCCGGGCCGCTGGGCCGGATGGCGTAGGAGCGCGCGGCCGTCCCGGGCGGCGGTCCGCCCAGGAGCAGGGCCCGGCCGTCCCGCGCGGCCCAGCCGGGCGGGTGGGAGGAGAGGGCCGTACCGGCCCCGGCCCGCAGGAGCGCGGTGTCCGCCTCGCTCTCCTCGGTACCGGTGGGGGACGGCTCCGCGACGGTCACCGCGAGCGCCGAACCGTCGTGCCGCCAGCAGCCCAGGTGGGCGGAGCTGCCCGGCTCGGCGCCGGCCAGTACGCGGCGCCCGCTGCCGTCGGGGCGCACGCAGAGCACGCGGGTGAGCTCCCCGCCCTCCGGCGCGGTGGTGTACGCGATCCACCTGCCGTCCGGGGACCAGGACACCTCGATGACCGGGTCCGGGTCGGTGTCCAGCAACTGCGCCTCGGGGCCGTCGACCGGTCCCGTCCACAGCTGCGGTACGCCGGCCCGGTCGCAGATGAAGGCGACGTGCCGGCCGCTGGGGTCGGCGGAGGGATACCAGCAGCCGTGGGCCGTGAGCGGATGGGGGATGTCGTGGGCCGCGGCGGCGTCCGGCAGCGGCACGGGTTCGGGGGCGGCCAGCGGTGACCGGGACGGCGGGTCGGCCGGCGCCTGGTGCGGCGGACCGTCCTCGACGCGGGGCCGCGGACCGCCCGGGATCGGGGATGCCGGACCGGTCAGGGCCTGCGAGGGCGGGCTGTCCGGGGCCCGCTCCCCGGAGCCGTCCGGGGTCGGGGACGGCGGGCCTGCCGGGACAGGCGGCCGAGGGGCGTCCGGGGCCGGCCGCGCCGTGTCCCCGGCCGGGGACGGGGCCGGGTGCCCCGGCCCCGTCCCCGAGGTCGTGGAGGGCAGCGGGGCGCGCCCGCCGGTCAGCGGATTCCGTGCGTCTGCAGCCATATCTCCAGCAATGCCACCTGCCACAGCGTGTTGGCTCCCCGGTGGGTGCGATGCGCGTTGGGCTCGGCGAGCAACTCGGCGACGTACTCCTGCCGCAGGACTCCGCGCGACCTGGCCTCGGGGGCGGTGAGGGCGTCGCGGACCCGCTCCAGCACCGGGCCGGCCATGTGCTTGATCGCCGGCACCGGGAAATAGCCCTTGGGCCGGTCGACGACCTGCCGCGGCAGCACCTTGCGCCCGGCGGCCTTCAGCACGCCCTTTCCGCCGTCCGCCAGCTTCAGCTCGGGCGGGCAGGCGGCGGCCAGCTCGACCAGTTCGTGGTCGAGGAACGGCACGCGGGCCTCAAGCCCCCAGTCCATGGTCATGTTGTCCACCCGCTTGACCGGGTCGTCGGGCATCAGCACGTGCGTGTCCAGCCTCAGGTCCGCGTCGAGCGCCGTCTCGGCGCCCGGAGCCGCCATGTGCGCGCGGACGAACTCGCCGGAGGCGTCGTGGTCGGGGAGCAGGCCGGGTTCCAGGATGCGGGCGAGGCCGGCGTGCGGCCGGTCGAAGTAGGCGTCGATGTACGCCTGCGCGGCGCGCGGGCGGGGCACGCCCGCCATGGCCGGGTACCAGTCGTAGCCCGCGAAGACCTCGTCGGCGCCCTGGCCGCTCTGGACGACCTTGACCTCCTTGGCGACCTGTTCGGACAGCAGGTGGAAGGCGACGACGTCGTGGCTCATCATGGGCTCGCTCATGGCCTCGACCGCGCCGTCCAGGGCCCGGGAGACCCGGTCGGACGGGACCATCAGCTGGTGGTGGACGGTGTCGAAGTGCCGCGCCACGAGGTCGGAGTAGCGGAACTCGTCCCCCTCCTCGTCGCCCTCCGCGTCGAATCCGACGCTGAAGGTGGCCAGGTCGCGCTGTCCCTCCTCGGCGAGCAGGGCGACGATGAGGCTGGAGTCCAGGCCGCCCGACAGCAGCACGCCGACCGGCACGTCGGCGACCATGCGACGGCGGACGGCGGTGCGCAGCGCCTCCAGGACCGCGTCCGTCCAGTCCTCGGCGCTCATCCCGGCGTGCTCGGGACGCCGGGTGTACGCGGGCTGCCAGTAGCAGTGGTCGCGGTGGGTGCCGTCCGGCTCGATCACGCGGACCGTGGCCGGCGGGAGTTTGCGCACCCCGTTCAGCACGGTACGGGGCGCGGGCACGGTCGCGTGCCAGCTGAAGTACTGGTGCAGGGCGACCGGGTCCAGGGAGGTGTCCACGCCGCCGCCGGCCAGGAGCGCCGGCAGGGAGGAGGCGAACCGGAGCCGTTCCGGCGTCTGCGCCAGGTAGAGCGGTTTGATGCCGAGCCGGTCCCGGGCGAGGATCACCCGCCCGCTGTCCTGCTCGACGATGGCGAAGGCGAACATGCCGTAGAAGCGGTCCACACACGCGGTGCCCCACTCCTGGTACCCCTTGAGGACGACCTCGGTGTCGGAGTCCGACAGGAAGTGGTGGCCGAGCGCGCGCAGTTCCTCCCGCAGCTCCCGGTAGTTGTAGATGCAGCCGTTGAAGACCCCGACCACCCGCCCGTGGGGGTCGGCCATGGGCTGGGCGCCGCTCTCGGACAGGCCGATGATCTTCAGTCGGCGATGGCCGAGGGCGACCGGCCCCTGGGACCACAGCCCGCGGCCGTCGGGGCCCCGGGGCGCGAGCCGGTCGGTCATCCGCTCGACCGCCGCGATGTCCGGCCGGCCGTCGTCGAAGCGGATCTCACCGCTGAGGCCACACATCAGGCGGACCCCCTTTCGGTGAGGCGCCCGGCCGCCGGCGGCCGGGCGGTGGTCACCGCCCGGGGGACGACGGGAGACAGGGACAACAAGGGCGTACTGGACATGAAGACGTAGCTCTCCTTGATCACAAGACTGCGTACCGGCGCCTCCGGCCGGCGTCGCGGCGGCCCGGGCGGCCCTGCGGGGCCGCTCACCCGGGCCGGTGGCGGCCCGGCCGCCGCGGGACGAGACGTACGGGAGGTGAGGGCGGCGGCCGGCATGGGAGTCAGCCGACCGTGTCCCCGGCCGCCGTGCTGTGCAGGGGCGAGAGGGCACGGGAAGCCCCCGCCGGGGCGGCCGGCCGCCGGACGGCGGCGGGGCGGCGCACGGTACGCCCGCCGCGGGTCTCGTCCACCATCAGATCGACACTGGCGAGCAGATCGTCCTCCGCCGCCGCGCGCCGCAGCCGATGCGCGGCGCTTCCGGAGGCCAGGGCCTGCTCCAGGAGGGTGTGCACCGTCTCCCAGTCGCCGGACGCCTCCAGCGCGGGACGCAGCCGGTCCCGCATGCGGCGCAGTACGTCGGCGGCCGGTGCGGCCCGCCGGGTGTGCGGATCCACCAGCGTGCCCTCCAGGCCGGAGCGGGCGGCGCGCCAGGTGGCGGCGCGGAGCCAGTCGTGGGGGCCGTCGCACAGCGGGCCGTCGTGGTCCGCCAGCCGCTCGCAGGCGTCGCGTACCAGTGCCCGGAACAGGCCGGCGACCAGCACGACCGTCTCCACCCGCGGGCAGGCGTCGCAGACGCGCAGCTCAAGGGTGCGCTGGTGCGCCGACGGCCGTACGTCGTGGTAGACCATCCCGGCGTCGCTGATGACGCCGGAGGCGATCAGTTCGTCGATGGCGGCGTCGTACTTCCGCGCGTCGGCATGGCAGCCCGCCGGTCCGGCGGTGGGCCAGCGCTGCCACAGCATGGTGCGCCAGCTGGCGTACCCGGTGTCCGCCCCCAGCCAGAACGGCGAGCTGGCGGACAGCGCCAGCAGGGGCGGCAGCCACGGGGAGACCAGGCACATGGCGCGGACGGCGGTGTCCCGGTCCGGCACGTCGACGTGCACCTGGGCGCTGCAGATGAGCTGCTCGTCGGCGACCTTGCGGTACTCGTCGGCCATGTGCCGGTAGCGGGGATCGGCGGTCACCTCGCGCGGGCTGATCCGGGCCAGCGGTACCGTGCCGGCCGCCACCACGGCCAGACCGAGCGAGGAGGCCGCCGCGTCCAGTCGGCGGCGGGCACCGGACAGGTCCGTGTAGAGGCCGTCGAGGGTGTCGTGGACACCGCTGTTGCTCTCGACGACCGACTGCTGGAGTTCGGTCGTGAAACCGGGTCTGTGCACCCGGTCGAGCACCGCCCGGGCACGCGGCACCAGCCGCCCGCTCTCCACGTCCACCACGTGGAACTCTTCCTCTGCCCCGATGCGCACCATCACGCGTCTCCCCTTGCCGAGTCCTCCGGTCGGCTGCCGCTCTCCGCACCTCAGGGGCGGTGACGGACACCGATCCGTGCGGGGATCGAGTGCCCCGACTCACCGCCGGAAAGCCTCCTCACCACCATCTTGTGGATCACATGTCTCACCTGGGCGGCGCCGGGCCCCGGCTCCTCCCGGGCGCTCCCGGGTGCTCCCGGGTGCTCCCGGGTGCTCGGACAGGCAAGGGAAGGCCCGCGGGGCCCGGGACCGGCGAGGGCCGCCGCGGACCGTGCCGTGGCAGGTCAGCGCGCCGCCCGCTCGATCAGTCCGGCGGCGGTGCGCAGCCCGTCGCGCGCCCGGACGGTCCGTGCGGCTTCGGCGAGGGCGCCCCGTGTCCGGGTGTCGCCGAGCAGGTCCGACACGGCGCCGTGCAGCTGGGCGTCGGTGCAGCGGTAGGGGTCGAGGCGGACGCCGAAACCCAGCTCGGCGGCCCGCTGGGCGTTGTCGTGCTGGTCCCAGAACAGCGGGAGGAGCACCATCGGCTTGCCGAAGTGGAAGCACTCGGTGACGGTGTTGTTGCCGCCATGGGTGATGACGAGGTCGACCAGTGGCAGGACCCGGGTCTGCGGGACGAACTCGGCTCCCCACATGTTCGGCGGCAACGCGATCTCCTCGTGCAGCGGCCCCTTGGAGACGATGTAGCGGTGCGGGGTACGGGCCAGCGAGGCGATGATCCGGCGCATGAGATCCACGTCGGCGGAGCCGAGCGAGCCGAGGCTGAAATAGATCAGCGCGCTCCCCTCCGCGCCGGCGGCGCGCCCGGCCAGCGGCGCCGGCAGCGTGAACTCCTCGTCGGTCTCCCGGACCGAGGAGTCCAGCCGGTGCCAGGCGGGGCCCAGCGGCCGTGCGCCGGTGTAGTCGGCGATCTCCGGGTAGACGTAGAGGTTCAGGTCGCCTTCGTGGATGAACTCCAGGTCGGGCAGCGGCCGCGCGCCCTGTTCGACGACCCAGGCGTCGAAGTCGGTCCACAGCTCCCGATGGGTGCGGTCGTACTCGGACCGGAACTCCGCCCAGCCGGTGGGGTCGGCGGCCGGGTAGCCGGAGAAGGGCGGAGGGACGCCGTCGCCCTTCAGTTCCAGCGGGTTGCACGACACGATCCGCACGAACGGCACGCCCGCCGTGGTCAGGGCGGGGAAACAGACGACGTTGTCCTCGACGATCACATCCGGCCGCACCCGCTCGATGATCGCCCTGAGCTGCGGCTCGCAGTACCGGGCGCCGGAGACCAGTTCCTCCCAGACCGGCCTCACCCATGTCCCCAGCTGCTCGATCGTCGGCTTCCTGAACTCCGGGGCGGTGTCGCGTATGAAGTCCTTCCAGAACTGTCCCGCCTCCTGCGGCCGGTCCGGCGGCGGCGCCAGATCGATCAGCTCCTCCTCGAAGCCGAACGCGGTGAGCCTGCCCTTCCAGGACGCCTCCGCGGCGAACACGACCCGGTGCCCCCGGCGGCGCAGCACGTCACCCAACCCGATGCAGTTGTTCGTCGGACCGTACGCGCTCTCCGGCGCGAAGAGGATCGTCAGCGGTCTCACGAAGGTCTCCTCCTGACAGCTCGACCGGCCGCGACGCCCTGTGCGCGCCGCGACGGGCAGACCGCTTCCTCCGGCCGCCGCACACGACCGTTCACCGCTCCACGCGCGCGGTCAAGGCGCGTGTCGGCCGATGAGCACCCGTCGGCGGCGGGGCGGGAACGGAGGATCCGGCGGCGGTGATCCGATGTCACCGGCGTCCCCTCCCCGACTTTATGTCGCTCAGAGACATAAAGTCGTAGGGTGCTGAGGCGGTGACCCGGGTCACCGCCTCGGCACCAGATGGAGGGAGCACCTCATGACCGGCCTGGACGGGCGCAGCGTGATCGTCACCGGAGCGGGATCGGGGATAGGACGCGCCACCGCGCTCGCCTTCGCCGCGCAGGGTGACCGCGTGGTGGTGGCCGATCTCGACGCGGAGGGCGCGGCAGCGGCCGTCAAGGAGATCGAGCGGGCGGGCGGCACCGCCGTGGCCGTCACCGGCGACCTGAGCGAGCAGGCGGTCGTGGACCGGGTGGCGGCGACCGCGGTGGAGCGGTTCGGCGGGGTGGACGTCCTGGTGAACAACGCCGGGATCATGGACCGCATGTCGGCGCTGGCGGATGTGAGCGACGCGGAGTGGGAGCGGGTCATCCGGGTCAACCTCACCGCGCCCTTCCTCCTCACCCGCGCCGTGCTGCCGCACATGCTGGCGGCGGGCCGGGGCGCCATCGTGAACACCGCCTCCGAGGCCGGCCTGCGCGGCAGCGCGGCGGGCGCCGCCTACACCGCCTCCAAGCACGGCGTGGTGGGGCTGACGAAGTCGCTGGCGGTGATGTACCGGAAGCAGGGCATCCGGGCCAACGCGATCTGCCCGGGCGGCACGCGGACCGCCATCGCCGTGGAGGCCGAACAGGGCGCCCACGGACCGGCCGCGCTCGCGCCGCACTTCGCCAACCTCGGACGGGTCGCGCGGCCGGAGGAGCAGGCGGCGGCGATCGTCTTCCTCGCCTCACAGGCCGCGAGCAACATCAACGGCGCGATCCTGCCCGTGGACGACGGCTGGTCCGCGGTCTGACGCCGGCGCCCGCCCGGTAAGCCGCACGCCCGGCCGGCCGTCGGCACGCGCCGAGGCGGGGCCCCCGGCCGGAACGGCGCGGCGGCCGTGCCCGGCGCGTTTCCGGCGAGCGTGCCGGGGGACCCGGGGCCCGTGGTGGCCTATGGAGCCGAGGAGCGGGTCCGGCTGCCCGCGCTGCGGGCGAGCTGGCTGACGCAGACCTTCGTCCACTGGCCCTTCCCGCCCCAGGCCGTGCAGGCGCTGCTCCCCGGGGCACTGCTCGTGGACGAGTACGAGGGCGCCGCCTGGGTGGGGTTCACGCCCTTCGTCATGGCCGACGTGCGTCTTCCCGGCGTACTCTCCGCGACGCCCGGTCTCCCGGCGTTCGCGGAGACCAACCTGCGCACCTACGTCCGGCGGCCGGACGGACGGGACGGGCTGTGGTTCCTGTCCATCGAGGTCGCCTGTCCGCTGATGCTGGCCGCGCGCGCCGTCGGCGTCCCGTACAACGCGGGCAGCCTGAGGGTCTCCACGGCCGGCGACAGCGTCTCGTACACCGGTTCGCGATGGACGGGCGGGGCCTCCTACCGTCTGGTCGTCCGCCCCGGCGACCCGATCGAGCCGACGGAGCGGGACGTGTGGCTGACCTCGCGCTGGCGGGCGTACACACGCCGCCTCGGCGTGCTCTGGGAGACGCCCGTCGAGCACGCGCCCTGGCCGCTGGCCGACGCCTCCGCCGACGTCCTGGAGCAGACGCTGACCACCGCGGCGGGCCTCCCCGCGCCTCCCGGCGGGCCCGTGGTGCACTTCTCCGAAGGAGTCAGGCATGTACGGCTGGGACCCTCCCGGCCCCTTGTCCGGGGGCCGGGCGTCTCCTGACCCCGGGCCGGCGGGGCGGGCCTTCGCCCTGCCGGGGCCTTGCCGGGCCCCTCGGCCGGGGACGAGCCGGTGAGCGGGATGCCCGGTCGGGCCGGGCGGCGCCCGCGGCTCCGGTTCGACGGCTGGATCGCGGGCATGGGCACCTCCTCCGGAACGCGCATCGTGCTCGGGCACTGGCCACGGTCGCCGTTCGGGCCGTTCAGCGATGTGATGCTCGAACGGCCCGACGGCCGACGGCTGCTGCTGGCCCCCACGCGGGAGGCGGCGGACTTCGTCCGCGGCACCTACACCTTCGACACCGTACGCCTCGTGCCGGTCGGCGTGGACGTCACCGGCCGCACCTGGACGGTCACCGCGGGACCACTCGGCCTGCGCTTCACCACCGGCCGCCGGCGACTGCCGGGGCTGCTGCTGTGCGCCGTTCCCGGCGCGCTCGCCCGCCGCCCGGCGTGGAGCGCGCTGACGGACCTGCCCGCCCGCCTGCTGCTGCCCGGTGTACGCACCCGCGGCAGCGCCGGTGGGGGCCGCCGCGAGTGGTACGGCGCCCGGGGCCTGTGGCCGATCCGCGCGGTCTCGGCAACCTGGGAGGGCACGGACCTCGGCGGGGCCGCGCCCGTCGATCCTCCCGTGCGCTTCGGGTTCGGTTCGGTGCCGAGGAAGCCCGCCCTCACCCGGGTCACCACCACGGTGGCACTCGGCCCGGCGTGAGGACACCCGGCCAGGGGTACCCGGCCGGCCCGGTGAAGGGAGGTCCCGGTGGGAAGGACCGGTGTGCGAGAGCCGGCGGACACGGCCGCGGTCGCCGTCGCGCACGGCGCGTTCAACGCGGCGGGCGGGTTGTGGCCGCTGCTGCATCTGCGCAGTTTCGAGTGGGTCTTCGGGCCGAAGACCGATGTGTGGCTACAGAAGACCACCGGCGGACTGCTGCTGTCCGCCGGTGCCGCCCAGCTCGCGGCGGCTGCCGACCCGCGGGGCGCTGCCCAGGCCCGCCGTATCGGCCTGGGCAGCGCCCTGACCCTGCTGGCCGTCGACCTGGTCTACGTGCCCAAAGGGCGTATCCGGCCGACCTACCTCCTCGACGCCGCGATGCAGGCGGCGTGGATCGCCGCCTGGCTCCGCTCCGGTGCCGGGCGGGCCGCGGCCGGCGGCGGCCCCGGCGGACGGGCACGCGCGGCCGTCGCGCCGAAACGGCGGCGGCCCCGGCGGTGAGGCCCGCGGCGGACGCGCGGAACGGTCCGCGTCCCGTCCCTCCCCCGGGACGCACCGGCGAGCGGCCGCAGGCGGCCCCGCGCCCCGCTCCGGCGGACCATGTGCCGCACGGCCGTCCGGGCCGGGTGGCCGGGAACGGGCGCACCGCCCCTCGGCACCCACATGGACGCGGCCGATCGGTCCGTTCAGGTGCCCGGACCAGGTACTCCTCCAGCCATCCGGGCGTGTGCCGTGGCGGGAGGCACGAGATGGCTGAAACATGACCATGGTGCCCTGGGATGCGGACAGCCAGTACGGCTACGGGGGTACCTCGCCCGCCCGGCCTTCGACGAGGAGTGTTCTGTGACGTTCAACCCCCTGGAGCAGCGGGGCATCCCGCTGGACCGCCAGCTGCGCAGCTGGCGCGAGCTGAATGTGGAACCGATCGACCCGGACCACTGCGACCCGTACACCCGCTGCCGGGTCATCACGATGAACGGCATCGAGGTCGAGGCGATCCTGTTCAGCCATCACCTGGCACGCCACACGGTGGACCCGGAGGTGAAGCGGCAGCTCGCACGTGTCCGCTATATCGAGGCGCAGCAGCAGAAGGCGGTGAACTGGCTGCTTCCCGGGGTGTCGTCGGTGCTGGAGACGACGATCGCCTACGAGCAGGTCGCGGTGGACCTGACGGCGTGGGTGGCCCGGATGGAGCCCGACCCGTACCTGAAGCAGGCGTACCAGTTCGGCGTCCTGGAGGACTTCGACCACCTGTACCGGTACGCCAACCTGTACGAGATGATCGAGCACCGCAAGGCGGAGGCGATCGTCGACGGCCTGACCGAGGTGATGCCGGGCCGGCCCACCAAGTTCCACCACCGCGACCCGGTCGACAACGTCCGCGACCCCTACGACAAGGACGCCACGAACCCGCTGTCCAAGCTGCACGCGCTGACCATCATGTCGGCGGAGCAGCAGACCATGAACTTCTACATGAACACCGGCCCCACCTACATGGAGCCGATCGCCCGCCAGCTGTACCAGGAGATCGGGCTCATCGAGGAGGAGCACGTCACGCACTACGAGTCGCTGGTCGACCCGGGCGAGACATGGTGGGAGCAGCTCGTCAACCACGAGTACAACGAGTGCTACCTGTACCACTCGTTCATGGAGCAGGAGAGCGACCCGAAGGTCAAGGCCATCTGGGAGCTGCACCTGAACATGGAGCTGGAACACCTGCACGCCGCCTGCGACCTGATGCGCCGCCACGACGGCCGGGACCCCGCGTCGGTGCTGGCGCCGGAGCTGCCCAACGTGCTCACCTTCGAGCCGAACAAGCAGTATCTGCGCGAGCTGCTGGACACGCAGATGGACCTGACCACGCTCGGTGCCGGGTATGTGCGGGAGGCGCACGAGCGGTTCGAGCGGATGCAGGAGCGGATCCACGGCGGCGAGCAGCCTCCGAGCGAGCGGGTCATGGCCGAGCACAACGCGATGTTCGGCCGCGAGTACCGCGTGCAGTCCGAGGGCGAGCACCCCGACCCCGCCATGCGCGAGAAGTAGGGGGAGCCGAGATGTCCGACCTCCACACCCCGCAGGCCGGGGACGACCATGCCGAGGACAGCGACGTGGTGTCGCTGCTGATGCGCCAGCACGGCGACATCCGCAACCTCTTCGATCTGGTCGAGGCCACCACCGGCGACGAGCGCCGCGAGGCGTTCCGCCGTCTCGTGCGGCTGCTGGCCGTCCACGAGACCGCCGAGGAGGAAGTAGTCCACCCCTTCGCCCGCCGCGGTTTCCCGGGCGGGGAACAGGTCGTCGAGGACCGGCTCGCCGAGGAACGGGCGGCCAAGGAGACCCTCGCGGCGCTGGAGGACCTCGATACGGAGGACCCGGCCTTCCTGCCGCGGCTGCTGGAGCTGCGCAAGGACGTCCAGGAACATGCCCGGGCGGAGGAACGGTACGAGTTCACCCACATCCGCCGCAGTACCGACGTCACCAACCTGGCCTCCATGGCCAAGGCCGTCAAGGCGGCCGAGGCCCTCGCCCCCACCCGCCCGCACCCCGGTGCGGAGTCGGGAGCGGCGAACGTCGCGCTCGGACCGGTCGCCGCCCTGATGGACCGCACGAAGGACGCGGTGCGCAAGGCCATGGGGAAGGACGGCTGACAGGCGGCCCGCGGCCCGGCTCCGGGCCGGGCCGCGGGCCGGGCACCTCCCGGGGAAGGGACACATGATGATCGACGAGGCTCTGGTCGGGGAGCTTCTGGACGCGCCGCAGGACGACACCGCCCTGGTCCTGCTGGAAGGCAGGGCGCAGGTGGTCGAACGGGCCGCCCTCGACAGCGACCGCTGCCGGGGAGCCGCCGTCATCCTGTCCCGGGGGGATCTCGTGGACCGGCTGGGTACGCCGTCGCCCTCCCCCGAGGAGCTGACACGGATCGCGGCGTCGTTGCGGGACGCCGTCGCCAAGCTGGGCGCCTGAACCTGCCGTGACCGGCGGCCGCTCCCCCGGCCCGGGGGTGCCGGGCGGCGCGCGGCCCGCCCCGCGCCTCCTGCGTGCCTACTTCAGATACGGGCCGCACGTCCGCGCCGGGCACGGTCGTCCAGCAGCCGCCGGAGGGGACCCAGCGCAGCTTGTACGCGGGCCAGTGGGTGCCGGCCGCGGAGTAGTAGACGGTGGCGGTGTTCGTGCCGGCGGCCCGCGCCGGGGCGGGCAGCGGGCCGCGCAGGAGGGTCGCCGGGAGGGCGGCGATCAGGGCGGGAACCACGTGTCTGTGCCGGGGTGCGCTGGGCGAGCGCGCGGGGAGGCTCAAGGAAGGCTCCTCACTCGGGGCCGCGACGCCGCGGCCGAACGATGTGCCGGGTCCCGCCTCGCGCTCCACGGGAGAACCGCTGCCGTGGTCCTGGGGGGCGGTGGACGGGAAGGGGGTCGCCCGGCGCGGCGGCGGCCGGCCGGGGCGCCGGGCACCCGCTCTCATGACGGATGACCGTCATCTCCGGAAGCCACCGATGATTCTTGCTGCAAGTGTTTGCGGTCGAGACCACGCGAGCCCGGTCGCGGTGGTCAACCCTCGGCGCGAGCACGTACCAAGCGGCAGGAGATATCGGTGATTCGGGTGCGCAAGGACTTACGCAAGCTTTTCAATGATGCTACGTTCAAGCACACTTCGTCCCGGTCACTGGGGGAGAACGACGGCGTTCGGCGCGGGCCGCGGACACAAGGAGTGCGCACATGGCAGAGACCGGCTACGACATCCTGGTGGCGGGCGGCGCCGGCGTGGACACCATCGTCCGCGTGCCCGAACTGCGCATCCCGCCCGGCGACTCGGTGTTCGTACCCGCGGTGCGCGACTACGTCGCCCACACGGGCAACGGTGTCGCGCGCGGCTGCCGCGCCCTCGGCATGACGACGAAGTTCATCGACTTCCTGGGAGACGACGCGCAGGGCCGGCAGATCCTCGCCGCCTACGCCGCCGACGGCCTCGACTTCAGCCACGTCGTCTCCCCGCACGGCACACCGCGCGGGGTCAACCTCGTCGACCCGCAGGGCCGCCGCTTCTCCTTCTACGACGGACGCCACCCCGCCGGCCTCCGGCTGCCCCGCGACTTCTACCTGCCGTATCTGGAGCGGGCCCGTCACGTCCACCTGTCCATCACCGGGGTCACCCGCGACATGTACGAGGACATCCACCGCCTGGGCATCACCAGCTCCACGGACCTGCACGACTGGGACGGCTCCGACCCGCACCACCGCGCCTACGCCCTCGCCTCCGACTACGTGTTCCTCAGCGCCGCCGCCGTCCGCGACCGGCTCGACGCCGTCCTGCGGTCCGTCCTGGCCGAGGGCCGGGCCCGGCTCGTCGTCGCCACCGACGGGGCCGCCGGGTGCCACGTCATGGAGCGGGGCGACACGAAGGCGCGCCACTTCCCCGCCGTGCGCCCGGAGCGCCCGGTGATCGACAGCAACGGTGCCGGTGACGCCTTCGTCAGCGCCTTCCTGCACGCCCTGTCCCAGGGGCGCCCCGTGGAGGAGTGCGTGCTCGCCGGTTCGGTGTCGGGGGCGTTCGCGTGCACCAGCGAAGGAACGCACACCGAGTTCATCGACCTGCCCCGGCTGCGCGCGGCGTGCGCCCGCGCCACGTCCGCCGGATGACGACGGGGAGCCGCACCGGCGCGCGCACCTCATCGCCTTCCGCGCCACCGGTGCGCCGTCGGATGCCTACACCCCGCAGTCCGCGCCGGGCGACGGCGCGTTGCCGGGGCGGAGGGTGAAGACCTGGTCGAGGCCGACGAGGGTGAGGACGCGCAGGAGGGTGGCGGGGACGGCGGCCAGGACGATGTCGGCGTCGGCGGCGAGGGCGCGCTGGCGTGCGGCGAGCAGGGCGGTGATGCCGCTGGAGTCGCAGTATTCCAGGCCGGACAGGTCGAGGGTCAGGCACTGGCCCGGTCGCAGGTCGAGGTGGTCGATCCGGTCCCTCATGACGGGTGCCTCGGCGTAGTCGAGTTCACCGGTCACGTGCAGGGTGGGTCCGGTGCCGGTGTCGTGGTGAGTGATGTGGAGCGGGGTCATCGAGGGTCATTCGGCGTCTGGGCCGGCCTGGGCGGGGATGCCGAGGGCGAGCAGGGCGGTGTCGTCGTTGAGGCCGTCGCCGAAGCCTTCGAGCAGGTCGGTCAGCGCGGCGATCACGGTGCGGGGCGGAGCGGGGGCGTGGTCGGCGGCGAAGGCGAGCAGGGCGTCCTCGCCGTACAGGTTTTCGCCGGTGGGGCCGGTGCGGGCCTCGGTGAGGCCGTCGGTGTACAGCAGGAGGGTCTCGCCGGGGGCCAGGGTGGTCGTGGCGGTCGCGAAGGTCACGGCGGGCAGGGCGCCCACCAGCATGCCCCCCGGTGTGGGCAGGAACTCGGTCCGGCCGTCGGCCCGCAGGACGAGCGCCGGGGGGTGGCCGCCGGAGCCCAGACGGACGCTCATGCCGCCGTCGGCGGCGGGTTCCAGGACACCGAACACGCAGGTGCAGTACCGGGGGTCGCCGCTGGCCGTGTACTCCTCGTGGAGCACGGCGTTCAGCGTGGTCAGCACCGCCTGCGGCTCGGGATCGTGATGGGCGGCGGCGCGCAGGGCGTAGCGGGTGAGCGAGGTCAGGGCCGCGGCCTGGGGCCCCTTGCCGCACACGTCGCCGAGGAAGAAGGCCCACCGTTTCGCGTCGAGGGAGAACAGGTCGTAGAAGTCGCCGCCGAGCTGGTCGGGAGAGGCGGTGTGGTAGTAGACGGCCGTCTCCAGCCCGGGAAGGACCGGCAGGGTGTGAGGCAGGAGGGACTTCTGGAGGACGGCGAGTGCGTCGGCCAGCCGTTCCCGGTCGGTCTCGGCCTGTCTCCTGGCCTGCTCCGCCTCCGCGCGTGCCCGCTCGGCCTCGACCCTGGCGCGCTCGGCGTCCTGGCGGCGGCGCAGCAGCTCCTCCTCGTAGGCGCGCCGGTCGGAGGCGTCGAAGACGGTGGTGCGGATCAGCAGGGGCTCGCCCTCGCCGCCGCGCTTGATCACGGACGAGACCAGCACCGGCAGCCGGCCGCCGTGAGCGGTCTTCATCTCCAGCGCGATGCCGCGCAGTTCCCCCTGCATCCGCAGCAGGGGCGCGAAGTGCGTCTCGTGGTACAGCTTGCCGCCGACGGTCAGCAGGTCGGCGAAGTACTTGCGCCCGACGACGGCCTCGCGCTCCAGGCCCAGCCAGCCCAGCAGTGTGGCGTTGACCTTGGCGATGGTGCCGTCCATCAACGTGGACAGGTATCCGCAGGGCGCCGACTCGTAGAGCTCTTCGGCGCTGTCCTCCAGCAGGGCGGTGAAGGCCGCGTCCGTGGCTCTGTCGTCACCCGTCCCGGACGGCTCGAAGAGGCCGTCCGTGCGGCACATCACGACCGGCTCTCCAGGAAGTCGAGGATGGCCCGCGCGGTGGCTTCCGGGGCGCTCAGCTGCGGGCAGTGCCCCGTGGCGTCCAGGGTGAGGAGGCGGGAGGACGGGATGGCGGCGTGGACGTAGGCGCCGACCTCGCGGGGAGCGATGGCGTCGTGGGCGCACTCCAGCACCAGGGTCGGCACGGTCACGGCCTTCAGGTCGTCCCGGCTGTCGGACAGGAAGGTGGTGCGGGCGAAGACGCGGGCGATGTCGGGGTCGGTGGCGCAGAAGCTGTTGGTCAGTTCCTCGCCGAGCTCCGGCCGCTCCGGATTGCCCATGATCACCGGCGCCATGGCGGACGACCAGCCCAGGTAGTTCGCCTCCAGGGAGCCCAGCAGCTCGTCGATGTCCTCCGCGGTGAAACCGCCTCGGTAGCCGTCGTCGTCGATATAGCACGGGGAGGGCGCCACCATCACCAGCGACCCGATCCGCTCGGGCACGGCCTTCGCCGCCAGCACGCCGATCATGGCGCTGACCGAGTGCCCCACGAACACCGCCCGCTCCAGGTCCAGCGCCGCGCACACCTCGGCCACGTCCTGGGCGTAGCCGTCGAGCGAGGAGTACCGCTCCTCGTTCCAGGCCGACAGGTCCGATCCGCCGGAGCCGACGTAGTCGAAGAGCACCACCCGGTACCGCTCGGCCAGCGCCGGCACGATCAGGCGCCACAGGTTCTGGTCGCACCCGAACCCGTGTGCCAGCACCACCACCGGCGCGTCGGCGGGACCGGTAAGCGTCACGTTGTTCCTGCGGCGGATGTCCATGCCGGACATCCTCGCATCCGGCCCGAGCGGACCGGACACCGGTCACCCGCGCGGACCGGCGGCCGCGCCGTACCGGCGGTACGGCGCGGCGCCGGGGACACGGTGGTTTCAGTACGAGTGGTCGGCCGTGATGTCGGCGGAGAGGTCGAGGTGGTGCCGGGCCGCTTCGGGGCGCAGGGCCATCAGGGTGTGGGCCAGGGCGTCCACCGCGGCGAGGTGGGCGATGCGGCTGGCGGAGGTCTCCAGGCCGAAGACGAGGTCCTGGCCTCCGGCGACGAGGACATGGGTGCTGGTCTCGCTGAGCGGTGAGCGGGCGTAGCTGGTGACGGTCACGACGGCGGCCCCGGCCCGGCGGGCGCGGCGGGCGGTGTCGACGGTGGTGCGCGTCGCGCCCGTGTGGCTGATGGCGAGGCAGACGCCGTCCGGAGGGAGTTGGGCGGCGGCGAGCTGTGCGGTGAGCGGGTCGGCGGGAGCGTCGACGAAGCAGCCGAGGGCGCGCAGGCGATAGGCGGCGTCGAGGGCGACGGCCGTGGAGAGGCCGGCCGCCGCCACGACGACCCGTGGCGCCGTGTGGAACGCGGCCGCCGCGGCGGACAGCACGGTGGGGTCGAGGGTCGCGGCGACGCCGTCCAGCGCGTCACGGGAGGCTTGGACGGTCTCGGCGAGGGCGCGTGCGGCCGGGTCGTCCGGCGGTGGCGGGGACGGCGGCGCGGCCTGCCGGACCGCCTCGATCTTCACTTCCTGGAAGCCACGGAAGCCGAGCCGCTGGCAGGCGCGCACCACCGTGGACGGCGCGGTGCCGGCCAGGGCGGCCACGTCGCTGACGCTCAGACGGACCAGTGCGGCCCCCTGGTCGAGCACGACCCGCGCCACCCGGGCCTCGGTCTCGCGGAGCTCCGGGAGCTTTGCCCTGATGCGCGCGGAGAGGCCACTGGCACTGGCACTGGCGCTGACGGAATTAGGTTCCATACGCATAGCCTACTGTGGAATTCTGTTCCGACACCTCCTTCGTCAAGGAGTCGCTCCGTCATGCCCGTATCTGCCTCCATCGCCGTACCGGCCGTCGTCCTGGCCGCCGCCGTGCTGCACGCGGTCTGGAACGCGATGGCCCACCGGATCCCCGACAAGCTCGTCGGATTCGCGCTCATCAACTGCGCCTACACCCTCTGCGCCGCCGTCCTGGTCTGCCTCACCCCGTTCCCCCCGCCCGGAGCCTGGCCGTTCCTGGCGGCGTCCGCCGCGCTGGAGGTCGCCTCGCAGCTGTTCCTGCTCCGGGCCTACCAGTTGGGGGACTTCGGCCAGATGTACCCCCTGGCCCGCGGTGTCGCCCCGCTCCTCGTGGCCGTCGCCTCGGTCACGGTCCTCGGCGGCACGCTCACGCCGCTCCAGGGGACGGGCGTCCTGCTGGTGTCCGGCGGTCTCGCCGCCCTCGCCCTGGCGTCCGGAGGACTCGGCCGCGCCCGGCTCCCGGCCGTGGGCGCGGCGGTGGGCACCGGCCTGATCATCGCCGCGTACACCCTCGTGGACAGCGCGGGCGTGCGGCGGGGCGGCGACGTCCTGTCGTACGTCGCGTGGCTCTTCCTGTGCCAGGGGCCCGTCCTGCCGCTGATCGCGCTGGCTCGGCGCCGCCGGGCACTGCTCACGCGGATGCGTCCGGTACTCGGTACGGGGCTGGCCGGCGGGGTGCTCTCGATGACCGCCTACGGTCTGGTCATCTGGGCGCAGGCCCATGGCAACGTCGCCACCGTCGCCGCGCTGCGCGAGACGGGCATCCTCATCGCCGCGGTCATCGCCACGGTGTTCTTCCGCGAACCCTTCGGGCGTCTGCGGCTGGCGGCCGGGGCGGTGGCGCTGACCGGGATCGTCCTCATGCGCTAGGTGTGCTGTCCGGTAGCACACCTAGAGAGACCCTAGCGCCCCGGGACTCGCCGCGGCTCGTCTCGTCGACGGCCGGGGCGTTCCTCCGCGGGTCGGTGCGCGGGTCCGCCCCCACGGCGAGGCGGCGCGGTTGCGTGCCGGACGGCCGCGGACCCGGAGCGGTCCGGACGCTTCGTCCCCGCTACGGCCGCCGGCCGCCGTCGGCGGCTCGCCGCGCCGTCGGTACAGCCGCTCGGGGCTCGTCCGGCACGGGCTTCGTCCCGCCCGCCCTCCGAGCCGTCGCGGGCCGCGCGTGCGCGAGCCGATGGGCTCGCCGCCTCCCCGCCGGGTCCGGCCCCGCCGTCGTGCCCCGCCCCGGCTCGATCATGCCCAGCGCCACACCGACGACGATGATCACGCCGCCCGTCACCTGAGCGGGCCGGATGGACTCGTCGTTGATCACGACAGCGCCGATGACGCCGA
Source organism: Streptomyces sp. NPDC052020 (assembly GCF_040680575.1). Taxonomy (NCBI): domain Bacteria; kingdom Bacillati; phylum Actinomycetota; class Actinomycetes; order Kitasatosporales; family Streptomycetaceae; genus Streptomyces; species Streptomyces sp. NPDC052020. The sequence goes on from NZ_JBFAWY010000020.1 coordinate 43,762, forward strand.
AGACCGGGACCAGGTTGAGGATGTTGACCGCGACGCTCGACGCCATCCTGCGCAGACCGTAGTTGTAGAGCAGGAAACCGCCGACCGAGCACGCGACGGCCAGGTAGACCAGCAGCGCGGAGGCGGTCACGCCCGGCATCCGCCAGTCGCCGGCCTCCAGCAGGGACGCGAGCAGGAAGCCGGCCGCGCCCGCCAGGGTCTGGTGGTAGGTGACGCTCATGGCGTCCTGGCCGGCGCTCGCTTGCTTGCCGAGCACGTTGTAGCCGGCCCAGGCCAGCCCGCCGAGCAGCAGCAGGAGGTCTCCCAGCCAGCGTGAATCGCCTCCGACCTCGGCCCCGTTGCGTACGACGAGGAAGGCGCCGACCGTGGCCAGCACCACGCCCGCCACCCTTGGCGGCGGCATCCGGGTACGGAAGACGACGAGTTCCACCAGCATCGTCATCAGCGGGTACGTGGCCACGATCAGCGACGCGTCGGACGCCGTGGACAGGTCGACGCCGACGTTCTCCAGGACGAAGTACACGGTGATGCCGAGGAACCCGCTCAGACGGAGCCGCCACCGCTGCCGCCGGTCCGGCCGCGCCGGGCGGTTCCGGCTCAGCCGGACCATCACCCCCAGGAGCAGCGCGGCGAGGGTGAACCTGATGGCGCCGATACCGAGCGGGCCGACGTCCTCCAGGACCCGCTTGGTCACCGCGTACGAACTGCTCCAGAACAGCGCGGCCGCCATGACCGCGCCCACCGCCCGCACCGCGGGTCCTTGTCCACGCATGACAAGACGCTCCTCTCCCCTATCCGTTGCCGCCGACCCCACCGTGACCGAACGAACGCCAGGCGACTAGGCTGGAGGCTAACAAGATCATCGAAGACGATGCGAAGACTCCGAATTACCTTCGGAATCCGGTGAGGTGAGGCAAGCGTGGACGAACTAGATTCGGCGTTGGTGCGAATGCTTCAGGAGGACGGTCGGCGCACCAACCGGGACATGGCCCAGGAACTCGGCATCGCGCCGTCCACGTGTCTGGAGCGGATCCGGGCGCTGCGCAGGAGCGGCGTGCTGACGGGCTTTCACGCGGAGGCGGATCTCGCGGCGATCGGCCGCGGGTTGCAGGCGGTGATCGCCGTACGGGTCCGCCCGCCGACGCGTGCGGTGATCGAGTCGTTCCAGACCTTCCTGGAGGGGATGCCCGAGGTCATCTCGCTCTTCGTCCTCACCGGGAACGACGACTTCCTCGTGCACGTCGCCGTCCGGGACACCGACCATCTGCACGCGGTGGTCCTGGACAAGCTGACGAAGCGCCCGGAACTCGCCGACGTACGGACGTCGGTGGTCTACGGGCACCTGCGCAAGAAGGTGATCGGTCCGATGTGACACCGGCGCCGGCCCCGCTCACGGCGGTGCACCGGGCCGGTGGCGGGGACTCCTCGGGACCCGCCGCGATCAGCAGCCAGGCCGCCCGGGGCCGCCCGCGGCCCGGACCGACGTCGGCACGCCCCTACAGACGATCGCCTCCGCGGCCGTCACGGGCTGCCACCACACACTCTCGCGACACGGGCGGCTTCCCGCCTGGCCGATCAACCGGTCGTCAATCTCCGTGGCCGGCTGCGAGAATGGGCCCCGCACCAGTCCAGGAGCCGACCGACACCTCCGGCCCCGCGCCCCTCCGGCCCGGCGCACGGGCCCCCGCATCCGCCCCCGTCCGCCCAACCGCCCGCCGCCTCACCTCCGCACCCCCCCGATCAGCTGCCTCCTCGACGCCTTCCAGGGGAAGAACCTCGCCCACCACGGGCCGCCGGTCCGCGCCCACCACACAGCGCCCCCGAAGCCCTGCTCCCGATTCTCCCGACCGTCCGCCGAAGGAGACCACCGTGACCGAGCAGCCGATCCTCGTCCTCGACCCCACCGGCTCCGACCACCACGCCGAGCACCGGGCCCTGCGCGCCCAGGGCCCGGCGGCCCGGGTCGACATCCTCGGTGTCCAGGCCTGGGCCGTGACCGATCCCGCCCTCCTCAAGACTTTGCTGACCAGCCCCGACGTGTCCAAGGACCCCCGCGCGCACTGGCCCGCCTTCGCCGAGACCGTCACCCGCTGGCCGCTGGCACTGTGGGTCGAGCCGGCGAACATGTTCACCTCCTACGGTGGCGACCACCGCCGCCTGCGCCGCATGATCGCCCCCGCGTTCAGCGCCCGCCGCGTCGCCGGCATGAAGGACGCCATCGACCACATGGTGGCCACCCTGATCGACAACCTGGCCGCGCTGCCCGCCGGGGAACCGGTGGACCTGCGCGAGCACCTGGCCTACCCGCTGCCCATCGCGGTGATCGGCCTCCTGATGGGCGTACCCGAAGAGCAGCGCTACGCCCTCCGCGGTCTCGTCGACAACGTCTTCGACACCACCCTCTCCCCCGCCGAGGCCCAGGCCAACGCCACCGTGCTGTACGAGCGGCTGGACGAGCTCATCGCCACCAAGCGCCGCCTCCCCGGCGACGACATGACGTCCCAGCTGATCGCCGCGCGGGACGACGAGACCGACGGCACCGGCCTGACCCAGGAGGAACTGCGCGACACACTGCTGCTGATGATCAGCGCCGGGTACGAAACCACCGTCAACGTCATCGACCAGAGCGTCCACGCCCTGCTCACCCGCCCCGACCAGCTGCGCCTGGTCCGCTCCGGGGCCATCGGCTGGAACGACGTCGTCGAGGAGACCCTGCGCCACGAGCCGGCCGTCAAGCATCTGCCCCTGCGCTACGCCGTCAACGACATTCCCCTGCCCGACGGACGGACCATCGCCCGCGGTGAGGCCATCCTCGCCTCCTACGCCGCCGCCAACCGCCACCCCGGCTGGCATCGCGACCCCGACGACTTCGACGCCGCACGCCCCCAGCAGGAACACCTGGCCTTCGGCCACGGCGTCCACTACTGCCTCGGCGCCCCCTTGGCCCGTCTCCAAGTCGCCACCGCCCTGGAACACCTCTTCGGCCGCTTCCCGCACATCCGGCTCGCCGTCCCCGCCGCGGAACTGCGGCCGGTCCCCTCCCTCATCAGCAACGGCCACCAGTCCCTCCCCGTCCACCTCCACGGCCCCCTGCCCGACGGCCGGCCGACGGCGTGACGGCGTCGGCATCCGGCTGGAGGATGCCGGCGCCCGCCCGCGCTCCGACGTCCCCTGCTCCGCCGCCGGGCGCCGGCCCCCACACGCTCGGCCGGGCATCGGAGGCGGTGGGACGACAGGCCCGGGGCCGGCCGCTACCGGGGGCCGCGCCCGCACGAGACGCGGCCCCCCGGGGGGTGGTTACGACGGCCGGCCGCCGTAGGGCACGGTGATGAGCTCCATGGCGTGGCCCACCGGGTCCGTGAAGTAGACGCCGCGGCCGCCGTCGTTGTGGTTGATCGTGCCGGGCCGCGTCTGGTGCGGGTCGGCGTAGTGCTCGATGCCGCGCCGCTGGATCCGCGCGTACGCCGCGTCGAACTCCTCCTCGGAGATGAGGAAGGCGTAGTGCTGCGGGGTGATCCGGTCCGCGGGGACGGTGGCGAAGTCCAGGGTGACGCCGTTGCTCAGGTCCACCGCGATGAACGGGCCCCACTCGGCGGTGATCTCAAGGTCCAGCAGGTTCGTGAAGAACTCCGCGGACTCCCGGTTGTCCCGGGCGTGGATGATCGTGTGATTCAGCTCAACGGACAAGGAATGCCTCCGAGGGCATCTCCCGACACCTCCATGCCTCACCCGGCCGGTGACCGACACGCGATGTCGCCACGCATCCTAGCGGCCGTGGTCCGTGTGTGCCGAACCGGTCGGAGAGGAGCGGCAGTTGTGAGCAGGACGCGACCGGAGCCAGCGTGTGCCCGGAGTTTTCGGCCACCCCCGGCCCGCAAGGCGGAAGCGGCCATTCCATGCACCAGCGCCCGGCTGGTGGGGTGAGCGTGCCGGCATGTGTCTCACGCCCGTCGCGCAGTTCGTCGACGGCGTACGCCGACTCGGCCGGGCCGCGGGCGCAGGGGTGGGCGAGACGGTGCGCCGGCCGGTCGGCGCTCCCCGCCCGCACCGGAGGCGCGAGGCCGCTCGGCCCATCCGGCCGCCGCCCGGATGTTCACGTGCCGCGACGCTTCCGGCGCCCCTGAGGCCCTATGCTTCTACTCGTTTGTAGAAGACGCGCGCGAGCCGGGCTCGCGCTCCGGGGACGACACATGCCTTCGACCGACCTGGACAGGCGCCGGGCGGGGCCCGGGTGGACAAGACCCGCCCGGCCTCCCGGCCGGCCCGGAGTACGCCCGCTCGGTCCGGGTGCCGGCCGTCCTCGGCACCCGGGCCGGGTGACCGGCTCGCGAACCGCCGCGGCGCCGCGCGCCCCTGAGCGGGCGGCACCCCCATGGAACACACGCATGTTTAAGGAGTGGACGCCACCATGGTGTTCAAACGACTGCTCGGCTCGCTCGGCGTGGGCGGCCCCACCGTCGACACGGTCCTCGACCCGGGCCCCGTCCGGCCCGGCGGTGCGCTCACCGGCCAGGTTCATCTCAAGGGCGGCAGCGCCGGCTTCGACATCGAGCACATCACCCTGGAGCTGGTGGCCCGGGTGGAGGCCGAGCACGAGGAGGGCGAGAGCGAGGGCGTCGTCGCCTTCGATCGGTTCACCGTCGGCGGCGGCTTCCGGCTCGCCGAGGGCGAGCACCGCGATGTGCCGTTCAGCGTGACCCTGCCGTGGGAGACACCGATCACGGAACTGTACGGACAGCCGCTGGGCATCGTGCTCGGCGTGCGGACGGAGCTGTCGGTGGCCGGCGCCCGGGACAAGGGCGACCTGGACCCGCTGGCCGTCGGCCCGCTGCCCGTACAGGAGGCGATCCTCGAGGCTTTCGGGCAGCTCGGGTTCGGCTTCAAGTCGGCCGACCTGGAACTGGGCCGCATCGGCGGCACGGGGCAGCAGCTGCCCTTCTACCAGGAGATCGAGATCACCCCGTCGCCGCGGTACGCCCACCAGGTCAACGAGATCGAGGTGACCTTCCTGGCCCACCCGGGCGGCATGGAGGTCGTCCTGGAGGCCGACCGGCGCGGCGGCTTCCTCTCCTCCGGCCACGACGCGCTCACCCGCTTCACCGTCGGCCACCAGGACACTCGCGACTGGAACGCCGAGGTCGACGGCTGGGTCCGCCAGCTGGTCGAGCATCGCACGTCGTACGCCTCGCACGGCATGTACGGCCACGATGACCCGTACGCGGCCCATGGGCACGGCGACCACCACCGCGACGGCCACCACCGGTCCGGCCCCGGCATGGGCACCGCCGTCGCCGCGGGCGCCGCCGGGCTGGCGGTCGGCGTCGTCGGCGGCATGGTCGCGTCCGAAGTCGTCGACGAGATCGGGGACTTCTTCGAAGGCGACGAGGAGGACGAGGGCTGACGGCGGCCCCCGCCGGACGGCCTCCGGCGGGCGGGCGGGGGGTGGGGGAACCGCTCCCCCCACCCCCGCTGATAAGTTCTACATTGTTTGTAGAAACAAGTGGCCCGGAGGACTCGGTCCGGGCCGCCTCCCGACACACACGGAGTTCTCATGGCCCTGTGGGACCGCGTCAAGGAGTCCGCATCGCAGATGCAGACCCAGCTCATGGCGAAGAAGAACGACCTCAAGAGCGGCGCCTTCCGCGACGCGAGCATGGCGATGTGCGCCCTGGTCGCCGCCGCCGACGGCACCGTCGACCCGGCCGAGCGGCAGCGCGTGGCCCAGCTCATCGCCACCAACGACGTGCTGCGGAATTTTCCCGCCGACGATCTGCGCCGCCGCTTCGAGGCGAACCTGGACAAGCTGACGGCCGACTTCGCCTTCGGCAGGGTCGGTGTCCTCCAGGAGATCGCCAAGGCGAAGAAGAAGCCCGCCGAGGCGCGCGCGGTCGTCCAGATCGGCATCGTCATCGGCGGCGCCGACGGCGACTTCGACAAGGACGAGCAGGCCGTCGTCCGCGAGGCGTGCTACGCCCTGGACCTGCCGCCGCACGAGTTCGACCTCTGACCGGCCCCGGCCGGGGCGGCGGGCGTCACCCGCGCAGACTTGCGCCGCCCCAGGGAAGGCAGGGGGCGGCGCAAGCGGGCAGGAGGGGAAGAGACCGCCGGTCAGGAGGCCAGCCCGGTGAGGGCTCCGGTGACGCCGTCGCCGCCGCCACCGGGCGTGCCCGACCAGGTGAAGGACGCGGTGGTGCGGGCGGGCAAGGTGTACACGAAGGACTGGCCGCCCCAGTCGACCCGCACCGAGCGGGGTGCGGTGCCGCCGTTGTGGGCGATCAGCGCCTTGGAGCCGTCGGGGTTGCGCCAGGCCGCGTTGGGCACGGCGGCGGAGGCCGGGGAGGGAGGCGACGCGGTACGCGCCGGGCTTCCCGAACTCCGTCAGATGCCCGGTGGTGTAGTACTCGATCGCGTAGTCGGCCTGTCCGGCCCCCGGACCGCCCTCCTGGACGGTGATCAGTCCCGTGCAGGTGCCGCGACCGCCGTTGTGCGGTCCCATGTTCTGATTGAGCGCGATGCTCCACTTGACCAGGCTGCCGCTCCAGTCGCGGGCGTAGCCGACGATGTCCGCCAGGTCGTCGTTGTGCTGGTTGGCCATCCAGGTGCCGCCGGAGTGCTCGGTGCTGAACATAAGGCGTGTTGAGGTTTTCGCGCCGGCGGGCCCGGCATCCCCTCGGTCGCCGTCACCTCTTGGCGAGGTGTCACTTCGCCGGACTCAAAGGGGCGTGGCCGCGTACAGGATGAGCACCATCGTCACGGCGGCGTTCGCCGACGACATCGCCGACACGGCGGCCCCCGCCGCCGCGCCCCACGCCGCCAGCCCCACCGAGGTGAACAGCGACGGCCAGCTGCGCCCCACCGGGGCGGGCCCGAGCAGGGCCGCCACCCTGCGCGGCACCGGTCCCGCCGCGGCGAAACCCGCCAGCGTGGCCACCGGAGTGCCCCGGGACACCAGGGCCGCCTTGCCGATCGCGTACGCCACCGTCCGGCGGCTGCCGACCACCCGGGCGGCGTCCTCGTCCGCCCACCGCTCCGTCGTGTAGGACACCGCCGTCCGCAACGGCCGCAGGAAGGGATTGGCCTGCGCCGCGAGCCGGGCCGCGAGGAGGAAGCGATGGTGACGGGCGGCCAGGTGGGCCCGTTCGTGGGCGAACAGCGCCCGGCGCTCGGCCGGCTCCAGACTGTCCAGCAGGGCCGTGGTCACCACCACGCGATCCCGCCGGCCGCCCGGCAGGGCATACGCGTAGGGAACACCGTCCGGAAGGACCGCCACCTCCGTCTCCGGCAGCCCGGCCAGGGCGCGGTGGGCGCGACGGCGCACCCGGCCGTGCCGCCACAGCGTCCGGCCGCACACCACCAGCACCACGCACAGGGCGGGGATCGCGGCCTTGCCCGCGACTTCGTCGTACGGGACCGCCTCGCGCACTTCGGGGTCCGACCAGCCGTCGGGCAGCGGGTTGCCGGGCAGCTGGGCGGTTCCCACCACCATCACCAGCCCCAGGCAGACCGTGCTGCACACGGCCATCACCACGGCCACCCCGGTCAGCAGCCTGGTCGCGGCCCGCGGATGCAGATGCTGCTCGGCCAGGCGCGCGATCGGCCAGGCCGTCAGGGGCAGCACCAGCGGCAGAAAGACGAACACCCCCATGAGGCTTCAGTCGTCCCCTTCGTTCCCGGTCTGGCCCAGCAGTTCCCGCAGCAGGCGTTCGTCGTCCGGACCGAGGCCGGTGACGAAGCGGGCCAGCACCGCCTCCCGGTCGTTCTCGGCGTCCAGCAGCCTGCGCATCTTGTGGGCGGCCAGGCCCGCCTGGTCCGAGGCGGGCGTCCAGGCGAAGGACCGGCCCGCCCGCTCCCGGGTGACCACGCCCTTGGCCAGCAGCCGGGTCAGGATGGTGACGACGGTCGTGTAGGCGAGGTCTCCGCCCAGGCGCTCCTGCACCCAGCCGGCCGTCGCCGGGCCGCCCGCCTCCCGCAGCGCCGACAGGACCAGCGCCTCCAGCTCGCCCTGTCCCCGCCGCCGGGAACGCTGCCGATGCTCCGCCACCCGGGTCTCCCTTCCGCCGCCGCCTGTTTTCCCGGCGGACATCGTATAGACGCCCCCGGGTCCCCCATGCCGTCCGGCGAGTCCCGCCGCTCCGCCGGCTCCTCGCGCTGTCCGTACGGGCGGGGACGCGCGCCGCCCCGGGACGTGCCCGCACATCGTCACCGCTGCTCCCCCTCGCCCGCCGTCCCGCCTTTCTCGGGAGCGGCGGAAAATTCTACAGTGGTGTAGATTCTTTCTGTGGGTCCGCGCCGCGGTCTCGCCCGCACCTGCCGTGAAGGAGTACGCAGTGGGAGTCTCCCTGACCACAGGCGGCAATGTCCCGCTCAGCAAGGAGGCGCCCGTACTGGCCGCCGCCGGACCGGCCGGTATCGCCGCCGACTTCGGCCTGGGCGTCTGACCCGGCCGGGTGCGCCGCCGGGCACCCGGCCCACGGCCACCGGGGCACCCCTCCCCGCATCCGCCGGCACACGCCCGGCCCGCGCTCACGAGAAGGAGCAAGGCACCCATGTTCGGACTGGGCGAACTCGCCATCGTCCTCATCGTCGTCATAGCCCTCCTGGTCGCCAAGAAGGGCCCGGAGCTGGCCCGGTCCGCGGGCAAGGCGGCCCGCATCCTCAAGGCCGAGGCACGCGCCATGAAGGAAAAGGAAACGGAAGAGGACGGGACGCCGGCCGGCCGGGCTCCCCGGATCGTCCAGGGCGAGACCGTGGCACCGGGCACCGGCTCGGCCGCAGCCGGTCCGGAAGCGCCGCCCGCTCCCGGACCCGAGCGGACGGCCGGCACGCCGCCGCGGGACGGCAAGCCGTAGCACCGGGGCCCCGGCCGAGTCCCCCCGCGCGCCGGGGACGGCCGTCCACTCCGCCCCGCACGCATCGGCTCACCGTGGGGTTGCGCTAGCTACGAGCGGGCGTCGTGGGGCGGAGGATCTCGTCCATGGACTCCTCGCGCCACCGCTTCAGGAGTGTGTGGAAGGAGGGCGCGCCGTGGGGGTAGGCGGTCGGGCCGTTCGGCCGGCCGCGCCCTTCGGCGTTGTAGTAGCCGGGCGTGCACTCGGCGTGGAACCACTCGTGGTCGGGGGCGTCCTCGGCCAGGGCGGCGATCCAGGCGTCCTCGGCCTCGCGTGAGGGCTCGATCACGGCGTCCTTGGCTTCGGCGGCCGCGACGAGTGCCGCCGCGTGGACGGCGTGCTCGTCCAGGACGTGCGTGTAGTTGACGCTGCTGGCGCTCTGCACCGTTCCCATCTGGATCAGGTTCGGGAAGCCGTTGCTGGTGAAGCCGTGCAGGGTGCGCGGGCCCTCCTCCCGCCAGGCGTGCAGCAGCTGGACGCCGTCCCGGCCGTGGACGGGCAGTCTGCCGGAGTGGACGCCGGAGACTCCGACGGAGAACCCGGTGGCGAAGATCAGGCAGTCGAGTTCGTACTCGGTGCCGCCGGCCACGACGCCGCGTTCGGTCATCCGCTCGATGCCGTGGGTGTCCGCGGTGTCGACCAGGGTGACGTTGTCCCGGTTGAACGCCTGGAGATAGGTGTCCGAGAAGGTGGGGCGCTTGCACGCGTACCGGTACCAGGGCTTGAGCTTCTCCGCCGTGTCCGGGTCGGTGACGATCCGCTCGACGCGGGCGCGGATCTCGTTCATCTTGGCGGCGTCCGCGACCTCGTAGGCCGCCTCGAACGCCACCCGGTCGCCTTGGCGGCGAAAGCTCGGCACGAGCTTCTCCAAGAGGGCCGCCGAGGCGGTCCACTGGTCCGCCACGAGGTCCTCGTCGGCAGATTCGCCCGAGACGATCCGCAGGAAGTTGTCGCGGCGCTCGCGTGCCCAGCCGTCGCGGTCGGCGCCGACGTCCCGAGCGGTGGTACGGCGGTTGGCGCGCACGTCCACGGTGGAGGGGGTGCGCTGGAAGACGTAGAGGTGTCCGGCGTCCTCGGCCAGCTTCGGGACGACCTGGACGCCGGTGGCGCCGGTGCCCACGACGCCCACGCGCTTGTCCGCGAGGCCGGTCAGGCCGCCGTCCGGGGTGCCCTTGGTGTAGGCGTAGTCCCAGCGAGAGGTGTGGAAGGTGTGGCCCTTGAAGGTCTCGATGCCGGGAATGCCGGGGAGCTTCAGCTCGGACAGCGTGCCGGTGGCCGTGATGACGTACGTCGCCCGGAACTCGTCACCCCGGTCGGTCGCGACGATCCACGCCTGGGCTTCCTCGTCCCAGGACAGCGACGTGACCGCCGTGGAGAACAGGGCGTCCGCGTAGAGGTCGAACTTCTCCGCGATCCGCACCGCGTGGCGGCGGATCTCCTCCCCCGGAGCGTACTTCCACTCCGGCACGTATCCGGTCTCGTCGAGCAGGGGCAGGTACACATGTGACTCGATGTCGCAGTGGATGCCCGGATACCGGTTCCAGTACCAGGTTCCCCCGAAGTCACCGCCCTTCTCGATGACGCGGACGCGCCGGACACCCCGCTGGCGCAGCCGCGCCCCGGCGAGGATGCCGCCGAATCCGCCGCCGACGACGGCGACGTCCACCCGGTCCCGCAGCGGCTCGCGCTCAGGGGTCTCAGCGGCGTACGGATCGTCGGCGTAGTAGCCGAACCCGGCGTCCGGGGCGAGGTACTGGCGGGCGCCGTCGGACCGCACACGTCGCTCCCGTTCGAGCCGGTAGCGCTCCCTCAGCTCGGCGAGTTCCTCGGAGGACGACGCCTGACCTTGTGTCATGTGGGGGTCCCGTTCATTCCGGTTCGCTGCCATGGAGCCGTCTCGTTCCTGAACTCAGCCAGCAGTCGCAGGACTTGAGCAGCCATGCACTACCGTAACAAGGACCGGACAGCGTTGTCCGGTTGATGCGGAGGTTCCTTCCGCGTATCTCGGACAGGAAGAGTGATTCCCATGCGACGACTCCCGATCCGGCCCCTCGCCGGGCTCGCCACCATCGGTCTGCTGACTCTCACCGGATGCGGGACGCAGGCCGCCGGCCCCGCGGCGGACGCGGCGGACGCCGGCGGCGCGGACAGGACCATCCGTGCCCAGCAGGTCATGCGGCTGACCAAGGTGCACGAGAAGACGGGGATGACCCTGCTGGAGGGTCCGTCCTTCGACGAGAACGGACACCTGCTCGTCGTCGACGTCACCGCGCCCGCGGGCGAACCGAAGGTGCTGCGCGTCGACGTCGGGAAGAAGACCTCGCGCGAGGTGTACTCCGACGACCGGGGCGCTTACACCTCTGCCCAGTTCAGCCCGTACGACGGGCGCGTCTACCTGACCGACTTCTCCCGCGGCGACATCGTGAGTCTGGCTCCGGACGGCGGTGATCCGCGGACCTTCTTCTCCGGAGAGGTCGACGGAGCGCGGATGAACCCCGACGACCTGGCCTTCGACCGGGAGGGCAACCTGTACGTCAGCGACTCACGCGGCATGTCCGAGGGAGAGGCGAAGGGCCGCGTGGTGCGCATCGACCGCGAGGGGAAGCAGGCCACCGTCCTGGCGGACGGTCTCGCCGCGCCGAACGGCATCTCCTTCGACCCGGACTACCGCGGGCTGTGGTTCAGCGAGCTGACGCAGAACCGCGTCTCGTATCTCCTGTTGGACGGCGAGGGGAACGTGTCGTCGCGGCACACCGCCATCCGGGTCGACGGCGGGGTCGCGCAGACCGACTCGATCGCCGTGGACGCGGAGGGCAACCTCTACCAGGGCCTGCACGGCCGGCCCGCGATGGCGGTGTACGACCGGTACGGCGAGCGCCTGGCGACCGTCGAGGTCCCCGCCCGCGCCGCGGAAGGGCTCCAGTCGGCGACCAACGTGGCCATCACGCCCGGAGGCACCAAGGCCTACATGACCGTCAGCGGGCCCGCCGGGGGCTACCTGTACACCTTCGACGCGCTGGCGGAGGGTGTCCGCCAGTCCAACGGCGGCTGACTCCCTTCTCCCCGCTCAGCCCTCGAAGGGCCGCACCGGTCCCACCTCGACCCCGAGCAGCCGCCAGGCCGCCAGTGCCCGGCGTTCCCGCTGCTCCCGGGTGGGGCCGGTGACGGCACCGGCGACCATGGCGACAGCGATCATGAGGTCGTCAGGCTCCGCGGCGAGCCGGTGACCGTCCGGCAGATGCCGCCGCAGCGCTCGCTCGACCCGCTGGGACAGGGCCAGGGCGTACGCGGGGGCGTCGGAGTGACTGCCCGCCGCATCGGCGTGCAGGACGCTGATGAAAGCGGTCGACTCCGTCTGGTGCCAGGTCAGGACACCGAGGACCCGAGCGAGGTCCGCGCCCTCCGCGGCCGCCGCCTGCTCGATCTGCCGGACGTTCTCCTCCAGTACGGCGATCGCCACGGCGGCCCGGTCGGGGAAGTGCCGGTACAGCACGCCCTGACCGACGCCCGCCCGGCGCGCGATCGCGGACAGCGGAGCCTTCAGGCCCGACTCCGCGTAGATCTCCCGGGCGGCGGCGATGAGCGCGGCCCGGTTGCGGGCGGCAGCCTTGGGCCCCTCGTTCGCGGGGCGCCGCTCGACGGGGAGGGGTTGCTGCGTCACTCCGAGAGGATATCGGAGCGGGCCGGGACGGGACCCGCCCCGGGCACCCGCCCCGGCGTCCCGTGCGCGGCGTCGGAGGGCTCCCGGTGACCAGGCGCCGGGCCTTCCTCCCGTGACGGCGGCGGGCCGGCGGGTGGCCGGCGAAGACCAGGACCGGTCCCGCCCCGCCCCGTCCCGTCCGGCCCGGTCCGGGCCGCCGAAGGCTGGGCGAGCACGGCTGCCGGCGTGTCCTGCCCCGGCTGCCTGGAAGGCGGCGCCGTGGTCACCGTGACTGTGTAGGGTCGTCCATCCAGCTCTACCGGCTCGGTGTCCGGGGCACACGCACCCCGGGCACACGCGATGGCCCGCGCGACCGGGCCGGATCCCGACGCCCCGCACCCTGAGGAGACAAAAGACCGTGGCGACACCCGTCATCGCCGGATTCCATCCCGACCCCTCGATCTGCCGCGTCGACGACACGTACTACCTCGCCAACTCCAGTTTCGAGTACGCACCCGGCGTTCCGGTCCACCGCAGCACCGACCTGCTCACCTGGACCCAGATCGGCAACGTACTGACCCGTCCCAGCCAGCTCGCGCCGCACGCCGGAACCGCCAGTACGGGCATCTACGCGCCGACGCTGCGCCACCACGACGGCAGATTCTGGATGGTGACGACGAACGTCTCGGAGATGCGCCGGGGACATCTGATCGTGTCCGCCGAGCAGCCGGAAGGACCGTGGACCGACCCGGTGTACGTGACGGGAACCGTCGGCATCGACCCCGATCTGGCCTGGGACGAGACGGGCGTATGCCACCTCACCTGGGCCTCCTTCCATCCTGACCTGCGCGGGATCGCGAGCGTGCCGATCGACCCCGCGACCGGCGCCATGCTGGCGGAACCGCGCCTGCTGTGGAACGGCACCGGCCTGGCGGCACCGGAGGGCCCGCACCTCTACCGCGTGGGAGAGTGGTGGTACCTCCTGCTCGCGGAGGGTGGCACGGAGCGAGGACACGCCGTCACCATCGCTCGCGCCCGCACCCTCGACGGACCCTTCGAGGCGGCGCCCCACAACCCGATCCTGACGCACCGCAGCACGGACCACCCGGTGCAGAACACCGGGCACGCCGACCTCGTGGAACTGGCCGACGGGTCCTGGGCCATGGTCTACCTGGGCGTGCGGCCCCGCGGCTGGACCCCCAAGTTCCACGTCAACGGACGCGAGACCTTCCTCGCCGGGGTGGACTGGGCCGACGGCTGGCCGGTCGTGAACGAGCGGCGGTTCCCGGTGACACCGCAGGACCACTCCTTCGCGGACCGGTTCGAGAGTCCCGAACTGGATCCCCGCTGGGTCGCCCCCGGCACCTTCCCCGCCGCCTTCGCGCGCTGGGAGGGCCGCGGCCGCCTCGTCCTCGTACGTCCGCCGCGGCCGCCTCGGGCGCCGGCGCTCCTGCTGACGCGCGCCAGGGACAGCCAGTGGACGGCGCAGGCGCGGCTGGACACCTCGTCCGGCACCGGCCGCTTCCTGGTCCGGATCGACAGCGACCACTGGTACGGGCTGACCGCCGGCGCGGACGGCGTCGAGGCGACGGTCGCGATCGGCCCCGCCGTCAGTGCGGCCGCCCGGATGCCCCGCCCTGCCGGACGGACCGTCACCCTGCGCATCACCGTCCGTGACTCCGACCGGTCCACGGCGCACGGCGAACCCCGCGAACCCGACCTCGTCGAACTCGCCGTGGTGGACGACGGAGGTACCTGCGACGTCCTGGGTACCTTCGACGGACGCTACCTCTCCACGGAGGTGGCCGGAGGATTCACCGGCCGGATGCTGGGCGTCGAGTTGGTCGACGGGGAGGTGGCACTCGAAGAAGTGTCCTACTCGGCGCACCCGGGCCGCGACACCCCGAGCTGACCACGCGCTCTCCTCGCGCGCGCTGCCCGGCGGACGGACAATCGGCCGACCGGGACACGCCTTCCGGTCAGACGTGGTGGCCAGGCGTCGGCCCGTCGGGTGGCACGGCGGGCCCGGCCCGGTTCCGCCGACGGACGGTCCGCGAGGGATTGCGCGCGGAGAGCCGAACTTCCAGGGGGCCCGGCTCGTTCGCCTGACGACGCACCGTGCCCCCTGGTACACCACGGAGGGCACGAGACCGCCGGAAACGGGAGAGACGCACCATGAGCACCCCCGAGCGATGCCCGTACGAGAACGGCAGAGTGGTCATCGATCCCGCCTTCAAGGCGGACGCCCCCGCCCGGTACGCCCGGCTGCGGCAGTCCGGCCCCATCCACCCGGCCGAGTTCCACCTGGGCCTGAAAGGCTGGGTGGTCGTCGGTCACGACCTGGCCCGGGAGGCGCTGACCCACCCCGCCCTGCTCAAGGACGCCACCCCCGCCGCCGAGGCCCTGGCCGCCGCCGGTTACGTCCTCCACCAGCCCAAGGTCGGACTGGGGGCGCAGATGATGGAGGCCGACCCGCCCGAGCACACCCGTCTGCGCCGGCTGGCCTCGGCCGCCTTCACACCACGCCGTACCGCCGAACTGGCGCCCCGCATCGAGCGGATCGCCCACGACCTGATCGACGCCATGCCGCCGTCGGGCGAACTCGACCTCGTCGAGGCGTTCAACGCCCCGCTGCCCGCCACGGTCATCGCCGAACTCCTCGGCATCCCGCGGGAGCACCACCTGGACTTCCGCCGCTGGTCGGCTCGGGCACTCCAAGTGGCCTCGCCCGAGCACCGCCCGGCCCTGGCCGGCCTCCACGGGCTGCTGGCCGGCCTCATCGCGGACAAACGACGCCACCCCCAGGACGACCTGCTGTCCGCCCTGGTCGCCGTGCGCGACGAGGAGGACGGCAGGCTCTCCGAGGAGGAGCTGGTGGGCACGGCCATGATGCTGGTCGTCGCCGGCCACGAGAGCACGGTGAACCTGCTGGGCAACGCCGTGCTGGCCCTGCTGCGACACCCCGACCAGCTCGGGCTGCTGCGCGAACGGCCCGAGCTGATGCCCGGCGCGGTGGAGGAGTTCTTGCGCTACGACACCTCGGTCGAGCGTTCCACCAGCCGCTACGCCGCGCAGGATCTGACGCTGGGCGGCGTGCCGATCCCCCGCGGCGGCATGATCGTCGTCGCTCTCGGATCGGCCGGGCACGACGCCCCGCAGACCGTGGGCACCGACCCCACCCTGCTGGACGTGACCCGGCCGAGCCCCCGTCACCTGGCCTTCGGACACGGCATCCACTACTGCCTGGGCGCCCCCCTCGCCCGGCTGGAGACGGCCATCGCCCTGCGCACCCTGCTCTCCCGCCTCCCCGAACTGGAACTCGCCGCCCCGGTGGACTCCCTCGAGTGGATCGGCTCGGGAATCATCCGCGGCGTCCTGTCCCTTCCCGTGCGCTACCGCGCCGCCTGACGGTACGCGCCCGCGGCCGCGGCGGCCCGCACCCGGGCGTGCCCTCGCACCGGCGGCGCGTCCGCGCCCCGCGGCTCGCACGGCGACGGCACGGCCGTGGGGCAGCGGGCGGCGGAGCGGAACGTGAACGACGTCCAGGGCGGGCTGGGCGGTCCCCGCGCGACACGTCCGGCGCACACACACGTATGAACCCGGACGACCGCCCGTGCGGACGGACCGGCCGGCACCGGACAGGAGAAACGTCTGCTAAGATACCAGTGACCCGACCCCTGTGATCGAGGAGCGGCAGTCGTGGCAGGTGAAGACGACATCTCCGGGTGAGACCCGGATCTGACAGGCCGCCGGCCGGTGCTCAGGAGCACTGCCGAGGTGGCCCGTTCGTCGTCCCCTTTCCCACACTGCCCAGGGCAGAGCTCTGTCTGCCCTCGATCCTTCGAGGTCACCTCCATGTCCGACACCGCCATCGTCTGCTCGAACCTCTCCTTCGCCTGGCCCGACGACACCCCGGTCTTCCGCGATCTCTCCTTCACCGTGACCAGCGGCCGTACGGGCCTGGTCGCCCCCAACGGCTCCGGCAAGAGCACGCTGCTCAAGCTGATCGCCGGGGAACTCAGGCCCGCCACCGGCTCGGTGTCGGTCGACGGGACGCTGGGCTACCTCCCGCAGAGCCTCCCCCTGACCGGCGATCTCACCGTCGCCGAGGTGCTCGGCGTCGCCGCGGTGATCCGCGCCCTGGACGCCGTCGAGTCCGGCGACGTCAGCGAGGAGCACTTCACCACCATCGGCGACGACTGGGACATCGAGGAGCGCACCCGCGCCCAGCTCGACCGTCTCGGCCTGGCCGGCCTCGCCCTGGACCGCAGCCTGAGCACACTCAGCGGCGGGCAGGTCGTCTCCCTCGGACTCGCCGCCCAACTGCTCAAGCGCCCCGACGTGCTGCTGCTCGACGAGCCCACCAACAACCTCGACCTGGAGGCCCGGCACCAGCTCTACGACGTGCTCACGGACTTCAACGGCTGCCTGCTGCTGGTCAGCCACGACCGCGCGCTGCTCGACCGCATGGAACGCATCGCCGAACTCACCGGCGACGAACTGCGCTGGTACGGCGGCAACTTCACCGAGTACGAAGAGGCCGTGCGCGCCGAACAGGAGGCCGCCGAGAAGAACGTCCGCAACGCCGAGCAGGAACTGAAGCGGGAGAAGCGGGAGATGCAGCAGGCCCGCGAACGCGCCGAGCGCCGCGCGAGCAACGCGGCCCGCAACCTCAAGAACGCGGGCCTGCCCAGGATCTTCGCCGGCGCCATGAAGCGGGGCGCGCAGGAGTCCGCGGGCCGGGCCGGCCAGACGCACGCGGCCCGGGTCAGCGAGGCCAAGGCCCGGCTCGACGAGGCCGGACGCGCACTGCGCGAGGAGCAGCGCCTCACCCTGGAGCTGCCCGGCACCCGGGTGCCCGCCGGGCGCAACCTCTTCCTCGGCGAGGGGATGCAGGTCCGCCTCGGCGGCAGCCCGGTCTTCGCGGAGGGCGGCGTCGACCTGACCGTCCGGGGCCCCGAACGCATCGCGCTGACCGGGCCCAACGGCGCCGGCAAGACCACCCTGATGCGTCTGATCACCGGTGATCTCGCCCCGGACAGCGGGGAGGTCAAGCGCAACGACGGCCGCATCGCCTACCTCTCCCAGCGCCTGGACCTGCTGGACCTGGACCGCACCGTGGCGGAGAACTTCGCCGCCTTCGCACCGGAGCGGCCCGAGGCGGAGCGGATGAACCTGCTCGCCCGCTTCCTCTTCCGGGGCCCCAGGGCGCACCTCCCCGCCGGGGTGCTCTCCGGCGGGGAACGACTGCGCGCCACCCTGGCCTGCGTGCTGTGCGCCGAACCGGCCCCTCATCTGCTGCTGCTCGACGAACCGACCAACAACCTCGACCTGGTCAGCGCGGGCCAGCTGGAAAGCGCGCTCAACTCCTACCAGGGCGCCTTCATGGTGATCAGTCACGACGAGCGGTTCCTCGCCGCGATCGGGGTCGACCGCTGGCTGAGGCTCGCCGACGGAACCCTCAAGGAGACCGGACCCCTCACGGCCTGACCCGCCGACATGTGCAGACACCTGTCACGCGGGACGGTGGTCCGCTCTCGGGCGAAGAGAGAAACGTCCGGCGAACCGTCCGGCGTCGACACTTATCTGCACGGCCCTCGACATGTGTACCATGCGCGACAACATCCATATCAAGGGAGTGAACGGCCGTGACCACCGAATCACCCGCCACACTGCGCGCGCGGTACGTAGAACAGGCCGCGTCGGACCTGGAGAAGAACCGTCGACTTCAGCAGGAACTGGCGGAGAAGATCGCGGTGTTGAAGCAGGAGGAAGCCCTCCTGTCGGACATCCTGAACCTCGCGGAGCAGTACAAGGGCTTCGCGGACACACCGCGTCTGCCCGAGCAGGCGCGGGACGAACCCGTCGCCGCGAAGGCGAAGCGGACGCCCGGCAAAGCCACTTCGCGGCGTTCGGCGGCGGCCAAGGCCGCTCCCGCGCGCGGCACGGCGAAAAAGGGTGCGAAGGGGAAGACCCGCCAGCCTCTGCTCGGTGACCTCTTGGCGGCCCTTCTCGCCCAGTACGACGAGCCTCGCCTGGCGAAGGACCTGCGGGAGGAGCTCCTGGAGAAGCACCCGGACCGCAACCCGACACCCCAGGTGGTACGGAACACCCTGGAATCCCTGGTCGCCAAGGGGCGCATCCGGCGCCAGAAGGAGGAGGGTTCCGTGATGTACACCCTCGTGAAGCCGGACGACCGGGAAGACGACACGGCCCCGGCGGGCGACGCCGGCTGACTCCGCTCGTCCCGCGGGCGGTACGCCGTACGTTCGGACACGCCGTCCTCCCCCGTGCGGCGCGGCACACCACGCGGGGCGCGAGAGACCCCTTCCGGCGGTTCGGCAAGGCAGGTGTGAGCACCCGCTCGAAGGTGGTGGATGCCGCCATCCACACCGGACCCAGAAGGCCCTCACCCGTTCAAGCACCCAGCACGCGTGTCACCAGCGTCCCGGGACAGCACAGCTAGAGCCTGTCGCCGCCGGTGATGCGGGTGACGGCCTCCAGGGTGAGGGCGCGGTCGTGGGGTTCCTGGGCCAGGGCGCGGTGCAGTGTCAGGCCCTCGATGAGGGCGTCCAGCTGACGGGCGGTGCCGGGGTCGAAGTGTCTTTCCAGGTGGGTGCGGCTGTGTGCCATCCATTCCTGGGTGAGTTCCCGGTAGGCGGGCCGGCGGGCGGCGAGGGTGTACAGCTCCTGGGTCAGGACGAGGTCGCGCCCGCTCCCCCCGGACAGTGTGTGGATGAGGTCGGCCACCGCGGCTCTGGCCTGGTCGGGGTCGGCCGCGGGTGCGAGATACGCGTCGAACAGGGCGACGATGTGCCCGGTGAAGTGGCGGAACGCCTCGCGGAGCAGGTCGTCGATGCCGTCGAAGTGGTAGGTCATCGACCCCAGCGGCACGTCCGCGCGTGCGGCGATCTTGCGGTGGGAGACACCCGCGACGCCCTCCTCGGCGATGAGGTCGAGGGTGGCGGCGACGATGCGCGCGCGGCGCTGAGGGTCGGTGTGCCCGGTGGCCATGGCGGTACCGTCACAGGTCCCGGACCGGCCGGGCCGGGTTGCCGACGGCGACGACGTTCGCGGGGATGTCCTTGGTGACGACGGCGCCCGCGCCGATGACGGAGTTGTCGCCGATGGTCACGCCGGGCAGGACGATGGCGCCGCCGCCGAGCCAGACGTTGTCGCCGATGACGATCGGCCGGGCGGCCTCCAGCTTGTCCCGCCGCGGTCGCGGCTCCAGGGGGTGGGTGGGGGTGAGCAGCTGGACGTTGGGACCGATCTGGCAGTCCTCGCCGATGGTGATGGTCGCGACGTCCAGTGCGGTGAGGTGGTAGTTGACGAAGGTGCGCGCGCCGATCGTGATGTTGCTGCCGTAGTCGACGTACAGCGGCGGCCGCACATGCGCCTCGTCGCCCAGCGAGCCGAGCAGTTCGGCGAGGAGCGGCCGAGCGGCCTCCGCGTCCTCGGCGTAGACGGCCTGGTAGCGGGCGGCCAGGCGTACGGCGTTCTGGTGGCGCCGGGCGATCTCGGGGTCGTCGGCGATGTAGAGGTCGCCCGCCAGCATGCGCTCCAGGTTCGTACGGGGGTCATCCGCGAAGTAGTCCGTCGGCATGCGCAGGATCGTACACGCGAAGAGCGTACGATCGTACGCTTCTCGCCCGGTCGCCGGCCGAGGCGATCGGCCGGGACGCGGCGGGACGCCCGTCCGCGTTCTGGCCACCGAGGTGAACGGCCGAAGTCCCACTGGTCATGTGCTGGTGCCGAGGACCGGACCGCGACCGGCCCGGAGGTCCGTCAGCGCCGCGCCGGGGTGACGCCGCCCACCCGGCGGGTCAGCTCCCGGGCCGTCTGCGCCACGTGCCCCGCGATCCGGTCGCGTTCCGCCTCGTCGGCCGACTCACCGGGGAAGGTGACGGAGACCCCGGCGATCGGGTGGGCGTGGTGGTCCAGCACGGGCGCGGCGACGGAGGACAGACCCGGGGTCACCTCGCCCTCCTCCGTCGCGTAGCCGCGGCGCCGCACCTGGGCCAGCAGACCGCGCAGTGCCGTCAGCGACGTGGGACCCACGCCGTGCCGCTGCACGAACGCCGACCGGTCCGGGAAGATGGCGCGCACCTGCGCGGGCGGCAGCAGGGCCAGCACCGCCCGGCCGCTGGCGGTCAGGTGGGCCGGCAGCCGCACCCCCACCTCGCTGACCAGCGGCGGCCGGCCCGGGGCACGCTCCTCGATGACGTAGATGACCTCACGGCCGTGCAGCACGGCGAGGTTCGCGTTGTGCCCGGTGCGGTCCACGAGCATCGCCAGCGGCGCCCGCGCCAGCCGCTGGAACGGCGCCTGGCGCTGATACCCGGAGGCCAGTTCGAAGGCGCTGACGCCGAGGCCGTAACGCCGCTCCTCCGGCAGGTGGACGACGAACCCGTCCGCGGCGAGGGTGTCGAGCAGGTGGTACGTCGTCGAACGGGGCAGACCCACATCGCGGCTGATGGCGGCCGCGGGCACGGGAGCGGCCTGCCGCGCCAGGTAGCGCAGCACGGCCAGCACCTGGGCGGCGGCCGGGACGATACTCATGGGCCGAGCGTAGACCAGTGGAGGCGTAAACCCAGTGTCTGGTATCCCAGACTGACTCGTCTGGGATACCAGACACTTCCCGTGCGGATGATCTCGCGGACGCGGCCGGCCTGCGGCTTCATAGAAGCATGACCGTTGTTGTTGGTGTCGGCCCGCTCTCCGCCGGCGAAGTCGTGTCCGTTGCCCGTCTCGGGACCCCCGTGGCCCTCGCCCCGGAGGCGCTGAAGGAAATCGCCCGCAGTCGCGAGGTCGTCCAAGCCCTCGCCGACGACGCCAAGCCCCACTACGGCGTCTCGACCGGTTTCGGGGCACTGGCCACCCGCCACATCCCCACCGAGCTGCGCGCCCAGCTCCAGCGCAGCCTGGTGCGTTCCCACGCCGCGGGCTCGGGTCCCGAGGTGGAGCGTGAGGTCGTCCGCGCGCTGATGCTCCTGCGCCTGTCCACCCTCGCCACGGGCCGTACGGGCGTACGGACACAGACCGCTAAGGCCTACGCCGCGCTGCTGAACGCCGGCATCACCCCGGTCGTCCACGAGTACGGCTCCCTCGGCTGCTCCGGCGACCTGGCCCCCCTCGCGCACTGCGCGCTGGCCGTCATGGGCGAGGGCGAGGTGCGCACCGCCGACGGCGTGCGCAAGCCCGCCGCCGAGGCGCTCGCCGAGGCGGGCATCACCCCGGTCGTCCTGGAGGAGAAGGAGGGCCTCGCCCTCATCAACGGCACCGACGGCATGCTCGGCATGCTCGTCCTCGCCGCCCACGACCTGCGCCGCCTGCTGCGCACGGCCGACATCGCCGCCGCGATGAGCGTCGAGGGCCAGCTCGGCACCGACGCCGTGTTCGCCGCCGACTTGCAGGCGCTGCGCCCGCACCCGGGCCAGGCGGACAGCGCCGCCAATCTGCGCTCCCTGCTCGCCGACTCGGCGATCGTCGCCAGCCACAAGGGCCCGGAGTGCACCCGCGTCCAGGACGCGTACTCGCTGCGCTGCACGCCGCAGGTCCATGGCACGGCCCGCGACACCCTCGCCCACGCCGAGCTGGTCGCCTCCCGTGAGCTGGCCAGCGCCGTCGACAACCCCGTCGTCACCCTCGACGGACGGGTGGAGAGCAACGGCAACTTCCACGGCGCCCCGGTCGCCGCCGTGCTCGACTTCCTGGCCATCTCGGTCGCCGACGTCGCCTCGATCTCCGAGCGCCGCACGGACCGGTTCCTCGACCCCGCCCGCAACCGCGGCCTCAACGCCTTCCTGGCCGACGACCCCGGTGTCGACTCCGGCCATATGATCGCGCAGTACACGCAGGCCGCGATCGTCTCCGAGCTCAAGCGGCTCGCCGTACCGGCCTCCGTCGACTCGATCCCCTCCAGCGCCATGCAGGAGGACCACGTCTCCATGGGCTGGTCCGCCGCCCGCAAGCTGCGCCGCGCCCTCGACGGACTCGGCCGCGTCCTCGCCGTGGAGCTCTACACCGCCGCCCGCGCCCTCGACCTGCGGGCCCCGCTGACGCCGGGACCGGCCACGGCGGCGGTGCGCGACGGGCTGCGCGAGACGGTCGACGGACCCGGCACGGACCGCTGGCTCGCCCCCGAGATCGAGGCGACCGTCCAGTACGTCACCTCCGGCCGCGCCGTGGCCGCCGCGGAGGCGGTCACCGGCCCGCTGGTCTGACCGAACCGTCCTCCCCCGCCCTCCCGGGCCCGCGCGGGCCCGGGAGGGCGCGGCCGTCCCCGGCCGGATGCCGGACGCGTTCGGGCGCGCCGTGTCCCCCGGTCGCGGCGGCCCCGGTGAGGGTCCGCCGCGGGTGGCGTCACCGGGGCAGGGGCGGCGTCACGCGAGCCCCTCGCCTTCTCCGGTGACGCCGTTACGGAGCGCGAGGCCGCTCGGCGGGCCGGCCATCGACCTCGGCGTGATGGAACGGCGCGCCGGGGCGACGGCACGGGCCGCCGGACCGGGCGGCCCGTGCCGTCGTCGAGAAAAGCCGCGGTCGCCAGGCCGCGGCTTTCGTCGCTCGCGCGGCCTGGCGACCTGTTCGGGGGCGGGCGCCGCCCGCCGGGGGTGTCACATCCGGGCGGTCGCCATGCGGTGGATCAGGCGGGCGCCGGCGCGGGCCGTGCGCTGGTCCACGTCGAACCGGGGGTTCAGCTCGGCGATGTCGCAGACCGCCAGCTTGCCGCTGGCCGCCACCCGGTGGCAGACGCGCTCGATGACGTCCATCGGCACCCCGTAGGCGGCGGGGGCGCTGACGCCCGGCGCGACCGCGGCGGGGAGCACGTCGAGGTCGATGCTCAGATGCACGAGGTCGCAGCTCGCGAGGAACTCGTCGACGAACGCCTCGGTGCGCGCCAGGTCCAGCGGGCCGCACTCGGTGTCCGGCAGATAGCGCACGCCGAGCCTGTCCGCGGTGTGGAACAGCCGCTGGGTGTTGCTCGGCTGGCTGACGCCCAGCACCCAGTAGTTGACGTCCCGGCCGTGCCGCTCCGCGCTCTGCGCGATCTGGAGGAAGGGCGTGCCGGAGCTGGGCCGGATGTCGTCGCGCAGGTCGAAGTGCGCGTCGAGGTTCAGCACCCCCGGACGGCCGCCCTCCCGCAGCGCCCGCGTCCGCTCCAGTCCGCTGTAGCTGCCGTACGCGACCTCGTGGCCGCCGCCCAGCACGAACACCGGGTGACCGCGGTCGACGAGCGCGGCGACCACACCTCCCAGGCGCTGCTGCCCCGCTTCCAGGGCGTCCTCGCCGTCCCCGGCGACCTCGACGTCGCCGACGTCGAGCGCGCGCAGCGGCTGGGGCAGGGCCATCGACGCGAGGGCGCGGCGCAGGGCGTCCGGGCCGGCCGCGGCGCCCGGCCGGCCCTTGTTGCGGCGTACGCCCTCGTCGCTGCGGAAGCCGACGAAGGCGACGTCTCCCGGCGCCGCCCGCTCCGGATCGAGGTGAACGGCGTGGTGCCAGCGCAGGTTCTCGGCACCGGGGCCGTCGTCCCGCCCGGTCCACGGTGTGGCGGGGACGTCCGTGCGCGGGTGCGGGGCTTCCTGATGGGTCACGACACTCACGCCGCGCCGTCCTCGGTCTCCGTCATCGGGATGCGCACGCCGCGCTCCCTGGCCACCGAGGCGGCGTGCTCGTACCCGGCGTCGACGTGCCGGATGACGCCCATGCCCGGGTCGTTGGTCAGGACGCGGGCGAGCTTGCGGGCGGCGAGTTCGGTGCCGTCGGCGACGCAGACCTGGCCGGCGTGGATGGAGCGGCCCATGCCGACGCCGCCGCCGTGGTGGATGGAGACCCAGGAGGCACCGGAGGCGGTGTTCACCAGGGCGTTGAGCAGGGGCCAGTCGGCGATGGCGTCGGAGCCGTCGAGCATCGACTCGGTCTCGCGGTAGGGCGAGGCGACGGAGCCGGAGTCGAGGTGGTCGCGGCCGATGACGATGGGGGCGGACAGTTCGCCGGAGGCGACCATCTCGTTGAAGCGCAGACCGGCGCGGTGCCGCTCGCCGTAGCCCAGCCAGCAGATCCGGGCGGGCAGGCCCTCGAACGCCACCCGCTCGCCGGCCATCTTCAGCCAGCGGTGCAGGTGCTCGTTCTCCGGGAAGAGCTCCATGATGGCCTTGTCGGTGGCCTCGATGTCCTTCGGGTCGCCGGAGAGGGCGGCCCAGCGGAAGGGGCCGAGGCCCTCCTCGAACAGCGGCCGGATGTGGGCGGGCACGAAGCCGGGGAAGTCGAACGCCCGCTGGTAGCCGGCCTTGCGGGCCTCGTCGCGGATCGAGTTGCCGTAGTCGAAGACCTCGGCGCCGGCGTCGAGGAAGCCGACCATGGCCTCGACGTGCTTGGCCATGGACGCGCGGGAGCGCTCGGTGAAGCCCTCGGGGTCCTTGCGGGCCTGCTCGTGCCACTCCTCGACGCTCACGCCGACGGGGAGGTAGGACAGCGGGTCGTGGGCGCTGGTCTGGTCGGTGACGATGTCGATGGGCGCGCCCCGCCGCAGCAGTTCGGGGAAGACCTCGGCGGCGTTGCCGAGCAGGCCGATGGAGAGCGGCCTGCGGGCGTCGCGGGCCTCGACGGCGAGGCGGAGGGCGTGGTCCAGGTCGTCGGCGGCGACGTCGAGGTAGCGGTGGGCGATGCGGCGCTCGATGCGCGTCGGGTCGACGTCGACGCAGAGGGCCACGCCGTCGTTCATGGTGACGGCCAGCGGCTGGGCGCCGCCCATGCCGCCGAGGCCGGCGGTGAGGGTGATGGTGCCGGCCAGGCTGCCGCCGAACTTCTTGCGGGCGACGGCGCCGAAGGTCTCGTAGGTGCCCTGGAGGATGCCCTGGCTGCCGATGTAGATCCAGGAACCGGCCGTCATCTGGCCGTACATCATCAGGCCCCGCGCCTCCAGCGAGCGGAACTCCTCCCAGTTGGCCCAGTCCCCGACCAGGTTGGAGTTGGCCAGCAGCACGCGCGGCGCCCACTCGCTGGTGCGCATCACGCCGACGGGCTTGCCGGACTGCACCAGCAGCGTCTCGTCGTCCTTGAGCGTCTTCAGCGTACGGACGATGGCGTCGTACGCCTCGCGGTTGCGGGCGGCCTTGCCGGTGCCGCCGTAGACGACGAGGTCCTCGGGGTGCTCGGCGACCTCGGGGTCGAGGTTGTTCATGAGCATCCGCAGGGCGGCTTCCTGCTGCCAGCCGAGGCAGTTCAGTTCGGTGCCGCGCGGGGCCCGGACGGCGCCCGGTGCTTCGGAAACGCTGGTCATGTGCACTCCTCACAGAGGGATCGAGCAGTTGCCCCGCCATGACACGGCAGCGGCGGACGCGGAGCCAGCGGCGCCCCCCGCCTTTCTCGGATCCGAGACCCTTCCCCGCCTCCCGTGACACCGGGCCCCTTCGGGAGGAGGGCCCGGAGAGGCTCTCCCTTAGGATTCGGGTCGGGTACGAGGCGGCAGTGGAGCGGATGGCGAGGACGGTGGGCGGCTTGGTCGTGGATCCAGCGGAGCTCGGCCGGCTGTACGAGCGGCGCACGGCCGGTACCGCTCCGGCCTACCAGCGCGTCAAGGACCTCGTCGCCCGGCAGATCGCGGACGGCCACTGGCGTGCGGACGACGCCCTGCCGTCGGAGAGTCAGTTCGTCGAGGCGCTCGGCCTGTCCCGTATGACGGTCAACCGTGCCCTGCGCGAGCTGGCCGCCGAGGGCGTCATCCGGCGGGTCATGGGGGTGGGCAGCTTCGTCGCCCCGGCAAAGGCCAGCTCCGCGCTGCTGGAGGTGCACAACATCGCCGAGGAGGTGGGCCGCCGGGGCCACCGGTACGAGGCGCGGGTGCTGTCCGTGCGCGAGGAGCGGGCCGACGAGAAGACCGGCACGCACCTCGGTCTCGGCGAGGGACGGCCGGTCTTCCACTCACGGGTGGTGCACTACGAGGACGGCGTGGCGCTCCAGCTGGAGGACCGCTACGTCAATCCGGCCTTCGCGCCCGGCTATCTGGAGCAGGACTTCACCCGGCAGACGCCGTTCGCGTTCCTGTCCAAGGTCGCGCCGCTGGGCAGGGGGGAGCACATCGTCGAAGCGGTGCTGGCCTCGCCGGAGGAGTGCGCGATCCTCGGCATCGCGCCGTCCGAGCCGTGCCTGCTGATCCACCGCCGCACCTGGTCGCGGGACGCGCTGGTCAGCATCGCGCGGCTGCTGCACCCCGGCTCCCGGTACCGTCTCGAGGGCGCGTTCGCCACGCACTGACGTCAGGCGGCCGCCGCTCCCGTCCCCCGCGGCGGCGCGTGGCCCGAGACGGCGGCGGTCAGCCGCGCGGCGCCCCGCCGCAGGATGTTCCGCACCTCGTCCGTGTCGTGCCGGCAGTGGTGGCGGCGCCAGGTGCTGCTGATCGCCGCGACGGGCCGCCCGTTGTGGTCGAAGGCCGCCACTCCCATCGAGCAGAACCCCTGGGTGACCAGTTCGACCTCCTGTGACCAGCCGCGCTCCCGCTCCCGGGCCAGCTCGCCGATCAGCCCCGGCAGCGTCCGCGGCCCCCTGCCCGTGCGGGTGGTCAGGTCGCCGGGCCGGGGGAAGAGCGCCCGCAGCTGTGCCTCGGAGGTGTGGGCGAGGATGGCGCGCCCGTTGGCCGTGAGGTGGGCCGGCAGGCGTACGCCGATGTCGGTGACCAGGGCGATGTCGATGTCACCGGCCCGGCCCGCGGGCGGCCGTTCCTTGAGCAGGTAGACCGTCTCCGCGCCGTGCAGGATCCCCAGGTGCACCGTCTGGCCGAGACGGCTCGCGAGGGTGCGCAGGATGGGCTGGGCGAGCCGCTCCAGGGGCTCGTGGCGCAGATAGGCGGAGCCCACCTCGAAGGAGGTGACGCCCAGCCCGTACGCGCGCTCCGCCGGCACGTAGGTGACGAAGCCGCGGTCGGCCAGGACGGTGAGGATGTGGTACGCCGACGAGCGCGGAATGCCCAGGTCCCGGGCGAGCGTCGCGGCCCGCACCAGTCCGGGGCGCCCGGCGAGATACACCAGCATGTCCAGCGCCCGGCCGACCGCCGGTGACGCGCTCGATGACGACGACCCGCCCGGCGTCGACTCGCGTTCACTCATCGGGCCACCTCTTGACGCTCCTGTATAGGCAGGAATATACAGGCAGCCGTCCGCCGCCGGGAGTTCGGACGACGGACCGGCGCAGCCGAGACGGGCCTGGCTCCGTCCTGCCTTCCGGCGCACACCCCGAAGAGGGAGACACTCGTTTTGCGTACCGACACCGCCGGCCTGAGCAGAGGGCTCCGTTCCCGGCACATCCGCTTCATCGCCCTCGGCTCCGCCATCGGCACGGGGCTCTTCTACGGCTCCTCCGAGTCCATCAAGGCCGGCGGCCCCGCGGTCCTCCTGGCCTATCTGGTCGGCGGGGCCGCCGTCTTCCTCGTGTTGCGGTCCCTCGGCGAGATGGCCGTGGCCTCCCCGAGCGCCGGATCCTTCGGCGAGTACGCGACCCGGCACCTCGGTCCGCTCGCCGGGTTCACCACGGGCTGGACGTACGCCTTCGAAATGGTCATCGTCTGCGTGGCGGACATCACCGCGGTCGGCGTCTACATGGGTTTCTGGTTCCCCGGCGTGCCGCGCTGGATCTGGGTGCTGGCCGCCGTGCTCCTCATCGGCGCGCTCAACCTCGTCAGCGTGAAGGTCTTCGGCGAGCTGGAGTTCTGGCTCTCCCTGGTCAAGATCGTCGCGATCGTCGCGATGATTGCCGCCGGCGTCTGCGTAATCGCCTTCGGCCTCGGCGACGGCGACGGTCACGTCGGTCTGTCGAACCTGTGGAGCAACGGGGGCTTCTTCGCGAACGGCATCGACGGTTTCGTCCTCTCCTTCGCCGTCGTGATGTTCGCCTTCGGCGGCACGGAGATCATCGGTGTCACGGCGGGTGAGGCTCAGTCCCCGGAGAAGACCATCCCGAGCGCGGTCAACTCGATCCCGCTGCGGATCATCCTCTTCTACGTCCTGACGCTCGCGGTGATCATGTCGATCACGCCCTGGCAGGACATCGACTCCTCCGGCAGCCCCTTCGTCGAGATCTTCGCCGGTGTCGGGCTCAAGTCGGCGGCCGCCGTGCTGAACCTGGTCGTGCTGACCGCCGCCCTGTCGGCGATCAACAGCGACATCTTCGCCGCGGGCCGCACGATGTTCGGCCTGGCGGAGCGGCGGCAGGGTCCCGCGGTGATGCTGCGGGTCACCCGCAACGGCGTGCCGTGGGTGACCACCCTCGTCATGATCGGGGCCCTGCTGCTCGGCGTGCTGATGAACGTCCTCATGCCCGGCCGGATCTTTCTGGTCATCTCCTCGATCGCGACGTTCGCCACCGTCTGGGTGTGGCTGATGATCCTGCTCACCCATGTGAGGGCACGGAGGGCGATGTCCGCCGCCGAGGCGGCGTCCCTGAAGTTCCCCGCCCCCTTCTGGCCCTACGGCCAGATCGCCGCCATCGTCTTCATGGCCGCGGTCATGGTGTTGCTCGGCTTCCACGAGAGCACACGGGTCGCCCTGGTCGTCGGCGCCGTGTGGCTGGCCCTCCTCGCGGGCGTCCACGCCCTCTGGGTCCGGCCGCGCCGTCCCGGCCCGCGGCCGGTGGCCGCGACGAAGGAGCAGGTGGCCGGGATGCCGGACGGAGATCCGGCCGGGCTGGAGGGACCGGCCGGCGCACCGCGCTGACGGCCGCCGACGGCCCTCCCCCTTCCTGTATCCGGTTCCTGTATCCGGACGGAACTCGCCGCGCCGGGAGAGGAGGACGCCGAGGGCGCGCCCTCGCACCGGTCTCACGGCCGGGCGCGGTGCCGGTGCCCTCGCGCCGACTGGTGCGCCGGCGCCGGGCGGTGGCGGCCGCGTGCGCCGCGCGGACGCGCCGGCGCCTACCGGCTCGCGTCCTCTCCCAGGTCGATCATCTCGGTGATCTCCGCGGCGCGCGCCGTCTCCTCGGCGGCGAACCGCTCCGCGTCCAGTGCCTCGGCGATCTCGTCGTCCTGGCGCATCAGCCGGTCCAGGTCGCTCCCCCGTACGTCCCCGTCGCACAGGTCGGTGAACGCCTCCCGCACCTCGGGACTCCACAGCCCGATGTCCCGGACGCAGGGCGCGATCCGGGAGAACAACGCCCGGCGGAAGACGTGGAGGTAGCCGCTCTCCTCCGCGACGCGGACGGCCGCGACAGGGGGCACACCGAAGTTCTCCAGCACTTCGGTGCCGCGCAACCGGTTCCGCATCAGATGGCAGCCCTCGATGACGAACTCCTCGCGCTCGGCCAGTTCGTTCGCGGACAGGCCGCGGTAGTGGTCCCTCAGGGCCATGCGGCCGAAGGCCACGTGGCGGGCCTCGTCCTGCATGACGTAGGCGAGCAGGCGCCGGGGCAGCGGCCGGCGGGTGGTGTCTCGCAGCAGCCCGAACGCCGCCAGCGCCAGCCCTTCGACCAGGACCTGCATGCCCAGGTACGGCATGTCCCAGCGGGAGTCGCGCAGCGTCTCGTCCA
The DNA here is from genome assembly GCF_040680575.1 of Streptomyces sp. NPDC052020. Classification (NCBI taxonomy): domain Bacteria; kingdom Bacillati; phylum Actinomycetota; class Actinomycetes; order Kitasatosporales; family Streptomycetaceae; genus Streptomyces; species Streptomyces sp. NPDC052020. The sequence continues at coordinate 73,804 of NZ_JBFAWY010000020.1, forward strand.
GCAGCGTGCGCAGACTGTCGTCGACCGGGTAGCTCAGGCCGATCTTCTCGCGCAGGAAGCGGGAGAAGATCTCGACGTGGCGGGCCTCGTCCATGGTCTGGGTCGCCGCGAAGAACTTGGCGTCGAGGCCGGGCGTGGTCTCCACGATGCGGGCCGAGCAGATCATGGCGCCCTGCTCGCCGTGCAGGAACTGGCTGAACTGCCAGGCGGCGAAGTGCCGCCGCAGCTCGCTCCGCCGCTCGGGTCCCAGGCGTTCCCAGTACGGAGTGCCGTACAGCGGAAGGGCCTCGTCGGGGGTGCCCAGGGGGTCGGCCGGATCCACGTCGAGATGCCAGTCGATCCGGCGTACGGCGTCCCACTGCCGGTCCTTGCCGCGCTGGTAGAGGGCGAGCAGCCGGTCGCGGCCGTCGTCGTACTCCCAGGAGAAGGTGCTGGCCGCGCCGGCGGGCACGGTCCAGTGACCGGAAACGGACGGGGTCGGGGCGGGAGAGGTCATGGGCGCTGTCCTCCGTCCGGTGCTACAGCGGCTGGTCGACGTGGTCGGGGGTGTAGCGGACGGCGTGGGCGTAGGCGTCCAGCAGTCCCTGCAACGGGCGTTCGGGGAGGCCGGGCTTCCACAGTTCCACCGCCATCTCGCCGTGGTAGAGCATCGGCCAGCGGACGTACAGCCGGGGATCGGCGGCGTCGTTGACGGCGTGCGACCGGGCGATGGTGTCGGCCGCCACGTCGGCCATCAGGTCGGTCCCGCAGCCGAAGCCGTACGGGTACAGCTCCCGGTGGGGCGGGACCGACTCGATGACCGCGGCGTCGGCCCGGCTGACTCCCACGTGGGCGTGGACGCCGCCGCGGATGAGCGGGGCCGTGCGTTCGCCGCCGGGGTCCAGGACCCACTGCCCGGTCGCCGACCGCCCGAGACGGACGGTGGGCACGGAGGACAGCAGGGCGCACACCTCCCATGCCTCCACCGACGGTCCCTTGGGGTCGATGCCCTCCGGGGCGAGGACCCGCAGACGGTCACCGCGGCTTCGGGGGTGGAGCACGGTGACCTCGTCCTCGCGCAGGTTCCGCTTGTCGACGTCCCAGCTGCCGGAGGCGGTGACCACGACGGCGTCCAGACCGGGGTCGTACAGGAACAGCATGCCCTCGCTGAGGCGCTTCCAGCCGAGGTACTCGCGGTACAGCGAGGCGAGGCCGTCGGAGACGTAGCGGTCGATGCCTACCGGTTCGGGGAGCAGGCCGAGCCGGCCCATCCGCCGCCCGGCCGCCGCCAGGTGTCCCGGTGCCGGGCAGGCGGCCCAGGCGGTGGCGGGCAGGGCGTCGCGGACCACGTCGTAGCGGTCGCCGACGTCCCGTGCGCAGGCGGCGGTGACCAGCCGGTCGCGGATCCGGTCGGCCAGCCGCCCGGTCTCGGTGGGATGGCCTCCCTCCAGGGTGAACAAGGTGGCTTCCCGCCCGTCGCGGTTGACCAGGACCACGCGGGGGGACGCGGTCCGCGCCATGATCGTCCGCCCTGTCTCGACCGCCTCGGTGTGCCGCAGGCCGCCCAGGTGCTCGGGGACCTGGGCGATCACCACCGTCTGGCGCGAGCCCACGCGCAGCCCGAGTTCGCCGCATGTCCGGGCGCTCAGCGGAGGGCTCTGCTCGGGCACCCGGTCGGGCAGGGCCTGCGGTCCGGTGGGGATGTGTGTGACGATCAGCAGCAGGTCGACGTCGCCGTGCGACGCCTCGACGACGGCGTGTCCCTGTTCTTCGAAAGCCGCGGTGAGCTGGCGGACGAAGACGCCCAGCGCGGTGTCGTCCGGGTGGGGCCGCCCGGCGACCTGCACCACCAGCGGCCGCCACCACGGCAGTTCGTCGAGCCTGACCGCCGGGCGGTCCGGGAGGCCGGTCACCGGGTGCCTCCGGTGATCACCGGCAGGGCACGGCGTGCGAGATCGTCGAGGCAGCTCGCCGCCATCAGTTCCAGCGCGGGGATGTTGCATCCCAGCGCGCGGTCCACGGCGACGGAGAGTTCGACGACCATGAGCGAGTCGAGTCCCAGCTGGTCCAGTTTGCAGGTGCGGTCGACGCGCTCGGGGGTGGTCTGCGCCACCTCGGCGACCAGGCCCGCCAGTTCCTCGCAGACCGCCTTCGCCGCCTCCTCCTCGGAGAGCGCCGCGAGCCGGGAGCGCAGGGCCTCGGCACGGCTCATCCCCGCCCGGCCGGCGGCCTGCCGACAGGCGGCGAAGGCCGGCCGGTTCAGCCCGGCGAGCAGCTGTCCCATCGTCTCCCAGTCGATCCGGCCGAACACCCCGACGCCGGGCCCGTGTCCGAGCTGCCTCTCGAACGCCTGCCAGATCTCCGCCGGCGTGACCGAGCCGAACCCCATGCGGTGCAGCGTCTGTTCGAAACCGGTCCGGACGACGAAGCCGGTCTCGGCGATGCCGCCCAGAACCTGTGCGGTGCCCGCCAGACCGTGGGCGCGCCGCTGCCGGGCCAGGGCCTCCAGATAGGCGTTGGCGGCGACGTAGGCGCTCTGGAGTTTGTTGCCGCCGAGGGTGGCCACCGAGGAGCACATGTGGAAGAAGTCCAGCTCGCGGCCGAGGGTGAGGTCGGCCAGTATGGCGGCACCGCGCACCTTGGGGTGCAGGACGGCGTCGAAGCGTTCGGCCGTCAGCTGGGCGAGCGGGGCGTCGTCGAGGACCATCGCCGCGTGCAGGACGCCCCGCACCGGGTGCCCGGCGTCGTCCGCGTCGGAGATCGCCTGCCGCATCGCCTCGCGGTCGGCCACGTCGGCGGCGAGCGCCGTCACCCGTGCCCCGGCCTCCGTGAGCCGCTTCAGCAGCGCCGGTGCCTCGGGAGAGTCCGCGCCGCGCCGGCCGGCCAGGAGCAGGTGCCGGGCTCCCCGGCGCACCAGGTGCTCCGCCAGCGCCGCCCCGAGTCCGCTCAGGCCACCGGTGACCAGATAGGTGCCGGTGGCGTCCAGGTCCGCCGGCGGCACCGGCTGTTCCACGGGGACCGGCTCGCCCAGTTCGATGACGATCTTGCCCAGGTGTCTGGAGTGGCGCAGGGAGCGGAACGCCTCGGTCACCGCGTCGGCGGAGTGGACCTGGTGGGGCAGCGGCCGGTAGCGGCCGTCGGCGACCCGGCGGCACAGTTCGGTGAACTCCTCGGCCGCGACCTGCGGCAGCTGCTGGGGAAGGGTCGCCACGTCGACGCCGAAGTAGGCGATGTTGCGCCGGAAGGGGCCGAGGAGCACGGGCGTGTTGGCGTAGAGGTCGCGCTTGCCGAGTTCGACGAACCGGCCGCCGGGGCTCAGGCATTCCAGGCCGCGTGCGATGGCCTCGCCCGCGAGGGAGTTCAGCACCACGTCGACGCCGCGGCCGCCGGTCAGCTCACGGACGTCCTCGGCGAAGCGCAGGTCCCGTGAGTTCAGGACGTGCCGCACCCCGAGCATCCGCAGCAGGTCGCGCTTGGCCGGGCTGCCCGCGGTCGCGATGACCTCGGCGCCCACCGACCACGCGTACTGCAGGGCGGCCAGGCCCACGCCGCCGGCCGCGCCGTGGACCAGCACCCGCTCTCCGGCGCGCAGGCGGGCCAGCCGCCCCAGCCCGTACTGGACGGTGAGGAAGACCGCGGGCAGGGTGGCCGCCTCGGCGAAGGACATCCGTTCCGGGATCCGGCCCACCTGCTCGGCCCGGACGACGACGTGCGAGGCGAACCAGCCGGCTCCGCTGCCGAAGACGCGGTCCCCGGGGGCGAGGCCGGTCACTCCCGCTCCGACGGCGACCACTTCACCGGCGCCCTCCAGACCCAGCGCGGGGCCCTGGAGGCCGGGTACCGGCTGGTCGTCCGGGATCAGCCCGGTGGCGAGCATCACGTCGCGGTAGTTCAGGGCGGCGGCCCGTACGGCGATCAGCACCTCGCCGGACGCGGGGACGGGGGCGTCCCGCGGTTCCCAGACCAGGCGGTGGGCCATGCCGGGGTCGCGCAGGCTCAGCCGGTATCCGCCGGTCTGCCGGCGCACCGGGGGCGCGGCCGTGGTGAACCGGGGGACGAAGCGGCCGGCGCCGGTCAGGACGATCTCGCGTTCGGCCCCGGGGTCGTGCAGCTCGGCGAGCAGCCGCGCCGTGTCCCGGCCGGCGTCTTCCGAGCGCTCCAGCGAGATCATCCGCACCTCGATCGCGGGGTACTCGCTGGCGACGGTGCGGCCGAGCGCCCACAGGGCGGCGGCCTCGGGCACCTGGGGGCGTTCGGGGGCCGGGAAGAGACCGGTCGGGGGCAGGACGAGCCACAGCGAGGCTTCCCGGCAGGTGCCGAGGGCGGCCGCCACGTCCCGGATGCGGCAGGCGGCACGGGTGAGGGCGGCGGCCGGGTCGGACGCCGGGCCGGCGTCGTCCAGCAGCAGGGCCAGGTGCACGGAGGCGTCCGGCCCGGACGGCACGGTCGCGGCCCAGTCCGTACCGTCGAGCGGCAGGGGCCGGGTGCCGAGTGCCTCGGCCAGTGCCGCGGCAGGCGACGTCTGCCCGTCAAGGAGCGGCGTCCGGTGCGTGCTCTCGGTGTGCCGGCCGGAAGTCCTCGTACTGGAGGTACTGGTGCTTTCGGCCGGTGCGGCGAGAGGACGTGCCGGGCGTCGCGACGGGGCGGACGTTGCCTGCCGGGGCACTGGTTGCCCGGAGAGTGTGTCGGGGGCGGCCGTCGCCACCAGCCACCGGCCGGCCGGCCGCGGTGCCGTGGCGGGCGGCGGGCAGGTGGACGCGGGTGCGGTCGCGCGCCGGGCGAGGATCACCGAGTCGCTCGCGCGCTCCCCGTCCGGTGCCTCCCCGGTGCAGGCCACGGCGTCGAATCCGTGCGCGCCGAGCAGCGCCTTCCACTGCGCACGGGTCAGCAGGGGCGAGTCCTGCCGCAGGTCGGTGTCCGTGTAGTCCCAGTAGTCGTCCAGCACGCCGAAGAAGGTGGACACCCAGTCGCTGTCGTGGCTCTCCAGGGCCAGCAGCACGCCGTGGTCGGCGAGCAGCGCGGCGAGCCGGTCGACGGAGGCGGCCAGGTCCTTGGCGGTGTGCAGCGCGTTGGCGGCGACCACCACGTCGAACTGGTTGGTGTGCAGGCCCTGCTCGGCGGGGTCGCGGTCGAGATCGAAGGTGGCGTACTCGACGAAGTCGTACGCGGCGAAGCGGGCCTTCGCCTTCGCCAGGAAGCCGGCCGAGCGGTCGGTGAACAGGTAGCGGGTGCGCTCGGGGGGCAGGACGGGCAGCAGCGCACCGGTCATGCCGCCGGTGCCGGCGCCCACTTCGAGGATGCGCAGCGGCCGGTCGGCGGGCCAGTGCCCGGCCATCGCGCCCAGCAGCTTCCCGGCGTAGGCGTTGTGCAGGCGCAGGTGGGGTGCGCTGCCGTAGAGCTGGGTGAGGAAGTGCTGGTCGGCCTCGCCGAAGAGGACCTCGCGGGGATCGTCCTCTCCCCTCAGCAGGCGGGCGAGCCGCAGCCCGCAGCGCAGCCCCGGCAGGGTCAGGGTCAGTGCGTCGGGCAGGTCGGCGAGAAGGGGACGGATCCGGTCCAGCGGGCCGGCGGCGGCCGTCTGCCCGGTCAGCCGCCAGCGGTCGGGGGCGGCCTGCTCGGCGAGGCCGAACGCGCACATGGTCCTGGCCAGCCGGCTCAGGTAGGGCCGGTACTTCGGCAGCGCACCGGCTTCGCACAGGTCGTCGAGGCCGAACTCGGTCCTGCCCGGGAGCAGTGTCTCGACGGCGCGCCGGGCGAACAGCGCCGCGATCTCGCCGGTGCGGGCCGTCACCTCCTCGTAGCGGTCGTCGATGCGGGCGCGCAGGCGCGCCCGGGCGGCGGCCGTCTGTGCCATCAGCTCGTCGGGAGCGGGCAGCCGCACCGGGGCGGCGGCGCCCCGTGGCGCCGCCCGGAGGACGAGTTCCCGCACCGTGGCGGGGGTGCCGCCGTGCTGGTCGAACCGGCGCAGCCGGCAGCCTTCGAACTCCATGCAGACCCGGCCGTCCCGGTCCGTCAGCGACACGTCCCAGACGGCTTCCCGGCTGGTCGCCGTGGTGAGCCGCAGGTGCAGGTGGCCTTCGGACGCCGGCGGGTGCCACAGGCGTACGGCCGTCAGCTGGGCGGGCAGGAAGAGCGCGTTCCCCGTCAGCGCGGCCAGCAGCGGGGCTCCGGCCTGGAGGGCGCCGTCGGTCACCACCGGGTGGGCGAGGTAGCCGTCCGCGCTCTGATCGGTGCGGTAGGAGGCGAGCAGTTCCCCCTCCCCGAGCCGGAACTCGGTGAGGACCTGGAAGGCGGGACCGTGCGTGATGCCGCTGTCGGCCAGGCCCTGGTAGTGCGCGGCGGCGGGCAGCGGGTCGGGGTGGAGCCGGCCGCGCAGTGCGGCCAGGTCGAGGGAGGCGGGCTCGGGCCGCAGGAGGCGGCGTACCCGTCCCTGCGCGTGGTGCCGCCAGGGCGCGTCCGCTCCGGTGCGGCTGGCGATGGTCACGGTCCCGGTCCGCGGTTCCAGGCCGGTCTGGAGCAGCAGGTCGTCGGTGCTGTCGTCGCCGGGCAGGACGCAGGCGCTGGTGAGGGCGAGGTCGGTCACTTCCAGAGCGGTGGTGTCGAGGAGCTGACGACCGGCCGCGAGGGCGGCTTCCAGGTATCCGGTGGCCGGAAGCACGGTGGTCCGGCCGACCCGGTGCTCGGACAGCCAGGGGCTGCGGACCGTGTTCAGTACGCCGTGCCAGGCGGGCCCGGCCGTGACGGCGCGCTGGCCGAGCAGCGGGTGCAGGGGCACACCGTCGCTGGCGATGCCGGACCACCAGGTGGGCTCGGCGACCCAGTACCGCTCCCGCTGCCACGGATAGGCGGGCAGCTCCACCGGAGGTACCGGCCGGGGGAAGTGCGCCTCGGTGTCGACCGCGGCGCCCGCGGCCAGCAGGTGGGCGACGGTTCCCCGCAGGGCCGCCGGGCCGTCGGCTCGCCGGGAGCCGGTCTTCACCACCGCGGCGGGCGAGGAGCCGCCCTGGGTCAGCCGGCGCAGGTAGGGGCCGAGAACGGAGTGCGGGCCGATCTCGACGAACACGTCGAAGCCCTCGGCGGCCAGCGCCTCGACGGCCGGGGCGAACCGCACCGGCTCGCGGATGTTGCGCCACCAGTACGCGGCGTCCAGCGGGCCGTCGTCCAGCAGGCGGCCGGTCACCGTGGAGGCGAACGGCACCGTGGGCTCCGTGGACGACAGGCCCGCCAGAGCGGTGAGCAGAGTCTCCCTGACCGGGTCCATGGCGGCGCTGTGAAACGCGTAGTCGAGATCCAGTTCGCGCGCGAAGACCCCGCGTTCCTGGAGGCGTTCGCCGAGGAGGGCCACGTCGGCGGCCCGTCCCGCGACCGTGGTGTCGCTCCCGCTGTTGACACCGGCCAGTTCCAGCCGTCCGTCGTAGCGCGCGAGTTCGGCCGTCAGTTCCTCCTCGGACAGACCGACGGCAGCCATGCGTCCCGAGCCGGCCGTGGCCTCCTGGGCGCGGCTCCGCGCGGCGACCACCCGGGCGGCGGTCGTCAGGTCGAGCGCTCCGGCCACGCAGGCCGCGGCGATCTCCCCGACGCTGTGACCGACGACGGCCTGCGGCCGCACACCGTGTGCGCGGAGTGCCTCGACGACCCCGAGCTGGTAGGCGAAGAGCAACGGCTGCGCCACCTCGGTGGACTTCAGCCGCTCGGCGTCGCCCGCCGCCATCGCGTCGACGACCGGCCATCCCAGCAGTTCGTCGAGTACGCCCGCGACGCGCTCCACGGCCCGCCGGAAGGCCGGTTCGGCGCGCAGCAACTCGGCTCCCATGCCGGGCCACTGCGCCCCGTTCCCGGAGAACGCGAACGCCACACGGCCGCGCGCCACCGTCCTGGCCGTGGCGGACGCGGGCGCCGGGCGTTCCCCGCGGGCGGCCGCGGCCAGCGCGGACGCCGCCTCCCGCCCGGTCTCGGCCAGGACCACGGTGCGGTGGTCGTGCCGGGCCCGGCGGCGTGTCGTGGTGTGGGCGATGCCGTAGAAGGCGGCCGGGTCGGCTTCCTCGAGTCTTCCGGCCAGCCGGTCGCACGCCTCGGCGAGGGCGCTCCGGCCGCGGGCGGTGACCATGACGGGCAGCGGTCCCGCGGCCGCCGCCGGCCCGGCGGGAGCGGACGGGGCGGGGCCGAGCAGCACATGGGCGTTGGCGCCGCCGAAGCCGAAGGAGTTGACACCGACCACCGCGTCGGGGGACACCTGCACGCGGTGCGGCCGGATGGTGGGGACGAGGTTGAGGTCGGCGAAGCCGATGCGCGGGTTGAGCGGCTCGGCGTGCAGGGTGGGCGGCACCAGGCCGTGCCGCAGCACCAGGATGGCCTTCAGCAGGCCGGGCACCCCGGAGGCCGGTTCCAGGTGCCCCAGGTTGGTCTTCACCGAGCCGATGGGCAGCGGGCCGGTGGTGCGCCGGCATCCGAGTGCGCGGCCGATGGCCTCGCACTCGGTGGGGTCGCCGATCGCGGTGCCCGTCCCGTGGGCTTCCAGGTAGACGAGACGGTCCGGATGCACCGACGCCGCGGCGTAGGTGGCCGTCAGAAGGCTCTGCTGCGCCTTGCCGTTGGGCAGGGCGATGCCCGGGGTGCGGCCGTCGTTGTTGGCGCCGCTGCCGAGGATGACCGCGTGGACGCGGTCGCCGTCGGCCAGGGCGTCGGGCAGCCGTTTGAGCAGCAGCAGGCCGCCGCCCTCGGAACGGACGTAGCCGTCCGCGTCCGCGGAGAAGGCCCGGCACCGGCCCGTGGGCGACAGCATCGACGCGGCGGAGAACCCGGCGAACACACGGGGGTCCAGCAGAACGTTGACGCCGCCGGCCAGGGCCAGTCGCGTGCGGCCGGCGCACAGGTGCTCGTACGCCCGGTGGACCGCGGTCAGCGCGGAGGAGCAGGCGGTGTCGAGCGCGAAGCTCTCCCCGTGCCAGTCCAGCAGGTGCGAGACGCGGTTGGCGGTGTTGGCCAGGGCGAGGCCCGTCATCGAGTGGACGTCGCCCATGGCGGGCCTGGCCTGCGCGAGACGGCCGAAGTCGTGGCTGGAGCAGCCGACGAAGACCGCGCCGTCGGATCCGGCGCAGGTCGCCGGGTCCACACCGGCGTCGTCCAGCGCCTCGACCGCCAGTTCCAGCAGCAGCCTTTGCTGCGGATCCATGTGCTGTGCTTCTCGCGGGGAGATGCCGCGGAAGTACCCGCAGTCGAAGCCCCGGATGTCCGGCAGGAAGCCGCCGGCCACGGTGTAGGAACGCCCGGGCCGGCGCCGGCCGCCGTCCAGGAAGTCCGCCGCGTCGAACCGGTCCGGTGGGACCTCCCCGACCAGGTCCTCTCCCTTGGCCAAAGCGGTCCAGAGACCGTCCAGGTCGTTGATGCCACCCGGCAGTCGGCAAGCGGTGCCGATCACTGCGACGGCTTCAGCCAGCTCGGCCATGGAGCTCCTCGCGATACATGGTCGGAGATTCGGAACGTCGGAAAGTCGGAAAGTCGGAAGTTCTGCACGACGGCAGAAGACCACTGGGAGTCTCCAGTCCTCGGCCGGTGCATCAGGAGCCCGTTCACTCGAACGATCCCTACCACCACCTTTCCGGGTGACATCCCGGTCGGCTCCGCCCCAGCGCAAGGACGTATGCGCTATGGCGGCGCAAGCGGCGATGCGGTGCGGGCCGCGGTCACCGTGTCTCCGCCTCGGCGGGACGGCGCGCCACGGGGCACCGGCGCACCGGGTTGCCCGCCGGCGCGTCGTCTGCCGAGCCGGCGCGCTTTTCCATCGTCCGGTCCGGCACGGCGGATACGGCGTGTCACCGCTGTGGTTCGGGGCGGCCCGACTCCGGAGGTGTCGGATCGGTGGGAGGGCAGGGGCGCTTCGGCTCCGGAACGGGTGGGTGCGGGGCGGCCGCGCGGGACCCCGCCGGTGCCGACCCGCCGTCGGGGTCCGGTGCGTCACCCGAGGGGGCGGCGTCGCGGGCTTTGCCCTCCAGTGCCCGTAGGAGCGACCGGAGTCCGGGGTCGCGGATCAGGAGGCGGTCGCAGAGGGGATTGACCACGCCGCGCAGGACCCCGACCGGCTGCCAGCGACGGGGAACCGTGATACTCGCGCTGCGCCGCTCGATCCCCTTCACCACCCGCCTCGCGACGGCCTCCGCGGGGATGGCGGCGGCCAGGGGACGGGGAAAGCCGACTTCGCGCATCCTGGTCGCCAGTTCGTCTCCCCCGAAGGCCAGTCGGGTCATCTCGGTCTCCACCCACCCGGGGAAGAGGACACCGGCGGTCGCCCCATGAGGGCTCAGCTCCACTCGCAGAGCACGGGTGAGCTGCTCGACACCGGCCTTGGAGGCGGCGTAGGCGGCGTTCACGGCCCCGTTGACGTAGGCGTAGACGGACGCGTTGACCAGGACATGGCCTCGATGGGCGATGACCTGGGGCAGTGCGGCTCGCACGGTGCGCCAGACGCCCAGCAGATTCACCTCGACGATGTGCTCGAAGGCCGCGGGATCGACGGTGGCGACGGTGGCGGGTCGCGCGGGGGCGGCTCCCGCGTTGGCGAAGACGACGTCGAGCCGGCCGAAGCGGTCCACGGTACGGGCCACCGCGTCGTCCAGTGCCGGCCGGTCCGTCACGTCCACGCTCAGGGCCAGCGCTCTGTCCCCGCCCAGTTCGCGCGCCAGCGTCGCGACCGAGGAGGCGTCGCGGCCGGCCAGCACCAGGCTCGCCCCCCGGGCGTGCAGTGCTCGCGCACACGCTGTTCCGATGCCACCGGCGGCGCCGGTGATGAGTACCGTTCTGCCGGAGAGCGAGTAGTGGCGCACGGACGACCTCCTCGTATCGAGCGGGACCTGCGGGGTGGCCCACGTGCGCGTGGTGGCGCACGGGGCGGCCGTGGAGGCGGCCGGGCGGCTGGGGCCGGACTCGGCGCCGCCCGGGAAGCGGCGGATGCCTGGGCTGATGCGCTCCTCACGAGGGAAGGGGGTGTGTGCTCCACCCGGGCTCGGACGGGAGCCTGTCCTGTCAACGGCCCTACGCCTCGCAGGTCACGAACGGCCTTTCGACTCCGCCGGGGTTCGGCTGCCGCCGCATACCGCCGCCCGGGGTCACCGCGACGACGCCCAGCTGCCCGGCCACCCGGGCCGGAACCGAGGCCCGCCCCTTTCGGCTCACCGGGTCCGGGGCGTCGGAGGTTTCCCGGTTCCGGACCGGGGAAACACATCACCTCCGGGGCCCGTGAGTGGGAAGTGCGCTCCTAGGCGTGCGCTGTCGGCGCCGGTAACCGGCCGGGACGGCGGCAGGCCAGCACGGAGGCATGGAGGGCCGGCGCCGGACCCGATCAGGACGGGAAACGCAGGAGGGCGGACCGCCATGAGTTCCGGCTTCGTCAGCCGTCGCGGTTTTCTCCACTCGGCCGCCGGCGTGGCCATCGGGCCGGCCCCGGCCGTCGTACGCGCCGGGGACGGCGATACGACGGGCTCCGGACAGGAGGCGCCGGTTCTGACGTACCACGAGCTGACCGGAGGATCGGTCACGGCCTGCCGCGGCGGCCGGACGCTGATCGCCGAAGTGCAGGGCGTGTTGTGGCGCGTTCCGCGGGACGGCGGGACGGCCCGGCAGCTGACGGGCTGGTCGCTGGAGGCGACGCGTCCGGCCCTGTCTCCGGACGGCGGGACGGTCGCCGTCTGCGGGTATCGCGGCGGGGGCTTCCACCTGTGGTCGCTGCGCAGCGACGGTGGCGGGCTGCGGCAGCTGACCGACGGCCCCTGGGACGACCGCGGGGTCGCCTGGTCGCCGGACGGGTCCCGTCTGGCGTTCTCCTCCGAGCGGGGCGGCAGCTCCGTGAGCGGCGGTGCCTACGGCCTGTGGACCCTGGACGTCGGCGGCGGTCACCTGACACGGGTGACGGGCGGAGCCTTCGACGACTTCGATCCGGTGTGGTGGCCGGACGGGCGGTCGCTGGTCTGTGTACGGGCCGCCCACCGGGCGGACGGCACCGGTGACGGCGGCCTGGCGCTGGTCCGCGTGTCCGTGGCCGGAGGTGAGACGACGGTGCTGCGCACGGTGACGGAGGGCCGGCTGCTCTGCCCGTCCGTGTCACCGCGGGGAAGGATCGCGTACCTGCACCTGACGGGAACCAGCGGCTCCCCCTCGTTGCCGGCCGAGCGGGCCACGCTGATGGTGGACGGCCAGCCCGTGACGCGCGACGAGGACCTGGCGGCGGCCCCGCCGTGCTGGCTGAACGAGAACGAGCTGCTGTACGTGGCCGACGGCCGGATCCGTATCCGTACGATGGGTACGAACGCCACACGGGACATCCCGTTCACCGCCCGTACGTCTACCTCACGGCGCCGCCGGCGCCCCAGGGCCCGCGTCGTCGCCGACGACCGCGTCCCCGTCCAGGGCATTCATCTGCCGGCCCTGTCGCCGGACGGCCGGCAGGCCGCGTTCGCGGCCCTCAACGCGCTGTGGCTGCTGCCCCTCGGCGGTGAACCCCGCAAGCTGCTCCAGGCCGCACCGGTGCACGAGGTGCAGATGCCCGCCTGGGCGCCGGACGGGCGCAGCCTGCTGTACTGCACCGACCGGGACGGGCTGGTCGCGGTGCGCCGGCTGCGTCTGGCGGACGGCGCGGACGAGCTGGTCGCCGGGGACGGCCGGCTGCACCCGGCGCTGTCACCGGACGGCTCCCGCCTGGCCTGCCGGGACATCGCGGGAAACCTGCTCGTGCGGGACTTGGCGACCGGGCAGGAGCGCGTGCTGGTCCGCCCGCTGGCCACCGACGGGCCGCCCGGCGCGCCCACCTGGTCGCCGGACGGCCGGTACGTCGCCTTCTGCGACCGCAACCGTCTCAACCACCGGTTCCGGGAGGGCTACCACCTCATCCGTGTCGTCGACACCCTCACCGGCGGCGAGCGGCGCCACCTGCCCGCCGAGCACCAGTCGCTCTCCGACCGCGTGGCCGCCGGACCCGTCTGGTCACCCGACGGCCGGTGGATGGCCCTGGTCGCCGAGTCGGCCCTGTGGATCCTGCCCGTCACCGCCGAGGGCACGCCCGCGGGACCGGCCAGGCGCCTCACCGACGAACCCGCCGACCACCCCAGCTGGGCCGGCGACTCGCGCACGCTGCTGTACCTGTCCTGCGGACGACTGCGCCTGCTCGACCTGGACGACACCGCCGCGCCGGCCCGGACACGCGGCCTGCCCACGCCGCTCCTGGTCACGCGGCGCGGACCGGCCGGCGGCCCCGCCGGGAAGCTGCGGATCCACGCCGGGCAGCTCTGGGACGCCACCGGCGACAGCCCACGCCAGAACGTCGACATCCTCGTCCACGGCAACCGGATCACCGCGGTCGAACCGCACCAGGCACGCCGCCCCGCCCATCACAGCATCGACGCCTCCGACCAGACCGTCATCCCGGGCCTGCTCGACAGCCACACCCACCCCTACACCGCCGTCTACGGCGCCCGGCAGAACCTCACCGCACTCGCCTACGGCATCACCACCACCGCCTGCCTGGGCGGCTCCCTGTACGAGTCCGTCCGGCTGCGGGAATCGGCCGCGGCCGGACACAGCCTCGGCCCGCGCCACCTGGCCTGCGCGGAACTCATCGACGGCTCCCGCACCGCCTACAGCATGGGCCGCGCCCACCGCACCCGGGCGGGCGTCGAGCGCACCCTGCGACGGGCGACCGCCCTGGACGTCGACTTCGTCAAGACCTACGTGCGCGCCTCGGGCCGTGTGATGGCGCGGGCCGCCGAAGCCGCCCACCGGCTGGGCGTGCCCTGCGGCAGCCATCTGTGCTCCCCCGGCCGCGCGGCGGGCCAGGACCTGACGACCCACCTGCAAGCCACCCAGCGCCTGCCGTACGGGCACGCCACCACCCCGCTGGGCCGCATCCACCAGGACCTGGTCGAGCAGTACGCCGACGGCCTCTTCAGCCTGATCATCACGCCGTTCACCGCCCAGTTCCTCCTCGGCACCGATCCCGGCCTGGCCGAGGACCCGCGCGTGCGGAACCTGATGCCTCCCTGGGACGTCGCCACGGTCCGTGATCGCGCCGCGGCCCCGCCCACGGCGGCACAGCGGCGGGCGCTGAGCACCGAGATGGCCAACTACCGGCGGCTGGCCGCCCGCGGCGCGCGGCTCGCGCTGGGCACCGACTCCCCGCTCGTTCCGGTCGGGCTGTCACTGCACCTGGCCCTGCGCGCCCTGCGCGCTCACGGTTTCTCCGCCGCACAGTCACTGCGCTGCGCCACCATTGTCCCCGCCCGGCTCTTCGGACTCGACGCCGACCTCGGCACCGTCCAGGCAGGCAAGATCGCCGACCTCACGGTCGTCGACGGCGACCCTTTCACCGACTTCACCGTCCTGGTCGACACCACACTGGTCCTGCGCGACGGCGTCGCCCACCGGACAAGCGACCTCACCGGCATCCACCAGGCCCGCGGCCACCGCCCGCCCCAGGACACCACCTGGCTCGGCGTCGCCCGCACCCTCCAGCTCGGCTCCTGCTGCCACGGCCCGGACTAGGCGCGGACTAGGTGTGCTGTCCGGACAGCACACCTAGTCCGCACCATGTGACCGCTCCGGCGCCGTGCCCGAGACCCGCCTCACCCGATCGGGCCCATGTGCTCCCACCGCGCGAAGGGAAACCTAGTGCCGACGGCCGGTACCGGCCGGATGCCTTGCGGGGAGCAGACCACGGTGGACCTGACGAGCGTGCGGGAGGTCGTCGACGGCCGCAGCTTCCTGCCATGGCGCCCGGGGGACGCTTGGCTGGCGGGCGGCACGGCGCTGTTCGCCGAGCCCGGGCCGCATCTGCGGCGGCTACGCGATCTGTGCACCTGGGGCTGGCAGCCGTTGACGGTGACCGAGGAGGGCGTCGAGGTGGCGGCCACGTGCACCATCGCCGAGCTGCTGTCGTTCGCCGAGGCGCCGGACGGGCCCTGGCCGACGGGCCGGGCCCTGGTCGCCCGCTGCTGCCGGGCGTTCTCCTCCTCCTTCAAGGTGTGGAACACCGCGACCGTGGGCGGAAACCTGTGCACGGCTCTGCCGGCCGGTCCGATGATCTCGCTGGCCGTGGCGCTGCGCGGGACATGCCGGGTGCGGGGACTCGACGGACGGGAACGCACGGTTCCCGCGGCGGAGTTCGTGACCGGTGCCGGCGTCACGGTGCTGCGTCCCGGCGAGCTGCTGCGCGCGGTCGAACTGCCCGCCGCCGCATGGCGCGGCCCAGCACGGTGCGCAGGGTGAGTACCCATCCGTGGGGCAAGTCGGCCGCCCTGGTGACCGGTACGCGCGATCCGGTGGCCGGGCGGCTGGCCGTCACCGTCACGGCGGCCACCACGCGACCGGTCACCGTCTCCTTCAGCCGCGTGCCGTCCGCCGGCGAACTGCGGCGTGCGCTACGGGAGGCGCTCACATCCGACCTGCTGTTCGAGGATGCCCAAGGTCGGGCGGACTGGCGCCGGCACCTGGCCGAGCACCTGGCACAAGAGGTCCGGCGCGAGCTGGCAGAGGAGCGGTAGCCCCATGTCCTTCGCCGTGCGCATCGATGGACAGGAAGGTCACGAGCCACCGCGGCCGGGGCAGTGCCTGCGCACCTATCTGCGCGAGCGGGGCTGTACCGGGGTGAAGAAGGGCTGCGATACGGGCGACTGCGGAGCCTGCACCGTGCACGTGGACGGACTGGCCGTGCACAGCTGCCTCTACCCGGCCCACCGCGCCGACGGACGCACCGTCACCACCGCCGGGGGCCTGGCCGGCGACGGCGGCCGGCCGCACCCTGTGCAGGAGGCGTTCGCCCGGGCGAGGGCGTACCAGTGCGGCTACTGCACACCGGGATTCGTCATGACCGCCGCCGCACTGTCCCCGGAGCAGCTGGCCGACCTGTCGCAGTCGCTGAAGGGCAACTTGTGCCGGTGCACCGGTTACCGGCCCATCGGCGAGGCGGTGCGGGCCGCACACACCCGTCACGGGGATTCGCCCGCACCTCCGCCGGTCCCAGCGGACCCCGCCGCCCCCTCCGTCGTCACCGGCGCGGCGCGGTTCTGCCTGGACCATCCCGAGCCGGCCGGTCTGCTGCACGTCGCGCTCGTGCACTCCCCGCACCGGCACGCCCGAGTCCTGGACATCGACACCGCCGCCGCACGGGCCGTACCCGGTGTCCGCGCCGTGCTCACCCACCGCGACGCGCCCCGCACCCGTTTCTCCACCGCCCTGCACGAGAACACCGACGACGACCCCGCCGACACCCGTGTCCTGGACGACGTCGTACGCCATGCCGGACAGCGCGTCGCCGCCGTCGTCGCCGACAGCCCCGCCACCGCCGCGCGGGCGTCCCGGCTGGTCCGCGTCACCTACCGGGTGCTGCCCGCCGTGACCGATCCCGAGCAGGCCCTGCGCCCGGACGCGGTCCGGGTACACGAGCTCGGCAACGTCGCCGGCGAGTTCCACGGGACCGTCGGAGACACCGGACGGGGTCTGGCCGAGGCCGACATCGTCCATGAAGACACCTTCCGCACGCAGCGGGTGCAGCACACCGCCATGGAATGCCACGCCAGCCGGGCATGGGCCGAGCCGGACGGCCGCCTCCACCTGCGCTGCGCCACCCAGGCCCCGCATCTGGTCCGCCGGCGTCTGTGCGAGGTCTTCGGACTCGACCCGGGCCGCCTGCGCGCCACCGCCGGACGCCTCGGGGGTTCCTTCGGGCGGGGACAGGACGTGCAGACCGAGGACATAGCGTTGCTCGCCGCCCTGCGCACCGGGAGCGCCGTACAGCTGGAGAACACCCGCACCGAGGAACTGACCGCCACCACCACCCGCCACCCCTTCCACGTCCGCGTCACGCTCGGCGCACGCCGCGACGGCACCCTCACCGCGATCAAGCTGCGCATCGTCTGCGACACCGGCGCCTACGGCAACCACGGGCCGTCCGTCCTCCAGGTCGCCTGCACCGAGGCCTTCGCCCACTACCGCTGCCCGAACGTGACCGTGGACGGCTACTGCGTGCGCACCCACAACGTGCCCGCGGGAGCCTTCCGCGGCTACGGCGCCGGCCAGCTCACCTTCGCCGTCGAATCCGCCCTCGACGAACTCGCCCACCGCCTGCGCCTCGACCCCCTGACCATCCGGGAACGGGCCTACCTCCGCCCCGGCGAACAGGCGGCGTTCCCCGGCACGGCCGGCCGGCACCCGGTCATGGACACCGGCCTCGGCCGCTGCCTGGAAACCCTCGGCCGGGCCCGTGCCCGCCGCCTGCGCACCCGCCCCGAGCACAGCGGGCCACGCCGCCTCATCGGGGAGGGTCTCGCCGTCGCCACCCTGTACACCGTTCCCGCGGACGGGCACATCGCCCAAGCGGCGGTCACGCTGCGGGCCGACGGGCACTACGAGCTGACCACGGCGGTCCCGGAGTTCGGCAGCGGCACCGCGACGGTTCTGCGCCGCATCGCCGCCCAGGCCCTGCGCACCGCACCGGACCGTGTCCACCTGACCGGTGCCGACACCGAGCTGCTCGACCACCACAGCGGCGGCTTCGGTTCCACCGGCATCGTGCTGACCGGCCAGGCCGTCGCCCAGGCGTGCCGGGCACTGGCCAGGCAGCGGGACGACCCGACGCCGGCCTCTGGCCGGCCCACTGCCGGCTCCGGCCGGACGAGCGCGGACACGGCCTGCCGCGGCGAGCCGCCTCTCCCCCCGCTCCCCTCGGCACACACCGGCGGGCACCCGGCGGGCACCCGGCTCCGCGCCGTCGCCACCGTCTCCGCGGACGACGCGGTGCCGTGCCTGGCGTTCAGCGCGCAGTGGTTCCGTGTCGAAGTCGCCCCCGACACGGGCTTGGTACGCATCCTCGACAGCGTGCACGTGGCCGACGCCGGCACCGTGATGGACGCCGCCCAGTGCCGCGGGCAGATCGAGGGAGCCGTCGTCCAAGGGGTCGGCACCGCGCTCCGGGAGGAACTGCCCACCGACGCGGAGGGCCGCATCACCACCACCGGCCTCCGGACCTACCTCGTCCCTCACTTCGGCGAGGTGCCGCCGACCGAGGTTCACCTCCTCCGCCCCCGCGACCAGGACGAGCCCGCGATGCCCAAACCGATGAGTGAACTGCCGTTCAACTCCGTGGCCGCGGCCCTCGCCAACGCCGTGCGCGACGCCGCCGGCGTCCGCTTCACCACCCTGCCGCTGCGCCCCGACGCCGTATGGGCGGCCCTCGGAACCGGTGATACCTGAGGCCGTGTCCTCACCAGCCCGCGGCGCCGACGGTGACAAGCCGGGCATCACAGCGGTCGAGCACCTTTTCGAGCGGCCCGCAAGCTTTTCCGAGCGATCGCCGACAGGAGGGCCGAACACAGCCGATCACCGCGGGCTCACGTGAGGTTGGCGAAGGATCAGTGAATCGGGCACCTTTGTACGGCACGCGTAACCTATTGTTGGCAGTCTTCGGCTACCCACAAGTCGACTTGTCCTCAGACAGGGAGCGCGTCACCTTGGTGGTTCCTGACCAATTACCTTCCGCCCCGCGTCCTCTCGGCGAGCCGGATCGCTCCCCCGGCCGATGCTCCGATACCGAGACCACCCGCCTCCTCTGCGCAGGGACCTATCTCTCCGCTCGCTTCCGGCGCCAGGTCGTGAACCTACTCGTCAAACACGACGAAAAAGCACTTGCGCCGACAGCCGGTGTTGACGTCTTCGCGGTACTGGCCCACGCAAGGCAGGCCGAAAGACTTGAGCGGACAACAGGTGCCTGGGTCGCTGTGACGTGGGTGCTCTTCGCCCTGGCAGATCTACTTCTCTTCGATGCGCCTTTCACCTGCGACAAGGAGGACGTGAAGCCGGGCATGGCCTTCTACGGCTACATCTCCCCGCTTCCCTCCGAATGGTTCCGGGGTGAGTTCCATTGTAAACTGGGCGAGAACTTCTGGGTGTTCAACTACACCTGCGTGTCCTTGCTGCTGTGGTTGGCAGGAAGGAGCTCGGGGCGGACAAGGAGTGTGTACGAGGCGAGCGGCCAGGCATCCAGACACTCCGCCCGGTTCCTGTTCACCGTGATCGGCCCCGCATACCTGCTGGCCGCGTACTGGGCGTCAGCATTCCTCGGTGTCTGGAAGAATCCCGCCCACTGGGTGGCGGTGGCATTCCCCTTGCTGCTGGCCACCCCCGTGTGGGTACACCGCCGCACCATCGAGTGCATGATGCGCGATCAGTTCCACGCCAATACCTTCGGGCAACGGCATCCGGAGAGGCTGAAAGGGCCCGCATGGCTCCAGGACGTCGGGAAAGCCATCAAAAGGGAACAGGACTCGAAGATCGTCCTGTACGACGTGGACCAGGGGTTTACCGGTCTGGGCCGGGCCGCTTCGGAACGCATGCCCATGGTGACAGACCTGAAGCACAAGCCGGGCGCCGTTCCCGAACCGCTCACCGCCGCCGATGTGCTGGGTGTCGTTCGGGACGAGCTGGAGGAACTCCGCAAGGACACCGGCTCCCGCCCGCAGGTGGACCGTCTCAAAGAAGTGCAGATCGACGACCTTGTCTACCTGCCGGCAAGGCCGCCGAGGGCCTTGGTCGATCACGAGCAGGAGGCTGCTGAGAGGCACCTCCGCGAGGCGGTCGAAGAAGGCGGCGAGGCTCGGCGGTACTACCTGCGGGCCCGGATCTCCGCATGGGAGCAACAGGTCGCCGTTACTGCTTTGGTACGGGTCTACGTCCAGGGCAAGTCACTGACGCTGGAGGTCTTCCTCTACGTCATGGATCCTTTGCAGCCGGTGTTCGAGCTCGTCGACGCGATCGCCGATCAGGGCCCTGACCTTCCGGTGTCGTCGGTGGTACGAGCCCTGCTCACGGCTCCGGCCTCCGGACTCACCGCCATCTTCTCGCTCGCGAGCTCAGTTGAGGACATGAGGGTCTCACTGAGGCGACGTTTGGAGCGCCGGCACGGCTGGGACACTCCGTCTCAGGGGGCTTCGGGCTCGGTACGCGAACTCGCCGCCGCGTACAAGGAGTCACCGATTCTGGAGATGGACGTCAACCGCTACCTCGCAGCGCTTGTGGAGCGCATCAAGAACGGGGCAATCCGAACACTGCGCGAGAAGGGCTACGACACCGGGCAACTGGAGCAGCAAGTCATCCATGTGAGCAACGGCGGCATTTTCATCGGGACGATGAGCGGGGGCGCGGTGGCGGCCGGGCGAGGCGCCCGAGCCCGCAACGTCCGCGCGAAAACCGTCGGCGCACCGCGCCGGGCGGGGGCCCGTGTCTGAAGGCGCGACGAGGCGTACGTCGGCCGGAACACAGAGCAGGGAGGCAGTGTGAGCGGGAACGTGAGCGAGCAGGACAGGGCCACGGGCACAAACCTCGACGCGGACACCGACGAGGCTTTGCCGGGTGCGGAGTCACCGGGCGGCCTCGTCATCGGGGAGCTCACCGGTGGAGCCGTCGCGGCAGGGCCGCGCGCGGAGGCCGAGGATTCCGGCAGGCAGATCGGTCGGCCCGCCAACGGGGGCGCCTTGCCCTTCCCCGTCCTACCCCCGCTCCCGGGCGGCATCGCCATCGGACGGATGACCGGGGGCGCGGCGGCCGCCGGTCCTGATGCCCGGGCCACCCACCAGGCGGAGCGGTTCGTCGAAGCCACGCCCGAACTGGTGCAGGCGCTCGCGCTGTTGCGGCGTGAGGCAGGCGAACTGTCCGTGGAAGCCGCCCTGGCCGAGGAAGAGATCCAGGCCACCAGCGGGGTGGGGCATGGGCGACTGCGAAGGCTCGCCTCGCTCGCTGCCCAGGCCGCAGGATCCGTGGGTGCGCAGACCGCCACCGCGGTAGCCGCCGGGACGATCACCGGAATGCTGGCATGAGCAGTTGGGAGGCGGAGCAACAACGGTGGGATCGCTCGGCGGAGCTGAGCTATCGCCTAAGGCGCGCCAGGTCCCTGGAGCGGAGGCTGCGCATCACAGCCGTCCTCCTGGCGGTGCTGGCCGCCGTCACGATCGGGGGCAGGTGTCTGGCCAGTTATCGCTGACGGCCGCAGCAGTCCGAGGACGCGGGACAGAAGGAACGCCGCGCACGGGCTCTACGACAAGGAACCTTGCCAGCCTGACGTTGAGCCCGCAGCGATCAGCTGTGTTCGGCCCCCCTGTCGGCGATCGCTCGCAACAGCTTGCGAGCCCGCTCGCAGACGTGCTCTGGATCTTGCCTCTCGTTCAGGGTGATGACACGCACGCGTCCCGGACGTGCAGGGCGCCCTGGCGCGTCCGGTCAGCCCGGTGAAGCGGCGCACAAGCTGCCCGTCGAATGGCGGAACAGGCCGATAAGCGGGTCCGGGAGCGGTTCCAGGCCGCCCGGGACGAGGGCGGCCTGCCGGCCGACACCGACCCCGCGGCTCTGGCGCGCTACGTCTTCGCCGTCGCTCACGGGGTGGCCGTCCAGGCGGTGAGTGGTGTGCCCCGCGGGCGACTCCGGGAAACGGTGGAGCTGGCCCTGCGGGCGTGGCCCTCCTGACCTCCGCGGCACGCCACCCGGGCACGGCCGCCCGCTTGGAAGGGATAGCCGCCGCCTTTCGCCGACGGCGTGCCGGGAAGCCGGACCGTGACGAGGAGACCGCCAAAGGGCCCGGGGATACCGCGATCGAGGACCGCGAGGTCGCAGGAGCTGACGCCGAGCAGTCCCAGAGCGGAGTCGCCGTCGCCCGCCCTGCCGGCGGCTTTCCCCTCCGGCCGCAGCCGTCACGGTCGGCCGCGGCCGGGCAGGGCTCCGCCTCCACGCTCAGGACGCGCACGCCTGAAGCCCGGACAGCACGTCCTCAGGCCCGGGTCCACTTCTGGTTGGCCTGACCGTTGCACGTCCACAGGATCAGCGGAGTTCCGTTGGCGGTGCCGGCCCCGCTGACGTCGAGGCACAGCCCGGCGTGGACGTTGCGGATCGACCCGTCGGAGCCGACGGTCCACTTCTGGTTGTTCTGGCCGTTGCAGGGCCAGGTGATGACACGGGTGCCGTTGGCGGTGCCCCGGTCATAGGCGTCCAGGCACTTGTCGCCGAAGACGCGGATCTCGCCGCCGGCCCAGGTGGTCCACAACTGGTTCGCGGCCGTGTGGCAGTCCCAGACCAGTACCGTGGCGCCGGCGGCGGTGGAGGCGTTGTCCACGTCCACGCAGCGGCCGGACGCGGTGCCCCGCAGGCGCGAGGTGGTGGCGGCCAGCGGGCTGCCGCCGGAGACCCGGAACACGGCCACGCCATGCGCGGGGACGCTCGCCGAGATCTGCCCCGATGTACTCGACGTGCCGCCGGTCCACAGGTCGGTGAGGGTGAACGGTCCGCCGGACAGGCCCACTTGCGCGGCCGTCGTGGTGACGGTCGCGGTGCCGCCTCCCCGGTTGAACAGCCCCACCGCGACCGAACCGTCCGACAGGGGTTTGGCGAACACCTCGGTGTCACCGTCGTCGCGCACCCTGCGCCCGCCCGCGCCCAGCGGATCCTGGTTCACCGCCAGCAGTCGCGGGTTGCGCAGGATCGCGCTCACGTCGGCGGACATGGTGCGGATGTCGTTGCCGGCCATCAGCGGGGCGCCCAGCAGGGCCCACAGGGCGAAGTGGGACCGGGACTCGGTCAGCGACAGCCCGGGGCGGCCGACGACGAGCATGTCGGGGTCGTTCCAGTGCCCCGGGCCCGACTGCGCCGCCAGCGGCGCGGTGACGTCCAGGACGTTGCCGACGCCCATCGGGTAGCTGTTGGTGTTGCCGTTCTGCCAGATGTCGAGCAGGTCCTCGGTCGTCCGCCACAGGTCGGCGACCCCGCCCCAGTCGTAGGTGGCACCGGTGATGGCGTGCAGGCTGTTGGGGTTGATGCTGTAGACGATCGGCCGCCCGGTGGCGCGCAGGGCGTCGCGCATCAGCGTGAAGCGCGCGACCTGCTCGTCACGGGTACCGCTCGGGGAGCACCAGTCGTATTTGAGGTAGTCGACACCCCACGAGGCGAACGTGGCGGCGTCCTGGACCTCGTGGCCCTTGCTGCCCGTGGCTCCGGGGTAGTTGCCCACGGCCTGCGCGCAGGTGCGTTCGCCCGGCGCCTGGTAGATTCCGAACTTCAGGCCCTTGCTGTGGATGTAGTCCCCGAGCGCCTTCATCCCGCTCGGGAACTTGGTCGGGTGCGCCCGCAGGTTGCCGGACGCGTCGCGCTGGGGATCGAACCAGCAGTCGTCGACCACCACATACCGGTAGCCGGCGTCCCGCATGCCCGAGGACACCATCGCGTCGGCGGCCTGGCGGACCTGGGCCTCGGTGATCCCGCACCCGAAGCTGTTCCAGCTGTTCCACCCGAGCGGTGGGGTGAGCGCCGGACTGCCGGGCGCGGCCGAGGCGCTGGAGTGGGCAGAGGCCGTCACGGACGCGGTGGCCGTGAGCGCGGCGGCCGCGAGGAGGCGGAGCAGTCGTCCGCCCGATCGTCTGAGCACCAGAGGCTCCTTCGAACACGGAAAGAGACAGAGAGACGTTCGAAATTTCGGGTGCCATTCGGAAAGTTCATGCGCCCCACGGATACTAGAGAGGCGTCCGACCATGTCAACACCGCCGACGGGGGCGGCTCACCCCAGCGTCCGGCGAGGCCGCAGGGCGGCCCATCTGCGCCATCTGGCCGTTGACGTGCAGCAACCCGGCATCGATCTTCTCGAATGTTTCGATGTGACAGACGAACTCTGCGCCAGGTATTGACGGGGCTCACCGGCCTCCTATCATCCAGAATGCTCGACACGTCGATCCATATTCGATATTTCGAACGCAATGGAGCCGCTCCGCACCGACGAAGCCGAGGAGAACACCACCATGAACATGTCATGGGCGCATCAACATCTCTCCCGTCGCCGAGCGCTGGCGGCCACCACCGGCCTGGCCGCCGGAGCCTTCCTTCCCCACGGGCCCGCCCACGCGGCCGCCGCGACGTACACGAACCCGGTCATCTGGCAGGACTTCGCGGACATCGACGTCATCCGCGTCGGCGGCACCTACTACGCCTCCGCCTCGACCATGCACTACTCGCCGGGCGCGCCCGTCTTACGCTCGTACGACCTGGTGAACTGGGAGATCGCCGGTCACTCGGTGCCCGTCCTCGACTTCGGCGCCAAGTACGACCTGAACGGTGCCCGCGGCTACGTCCGGGGCATCTGGGCGTCGTCGCTGGCCTACCGCCCGAGCAACAGGACCTTCTACTGGCTCGGTCAGATCGACTTCGCCAGAACCTACGTCTACACCGCCGCCGCCGTCGAAGGGCCGTGGAGCCGGCACACGACGATCGGCACGCCGTACTACGACGCGGGGCTGCTCGTCGACAGCGATGACTCCCTGTACGTGGCATACGGGAACACCACCATCAGCGTGGCCCAGCTCTCGCCCGACGCCCGCACCCAGGTCCGCACCCAGCAGGTGTTCACGACACCGTCGAGCGTCGGCACCCTCGAGGGCGCCCGCTTCTACAAGATCAACGGGCAGTACTACATCTTCCTCACCCGCCCCGCGAACGGCCAGTACATCCTGAAGTCGTCGAGCGGTCCCTTCGGTCCGTACACGATGCGGCAGGTGCTCCTGGACCTGCGCGGGCCGATCCCCGGCGGCGGCGTCCCGCACCAGGGCGGGCTGGTGCAGACACAGAGCGGCGCCTGGTACTACCTGGCCTTCGTGGACGCGTACCCCGGTGGCCGGATGCCTGCCCTGGCCCCGGTCACCTGGACCGCGGACGGCTGGCCCGTCGTGAACCTGGTCGACGGCGCGTGGGGCACCTCGTACCCCAGTCCGGTCGTGCCCCCTCCGCCCCGCCAGGTCACCCCCATGACCGGCGTCGACACCTTCGACGGCACCACCCTGAAACCGAGATGGGAGTGGAACCACAACCCGGACAACACCAAGTGGTCGGTCGGCAACGGCCTGACCCTGCGGACCGCGACCGTCACCAACGACCTCTACTGGGCCCGGAACACCCTTACGCACCGCATCCAGGGGCCCGCCTCCACCGCCACGGTCCAGCTCGACCACTCCGCGATGCGGGACGGCGACCGGGCCGGACTCGCGCTGCTGCGTGACTCCTCCGCCTGGATCGGCGTCAAGCGCGAGGGCGGCGCCACACGGGTGGTGATGGTCAGCGGGCTGACCATGGACAGCAACTGGAACACCACCGGCACGGGCACCGAGGTCGCGAGCGCGACCGTCTCCGGCGGCCGGATCTGGCTGCGCGCGAGCGCGGACATCCGCCCCGGCGCGGCACGTCCGGGGACCTTCTCCTACAGCACCGACGGCACCACCTTCACCCGCCTCGGACCCGCCTTCTCCATGGGCAACGACTGGCGGTTCTTCATGGGCTACCGGTTCGCCCTCTTCAACCACGCCACCAAGGCACTCGGCGGCTCCGTCCGCGTCACCCGGTTCGAGCTGTCCACGCCCTGACGTCGCCGCCCCCGGTGTCGACGTCCAGATCACCGAGCCGGACACCGCCGGGCGTCGCCGACCGCGTACGCCAACGCGGTCAGCGCCCGCACGAACGTCACACGCCGCACGGACATCACCGTCTGGGGTATCCGCGGCGGCGACTCCTGGCGCGGTGCCAGACCCCGCGAGCCCGGCGTGATCCAACGACAGACCCTAGGCCGTCAGGCGCTGGAGCGGACGACCAGACGGGTGGGGAGGATCAGCGGGGTGGGGTCCTGCCCGTTGACGAGCGCCACGAGCATGCGCGCCATCTCCCGTCCGAAAGCCTCTATGGGCTGATGGACGGTGGTGAGCGGCGGATCGGCGATCCGGGCCACGGTCAGGTCGTCGAAACCGACCACGGCGACGTCGGCGGGCACCCGCCGGCCGGCCTCCCGCAACGTGCGCAGCGCTCCCGCCGCCATGTTGTCGTTGGCGGCGAACACCCCGTCCACATCGGGGTGGTTCGCCAGCAGTACGGACATGGCGGCGGCTCCGCTGGGTTCGGTGAAGTCCCCCTCCTGCGGCGGGAACGGATCCAGACCGGCCCCCAGCATGGCGTCACGGTAGCCGCGGTACCGGGCACGCCCGGCCTCGGTGTCCAGCCGCCCGCAGATCGCGGCCACGCGCCTGCGGCCGCGCGAGAGCAGGTGCTCCGTCGCCTCGCGCGCTCCGCCGACGTTGTCGACGTCCACGTACCAGCGGGGGACCGGACCAACCGGGCGCCCGCCGAACACGACGGGCATCTGCGCCTCCTCGGCCAGCGGTGCCAGCGGATCGTCCTCGCGCACGGCCATCAGCATGACGCCGTCCGCGCCCTTGGACCGAATCAGCTCCCCGACCCTCTTACGGCCCCGGTCGGAAGCGGCCAGGCACAGCATCAGATGCAGGTCGGCCTCCTCCAGGGCGGCCGACGCCCCCACGATCACCTGGGCGAAGAACGGATCGGCGAAGATGGACGGATCCTCTCCCGAGACGACCAGGGCGGCCGCTCCTGACTGACGAGTGGCCAGAGCCCGGGCGGTCGGATTGGGTACGTAACCGAGTTGCCGGACGGCCCGTTCGACCGCCTCGCGCTTGGCGCGGCTGACATGCGGAGCGTTGTTGAGGGCGCGGGAGGCCACGGAGCGGGAGACACCGGCGCGTTCGGCCACCTCGTCGAGCGTCGGCCGCCGACGCGGCGCATCTTCTGCCATGAACCATGAGCCCTTCCCTCGCGACCGGACGGGCAGCGTCTCACCTCGGCCCACGCCGCTGCCACCCGCTGGTGGACGACCGGGCGACGGCCGGGAGCGCTCAGGGCCGGAGGACTGGGAGCGCTTCCAGTCTCAGGAGTCCCGCACTCCCCTTGCACGCTGAAGACGCGAAGGCGGCTCGCGTTAACCCTTGACAGCTCAACTGCCCCGTCACACCATACCGACCACACCCCAACGGTTGTGCCGCGCCGTTGGGAGCGCTTCCAGTGGGAACGCTCCCAGAAAGAGCCGTACCCCCGCACTTCCTCAGCGCGTCGCATGCTCGGGCCGAGAGCGTGCGACGCATCCCTGCCAGGAAAACGAGGTTCAGTCATGCGCCGCAGACTCCGCGCCCTGACCGCAGCGCTCTTCGCTCTGCCGCTGGCGCTCGCCGTCGCACCGTCCGCCCACGCGGCCGACCCGACCACCATGACCAGTGGGTTCTACGTGGACCCCGACTCCAGCGCGAAGAGGTGGGCGGCCGCCAACCCCGGCGACGGCCGGGCCGCCGCGATCAACGCCTCCATCGCCAACACGCCGATGGCCCGCTGGTTCGGCTCCTGGAGCGGCACCATCGGCACCGCCACGGGTGCCTACGTCGGGGCGGCGGACAGCCGGGACAAGCTGCCCATCCTCGTCGCCTACAACATCTACCACCGCGACTACTGCGGCGGGCACTCCGCGGGCGGGGCCGCTTCGCCGTCCGCCTACGCCGACTGGATCGCCCAGTTCGCCGGCGGGATCGCCAACCGCCCGGCCCTCGTCATCCTCGAACCGGACTCCCTCGGGGACTACGGCTGTATGAACCAGGCGCAGATCGACGAACGCGAGAGCATGCTCGCGGGCGCCCTCGCCCAGTTCAACCGCCAGGCCCCCAACACCTGGGTCTACATGGACGCCGGAAACCCCGGCTGGGCCGACGCGGCGACCATGGCCCGGCGCCTCCACGAAGCCGGCCTCCGCCAGGCTCACGGCTTCTCGCTCAACGTCTCCAACTACTTCACCACCGCCGAGAACACCGCCTACGGCAACGCCGTCAACAGGGAACTCGGCGCCCGCTACGGCTACACCAAGCCGTTCGTCGTGGACACCAGCCGCAACGGCAACGGCTCCAACGGGCAGTGGTGCAACCCCTCGGGCCGCCGCATCGGCACGCCCACCCAGACGGGCGGAGGCGCCGAGATGCTGCTGTGGATCAAGACCCCGGGCGAGTCGGACGGCAACTGCGGCGTCGGAGCCGGCTCCACGGCCGGACAGTTCCTCCCCGAGGTCGCCTACAAGATGATCTACGGCTACTGACCCAGGGCTTAGCCGCCCGCCCGGGCGACCGGCAGTCCGCCGGGGCGGCGGGGCTCCCTCGCCCCTCTCTTCGACCAGGAAGCACCCATGAGTTCACGCAGCCTACGGCGCCGCGCGGCCGCCCTCGTCGCGGCCCTCACCGCCTGCGTCGCTGTCACCGCGACGCAGGCACAGGCCACACCCACGCAGGACGTGATCACCCCGGCCACGAAGTTCTACGTGGATCCGCACAGCAAGGCCGCGAAGCAGGCTCTCGTGGACCTCGGGAACGGCGACACAGAGAACGCCACGCGCATGGCCAAGCTCGCGAGCTGGCCGCAGGCCGCGTGGTTCACCGAGGGCACGCCCGGCGAGGTGCGCTCCAAGGTGAGCAGGCTCGTCCAGCGGGCCGGGGCCGTCAACCGCACGCCCGTCCTGGTCGCCTACAACGTCCCGGGCCGGGACTGCACGCAGTACTCCAGCGGCGGAGCCGCGTCCTCCGCCGCCTACCGGCAGTGGATCGACGCCTTCGCCGCCGGCATCGGGAAGGGCAAGGCGGTGGTCGTCGTCGAACCGGACGGCACGGCCCTCCTCCCCAGGGACTGCGGGCCCGCCGTGGATCCGGGCGGTGAACTCACGGCCGCCCGGATCGCCGACCTCGCATACGCCGTCAGGACCCTGAAGGCCCAGCCCCGCACGGCGGTCTACCTGGACGCGGGGAACGTCCAGTGGCGCCCCGTCGGCGAGATGGCGCGGCGGCTGCTGGACGCCGGGATCCGGTACGGCGACGGCTTCGCCCTGAACGTGTCCAACACCCACCCCACCGACCACAACACCAGGTACGGCACCTGGGTGGCGAAGTGCATGTGGTTCGCCACCCGGGGGCCTGAGGAGGCGCGCGGTCACGCCGAGCGGTGCGCCGGCCAGTACTACTCGTCCGCCGCTCCCAACGACGGCGCCCCCGGCAACGCTGTCTCCTCCGCCGACCCCGCCACCTGGCGGTGGACCGACGCCTGGTTCGACCAGAACGTGGGCACCCCGCCGGCCGAGGCGCTGCATCACTTCGTGATCGACACCAGCCGCAACGGTCTGGGCGCCTGGACCCCGGAGCCGGGCAAGTACAGCGGGGATCCGGAGGCCTGGTGCAACGCGCCCGGCCGTGGTCTCGGCCCGCGCCCCACCGCCGGCACCGGCGTCCCCCTCGTCGACGCCTACCTGTGGATCAAGATTCCCGGTGAGTCCGACGGCAGCTGCACACGCAACACCGGCGGGACGATCGACCCCGAGTACGGCGTCGTCGACCCGCCGGCCGGTACCTGGTGGCCCCAGCAGGCCCACACGCTGGCCCGCAACGCGTCGCCCCGCCTGACATTCAACCGCTGACCTCAGCCGGGGGATGGGCCGGTCCCGCCATACCGGGACCGGCCCACGACATCGCGGCCGTGGTGCACGTGATCACCCTGGGCCTCGCATCCCCCGCCTTTCGACCATCGTTCGATATCTCGTTCAAGAGGAGCGCCCCCGACAGCGTCCACGGGTCGGCTCCGCACCACGGGCCTGTCGCCCGACCGCTCACACAGCACTCAGCGAGGGAGAGTCCATGACTGGCATGCCCATGACATACGCACGAGGGTGGAGACACGGCAGACGAACAGCGGTGCTCTCCGCGGTGACCGCTCTGCTGGCGGCGCTCTTGTCCGCGCTCGGTGCCGCCGGGACGGCGCAGGCGGCCACCGTGGATCCCAACGCGTGGTACGTGCTGGTCAACCGGGACAGCGGCAAGGCACTCGACGTCTCGGGCGCGGACACCGGCAACGGCGCGGCCGTCCAGCAGTGGACCCGCACCGACAGCGCCCACCAGAAGTTCCAGTTCGTCGACTCGGGCGGCGGCTACTACCGGCTCAAGGCGCAGCACTCCGGCAAGGTACTGGACGTCTACAACTACTCCACCGCCGACGGAGCGGACATCGTGCAGTGGAGTGATCTCAACGGCACCAACCAGCAGTTCCGGCTGGCCGATTCACCGGACGGTCACGTCCGGCTGGTCAACCGCAACAGCGGCAAGGCCGTCGAGGTGCAGGGCGCCTCCACCGCGGACGGCGCCAAGATCGTGCAGTACGCCGACTGGGGCGGGGCCAACCAGCAGTGGCGGCTGGTCCGCGTCGGCAGCGGTTCCGGCAGCGGTTCACTGCCGTCGACGTTCCGCTGGTCGTCCAGTGGCGTCCTGGCCGGCCCCAAGCCCGACGCCCAGCACCCGCAGGCGCTGGCGATCAAGGACTTCTCCGTGGTGCGGCACAACAACCAGTGGCTGACGTACGCGACGACCGCCAGCCCCTCCGGCTGGGGCCTGGTCCAGTTCAACTTCTCCGACTGGTCCCAGGCCGCCGCCGCGCCGCACACCTACCTCGACACCGCCTCGGCCATCGGCCCCGGCTACCGGGCCGCCCCGCAGGTGTTCTACTTCGCGCCGCAGAACCTGTGGTACATGGTCTACCAGACCGGTCCGCCCACCTACTCGACCAGCACCAACCCGGCAGACCCGCGCTCCTGGTCCGCGCCGCGCACCTTCATCTCCCAGGAGCCGCCCATCGTCACCCAGAACAAGGGCGACGGCACCTGGATCGACTTCTGGGTCATCTGCGACACGGCCGACTGCCACCTGTTCTTCAGCGACGACAACGGCCACATCTACCGCGCCCAGACCAGCCTGGCGAACTTCCCGAACGGCTTCGGGAACACGCGAATAGTGCTGTCGGACACCAAGTTCAACCTCTTCGAGGCGACCAACGTCTACAAGGTCGCGGGCCAGAACCAGTACCTGCTCATCCAGGAGTCCATCGGCTCCACCGGCCGGCGCTACTTCCGCTCCTACACCTCCACCAGTCTCACCGGCACCTGGACACCCCTGGCCGCCACGGAGAACGAACCCTTCGCCGGCCGCGCCAACGTCACCTTCCCCGGCGGCGCCTGGACCCAGGACATCAGCCACGGGGAACTCGTCCGCGCCTCCAACGACCAGACCCTGACCATCAACCCGTGCCGGATGCAGTACGTCTACCAGGGCATGGACCCCAGCGCCGGCGGAGACTACCTCCGCCTGCCCTGGCGCATGGGCCTGCTCACCCAGACCAACTCCACCTGCTGACCGAATCCTGGCCGAGAAATCGCCCGCCCCGCCGGTGGACTCGACACCGGCGGGGCTCGTCACTTTCCGGGCGTCGCGGCTAGAAGAAAAGCCACGTGGCGATCTGGCCGCTGTTGTTGACGGAGAACACGGCTTCTCCAGCTCCCTGGGGCGGGTTCTGGTTCGCGACCGCGGCGGCGGTGACCGCATCGGCGTAATTGCCCATCCAGCGCCACCGGCTCGCGTCCTCCAAAGTCGCGGTCCGTTCCTTGAGCGCGATCCCTTCTTCAAGGGTCATGACTGTGTCGGCGGGAATCTGCGCTTCGTAGTCGGAGGTCATGGTGGTACTCCTTCACCAGTGTGAGAGAGTGGCGCCTCGCCCTTTCTCAGCGAGGCGCCGCTCGAAAAGGTCACCCTTCGGGCTGGAAGCGGAGCTTTCGGTTGCGCCACCAGCCCCACACGGTGATCCGGTTGAGTCCCTTCCGCCGCCGGGCACAGCCTCCGCACTCGGGAATGCGTGCTCGGCGCGTAAGGGCGGATACCACGTCGCCCAGGCCGATCACTCCTCTGCGCCAATGGTCGGTGCCGAGAGAAAGGATCTGACGTTCGAGGCTTTCCCAGGGCACGGGCATCCCCGGAACGAGTTCGACGCGCCGCTTTTCCTCCGCGCTCAGGATCTCGACATCCGGGTGTGCGAGGAGTCGCTGGGCGGCCTCCTCGTCGATGGTCCCGACGTACGCGGTCCCACGGTCGCGGACGACGACCCCCTCGGGTGCCTCGTACTTCAGCACGGGCGGTCTGTCGCTTTCCGCCCGCTGTACGACCGGCACGGCCAGCCAGTGGACGACGGCTTTCACGTCACGGCCTCCCGTGTCACTGGTGACAGCAGCCGACGATGGGTCTGCAGAGCCATCCGCAGTCGCACGCCACGCAGGCCGCGCACTTGGCCGCGCAGTACCCGCAGGTGGCCGCGAGGCACGCGACGATCGCGGGCAGGGCGCCCAGGGGGAGGCACCCTCCCAGCGAGGCCAGGCAGGTGGTGCCGCAGCCGCCGATACAGCTCCTGAACGCGTCCCAGAAGCCGTCCGCGTCCACGAGGTTCCCGCTCTCGTCGAGAACGCTCTCCTCGGCGAGCTGCCAGTCCCCTCCCTCGGGTACGACAAGGGACCGCACCTTCCTCCCCCGCCCCGAGGCGGTGGCCTCCGCCGCGGGATAGGGAGAGGCGTCGGCGAATATGAGACCCATCGGCCTCTCGTCGGGACTCGACAGACCGGCGAACAGCATGCGCGCGGAATACTGCGACACGCTCTGCCCGCTGTCCGGATCGGTCACCGGGCGCTCGAAGTCGGCCTCATAAACCAGGCCGAAGGCACTCTCGATTGTCACCGGCGCGTCGAACTCCACGGACGCCGCACTGGCGCTCCGCAGCTCGGCCAGTCGCAGCTGCGGGTCGTTTTCCAGCTCTTGCCACTGTGCCCGCGCGTCTTCATCGAGCAGAAGCTCCGTCCGCTCCCGCACGACCAGAGGAGGTCTCGTCATCTCTCCGTCCTCGCTTTCCTGTGGACCTCGCGGCGCCCGGAAGGACGGCCGCTTCTATATCGTCACCGCGCCGCGAGGAGTCGGCATCTCGTAGCAACGTCCGCCCGGCGCACCCGCCTTGGTCATCAATAAATTGCAAGCTAAGTGCGCCATAATGAGCCCTGTGCGTGGAGAGGGAACTGTCCCTGTGACGGTGCGTTTGCCGTACGGCACTCGGGTGAGGATTCGTCAGCTGCTGAGCGACGAGAAGTGCCGGTACCGGGAGCTCGCCGACGACGAGCGGTGGGACCTGGCCGGCCTCGGCCCCCGTGAAGCCGCGGCCGTGCGCGCCACGCGGCGCCGTGAGGTGTCCCGGGCCCGTGAACGCGGAGAGCTCCTGGACTCCGCGGACCGGTTGGTGACCCTCGGTGTGCGGCGGGAACTGCAAGCGCGGGGGTGGGACCACTCCTGGCCGGACTACCCGGAAGAGGCCCGCGGCCCGGGGCGGTGGCCCGGTTCACCGGACGGAGGCTTTCCCGAGAAGCTGTCGTTGCGGCTTCCGGCCGATCTGGTGCACCAGGTCCGGGCCGCGTGCTGGCACACGTCGGCCGACGCCCTCGCCGCCCTCCTGGACTGGCGGGACCGGCACCCGCGGGGCGTATCGCGTCACCACCGGGCGCCTGCCGGGCACGAGTGCGCCCTGGAGACATACCGCCTGCTCGCCGCCCGCGTCACCACCACCGGTGAGATCTGGCGAGCGGGAGTCCAGCGCGGGATCGACGCCTGCCAGGCCCTGAGGCGTTCCCGTCCGCACCGCTTCCCGGCGGCTCCCTGAGGACCGCGATCAGTAGGGTCGCCTCACGGTGGACCGCGGCTTCCGCGCATCGGGGCCGTCCGAGGGCGCGGCGGCGGGCGGGTGGCCGCGTTCGGAAGCTTTCTCGGTCCGCGGCGTAGCGCCCCGTGCCGCCAGACAGGGGGCTCCGGACGCGAGACCAGGCCGGGTCGAACGCAGCCCGCCCCGCCGTGTCCGGCCGTCCCCGCACATCCCGTCCAGTGGAGCAGGACCGCGGCTGCGGTCACCGGCGTTCTCAGCCGCTCCCGTGCTCCGGGAACGGCCTTGTGGGCCTCCGGCTCCAGGCGGGCGTGGCGCATGGTGGCCTGGAAGGCCCGGGCTTCGGTGTCACGTGGAACCGAGGCCGCCACACCGGCCCGCAGGAGCAGGCCCACCTGTCCTGGTGGAGTCAGCCGCGCCTGCCGGCAGTCCGGCCGGCGGGACCCGAGGACCCTGACCGGCCGCCGGGCCCCGGCCGGTCACGCGGTGTCGGACTGGTCCTGCGCGAGGCTCACCGGGAGATCCGCCCGCCGGGTCACATTCAACTTCCGGTAGACACGGGTGAGATGCTGCTCGACCGTGCTCACCGTGACGCACAGCCGACGCGCTATCTGCCGGTTGGTCAGACCTCGCACCGCCAGTGCGGCGACCCTGCGCTCGGAGTCCGACAGCAGGGCGACGGCTCCCCCGCCGGGCAGCTCCAGATCGGGCGGCACGGCCTTGACCTTGTGCTGGCCGAGGCCGGGCAGGCTCTCCTCGGCCAGCGGGTACGCCCCGCAGGCCCAGGCCATGTCGCTGGCCAGCCGCGCGGTCATTCTCGCCCGGTCGTTATCCCCCTGGGCCTGTTGGTGGCGGCTCATCGCGGCCAGCGCACGGGCGTGCTCCAGCCGGTCGCCGCTCTCGTGCAGTATGTCGACGGCCTCGGCGAGGAAACGTTCCGCCTGTTGTCCGCCCACCGCGGCGGCCAGCACGCGGAGCGTCAGGCCCTGGGTGCGGGAGCGCCCGGGCCGGAGCAGGGCGAGCTGGGCCTCGGCCAGCGCCCGGGCCTTCTGGCGGTTGCCGAGCCGGAGGTAGACCTCGGCGGCGGAGGTCCGCCAGGGAACGATCGCGGGCTGGTCCAGGTGCCAGCTGCCCAGCACCTCGCCGCAGAGCATGAACTCCCCGAGCGCCGCGTGCAACCGTCCCGTCGCCAGCCAGTAGCGGCCTCGTGCGTGCATGTATTCCATGCCGGGGCGGGACTCGAACATGGTGTCCGGCACGGGCTGCCTCAGTACCCGTTCCGCCTGTTCGTACGTGCCCGCCTCGGTGCAGGCGAGCAGCAGTACCGAGAGTGGCATGCCCACGGTCAGCCCCCAGCTCTCCGGCTGCGCGTGGGACAGCGCGAATTCGGCCCGCTCCCGTGCGGTGGGAAGGTCTCCGCAGCGGTACGCGATCACGGCGCGGACGGAGGCGAAGACCGCCTCCCAGCCCGGGGACCGCCGTTCCGCGGCACTGGCCAGCAGGCCGTCCGCCCAGACGAGGGCGCGGTCGAGGCGGTCGGCGTAGACGAGGGTGAGCAGGGCCGCTTCCACCGCCTCGTATGTCTCCTCCGACAGCCTGCTGCCCTGGAGGATTTGTTCGGCCTGGGAGACGGATGCCTGATCGGGACCGTGCTGAAGCACCCTGGACTGCGCCTGGAGCGCGGTGAGGCGTGCGACGAGCCGTACCGGGACCGGCCCGCTGCCCGTCGCCTCGGGCTCGGGCGGGAGCGACTCGAGCAGCGGGGGGCACAGGCCCGCGAGCCACATGCGGGTCATGCGCAGTTCGATGTCCTCGGCGTCGTTGCCTGCGCGGAGTTTGGACAGTGCCTCGGCGGCCTCCGGCAGCCGCCCGTACCAGACCAGACAGCGGATCAGGGCCAGCGCGGGGTGGCTCGGGACCATGTCGCTGTTGAGCAGCCCGTCGAAGAGGGCGAGCGCCCGCGTGGTCGTGTCCGGGTCCATCCGCCAGGAGGCCGCCACCAGGTGCGGCACGAGGCGGGTCAGCTGACCGTTGTCGGTGCTCGAGCGCACGGCGAGTTCCAGGAACCGGAAGGCGTCCTCGAGACGGTCGTCGAACAGGGCCTGCTGGGCGCTGCGTTCGAGCAGGGGCAGCATCCAGGGCTCGCTGGTGGTGTCGCCCGCGAGCAGGTGCCGGGCCACGGTCTCGCCGTCCGCCCCGTCGTGGTGCAGTTGCTCGGCGGCGCGCCGGTGCATCTCGTTGCGGTCCGCCGTCGTCAGGTCCTGGAGAGCGGCCTCGCCCATCGCGGGGTGGCGAAGAGTGCCGTCGCCGCTCAGCAGACCTATGGCGGCCAGTTCCTGGAGCTTGCGTTCGACGGCCTGCGCGCTCGCACCGGCCAGCCGCTCCAGCAGGGAGCGGTCCGCCTGCTGGAGGACAGCGAGCCAGCGGGCGATCTCCAGGGTGCCGTCGTCGCTGCGACGCAGACAGTCGAGGACGGCCTGGGCGAAGGAGTCCCCCGGCGCCGGCCCGTCCCCTGACAGGAGTGGGAGGGAATCGGTGATGATGCTGGCCGCTTGCCGGTCCTGGACGAGGGCGCGGACGAGTAAGGGATTGCCGCCGGTCGCCGCGTGGTACGAGGGTGCCAGCCGCCTGGCGTTCTCGGGTCCGTAGTGGCCGGTGAGGATGCGCTCGACCCCGCTGGGAGGCAGTCCGGCGAGCCACATGTTCAGGCAGCGTGGCTGGCGCAGCAACTCGGCGCGGAAGGCCCGGTAGTCGGCGCGCCGCGAGGGGCGCTCGGTGAAGACGAAGCCCACTCCGTCGTGGTCGGCGTGGGCGGCACATTCCTGGAGGAACCGCAGGGAAGCGGTGTCGGCCTGCGTCAGGTCGTCCACCGCGATGAGCAGAGGCGTATGGCGGGCGGCGGCTCTCAGCCAGTCGTGCAGTGCGTGCGTCTCGTCGGCCCGCAGCGGTGAGCCCCCGGCCTCGGTCCGCTGTGCGGCGGCGTCCAGCAGGCCGCTCACGGCCGAGGTGTCGGTCCCGCGCCGTTCGGCGCTTCTCAGCAGCTGGCCCAGCACGCCCAGTGGCGGGTTGCTCTCATGCGGCGGCGCGTGGGCCGTCCACACGGTGACTTCCCGGTCGGCCGCGAGTCTCCGTATCTCCCGCAGGAGTTCTGTCTTGCCGGTGCCGGCCGGTCCCGAGATCAGGACCAGTGGCCCGCAACCGGCGGCGGACGCGTCAAGTAAGGCCCCCACGCGGGCCAGTTCCTCATCGCGCTCGACCAGATCCACTTCAGCGCACCCCCCACTCATTCGGGTAACGGTCCCTTCGGTGTCCCTGTGATCACTCTAACTAACCCGGAGGAGGCTGGTCCGGCCGCTTCGGCGCGCGAGGGGGCAGGCACTCAACGTGACTGGCTCATGCGCTTTCCGGCCGATGGGGAGTTTTCCGGAAGATCGGGAACAGGGGGTGCGCGCCGGTTCGGGGCGGTGCTGCTGCGGGGTCGGGGGACCGGTGAGGGCTTCAGTACGGGCCGATGAATCCCTCCAAGGCACTGGGCAGGTCCGGCGCCGCCGCGGAGGCCTGGCCGAGAAGTTCCAGGCAGGCCC
The DNA here is from genome assembly GCF_040680575.1 of Streptomyces sp. NPDC052020. Lineage (NCBI taxonomy): Bacteria > Bacillati > Actinomycetota > Actinomycetes > Kitasatosporales > Streptomycetaceae > Streptomyces > Streptomyces sp. NPDC052020. The sequence continues at coordinate 110,790 of NZ_JBFAWY010000020.1, forward strand.
CGGCGACGGCCCCGGCTTGGGGGTTGAACGCCTCCTCCAGCGGCCAGGAGACCGGGGCCGGGCAGTCGGCGAGGGCGACCCGGCGGACCGGGGCCTTGAGCATGCCGGGATCATGCTCCGCCACCACGGCCGCGACCTCGGCGGCCAGACCGTACCGTGCCCAGCTGGTGTCCGCGACCACGAGGCGTCCGGTGCGGGCGACCGATTCGAGGATCAGCGCGTCGTCCAGTGGCCGGATGCTGCGGACGTCCACCACCTCGATGTTCACTCCCCTCACCGCCAGCAGGTCGGCGGCGCGCTCGGCCTCGTGGACCATCAGCGAGGAGGCGACGACGGTGACGTCCGTCCCTGGGCGGACGATCCGGCCCTTGCCGAAGGGCACGGTGAAGGGTTCCTCGGGGACCTCGCCCGTCACCTCGTACAGACCGCGGTTCTCCAGCAGGACGACCGGGTCGTCCGAGCGCAGCGCGCTGATCAGGAGCCCCTTGGCGTCCACGGGCGAGGCGGGGGTGGCGACGTACAGGCCGGGGAAGTGCCCGAACAGGGACTGAAGGCTCTGCGAGTGGGTGGCGCCCTGGCCCCAGCCACGGCCGACGACGCCCCGCATGACGACGGGGGCGCCGCCCCGGTTGCCGTACATGTAGCGCCACTTGGCGGCCAGGTTGAAGATGCCGTCCATGGCCAGGAACATGAAGTCGGCGCGGGTGTGCACCACCAGGGGGCGCATACCCATGGTCGCGGCGCCGACGGCGATGCCCGCGAAGGCGTTCTCGCCGTTGGGGATGTCACGCACCCGGCCGGCCCCGAAGCGGGCGTACGCCTCCCTGGTGGTTCCGTACACACCCTTGTGGTCATCCACACTCTGGCCGGCGACCACTATGGAAGGGTCGGCCTCCATCGCCTGGACCGTCGCTTCGCTGATGGCCTGGTGATACGTGAGCTTGCGCATGCCGCGGTCACTTTCCGTCAGGTTCCGTACGTTCCGGTGAGCAGGTCCGCCACGTCGGGGAACGGGGCGGCCTTCGCCGCGTCGATCGCCGCGTACGTCTCGCGGCGTGCCCGGTGCCGCCAGTCCTCGACACGGGCGTCGATGCCGGGGTCGGTGGCGCGCAGGGCCTCGGCGGCGCGGCGGACAGGGCAGCGCCGCATCCAGGACTCCACCTCGTCGGCGGGGCGGACGCCCTGCTCGTGGTCCCGGTTCGGCCCGACGTGTTCGCGCCAGCGGTAGGTGTCCAGTTCCAGGAAGTACGGCCCGTCGCCCGCGCGGCAGTGGCGGACCGCCTCCAGCGCGGCCTCGTGTACGGCGAACACGTCGTTGCCGTCGAGGCGCCGGGCTGTGATGCCGTAGCCCCGGGCGCGCTCGGTGATGCTGTGTCCGGCCGGCTGGCGGCTGGTCAGGTCGGAGGAGAGGGAGTACCGGTTGTTCTCGCACACGTAGATCACCGGGAGGCGGTGCAGGGCCGCGAAGTTCAGCGACTCGTGGAAGACGCCTTCCTCCGAGGCACCGTCGCCGAAGAAGGTGACCGCCACCCGCGGCCCGCCCTCGGCGTCCGGGCGCTCGCCGGCCGGCTGCCGGCCGGCCCGGCCGACGGCTTCCGCGAACGCCCAGGCGGCACCGGTGGCCACCGCGATCATCTCACCGAGGATGGCCGACGAGGCGGCGAACCCCGCCTCGGGATCGGTGAGATGGACCGAGCCGCCCCGGCCCGCCGCACAGCCGGTCCGCCGACCGTACAGTTCGGCGACCATGGCGGTGAGGTCGCCGCCCTTCGCCAGGTACTGAGCGTGACACCGGTGGCCGCCGTAGACGACGTCCTCGCGCCGCAGCGCCGCGCACACCCCGACGGCAGTGGCCTCCTGGCCGATGGAGAAGTGCACGGGGGTACGCATCTCCTGTTCGTCACGGTATACGTCGCCGATGATCTCCTCGGCACACCTGATGCGCACCATGTCGTGCAGCAGCCGCGCGCGGTTCATGCGGTTCCCTGCGCGACGGCCGTCAGCGCCGGTTCGCCGGCGGCATACGCCGGGGTCCAGCGGACGGGCAGCGTCTTGGTGCCGCGGATCATCATGTTGGGGAACCAGGTCAGCTCCTCCGGGGCGACGTCCAGGGCGAGGTCCGGGCAGCGTTCCAGGACCGCCCGGACGGCGATCTTGGCCTCCATCCGGGCCAGCGGGGCGCCGATGCAGTAGTGGATGCCGTAGCCGAAGGCGACGTGGCCGCGGGCGTCCCGGCGGATGTCGAAGCGGTGCGGGTCGGGGAAGCGCGCCGGATCACGGTCGGCGTCGGCGAGGACGACCATGACCGAGACACCGGCCGGGACGACGGTCCCGCCCAGGTCCACGGGCTCGGTCGGGAACCGGAGGGTCGCGCTCTCCACCGGGCCGTCGTAGCGCAGCATCTCCTCCACCGCGCCGTCGAGCAGTGTCATGTCCTCGCGCAGGGCGGCGAGTTGCTCCGGGTTGCGCAGCAGGGCCTGCATACCGTTGCTGATCAGGTTGACCGTGGTCTCGTGTCCGGCGATCAGCAGGACGAAGGCCATGCTGAGCAGCTCATCGGGGGAGAGCACGGAGCCGTCCTCGTCGCTGGTGCGGACCAGCGCGCTGAGCAGGTCGCCGCCGGGCGCCCCGCGCTTGGCCTCGATGAGCGCGCTGAGGTAGCCGGCCATCTCCGCCAGGGCCTTGTCCGCCTCGCCAGGGCCCTCGGGGGAGACGAACGAGTCGGTCCAGCCGCGGAAGGCGGAGCGGTCCTGCTCGGGTACGCCGAGGAGTTCACAGATCACGGTGATCGGGAGGGGCCAGGCCAGGGCCTTCACCAGATCGGCGCGGCCGTCCGGACTGGCCAGCATGGCGTCCATGAGTCCGTCGACGATCTGCTGGACACGCGGGCGCATGCCCTCTATCCGCCGCATCGTGAAGGCACGTGCCACCAGCTTGCGCAGTCGTGTGTGCCGGGGCGGGTCGGAATCCAGCATGCTGCTGTTGACCATGTCCTCGGCTGCGGTCAGCGAGGCCGTGGAGTTCCGCCAGTCCTTGCTGAATCGGGGGTCGGTGAGCACGGCGCGCGCCTGCTCGTAGCCGACGACCAGCCATACCTCCTCGCCGTCCGTGGTGCGCACCCGGTGCACCGGGCCCTCGGCGCGCAACCGTGCGTACGTCGGATAGGGGTCGGCCAGGAACTCGTGGCCCATGGCGGCCAGATCGAGCAGCGGGGCGGGCGTCACCACACCCTCACGATCTTTCACTTGCACACTCCTGTCGGGGGAACCGGCGGCCACGGATGAGGAACCGGTGCGGCTGCGCAGGGGAACCGGTGCGAAACTTCCCGCGGGGCCCGGCACTCGTTCGACGGGGAAGTCCCAGAAGTTCGGCCGGTAACTCTCGTATTACCCGGGGCTTTCAAGCATCACCACAAGTTGACCTTCGAGGGAATACCTCAAGACAAGGTGTGACCTAGAGCACACTTCGCTCTCTTGTCGGTCCGTTGGAGGCGGATTAGAGTCCCACCGAAATCGACCACCACGTCATGACGTCACGGTGGAGCACGGCGACCTCATTCGGGTTTCCCGGAGCGGTGAATGGATTCGTGACGGTGGCCCGGAGGGAACTTCCGTGAAAACCGCATTAGACGACCTCGCGTTCTTCGGTGGTCCTGCCGCTTTCCCCCGGCCGCTCCAAGTGGGGCGGCCCAACCACATCGACCGGCAGAAGCTCTTCGAGCGGCTCGGCCGGGCCCTGGACAACCAGTGGCTGTCCAACGGCGGCCCGTTGGTGCAGGAGTTCGAGCAGCGGGTGGCCGAGCTGGCAGGCGTACGGCATGCCGTGGCCACCTGCAACGCCACGGTGGGGTTCCAGCTGCTGATGCACGCCGCGGGCCTGGCCGGTGAAGTGATCATGCCGTCGATGACCTTCGTCGCCACCCCGCACGCGGTCAGGTGGCTCGGCCTCACCCCGGTCTTCGCGGACATCGACCCGGACACCGGCAATCTCGACCCGGAGTGCGCCGCCGGCGCCGTGACTCCACGTACCTCCGCACTGCTCGGCGTCCATCTGTGGGGCCGTCCCTGCGCGGCCGACGCACTGCGGAAGGTCGCCGACACGCACGGGCTGCCGCTGTTCTTCGACGCCGCGCACGCCGTGGGCTGCTCGGTGGACGGCAGACCCCTGGGCAGCCTGGGCGACGCCGAGGTCTTCAGCTTCCACGCCACCAAACTGGTCAACGCCTTCGAGGGCGGGGCGGTCGTCACCGACGACGCGGAGCTGGCCGGCCGGGTCCGCGCACTGCACAACTTCGGCGCCGGACTGGCCGGCGGCAGCCCGGCCGGCGGGACCAACGCCAAGATGAGCGAGGCCGCCGCCGCGATGGGCCTGACCTCGCTCGAAGCCCTCCCGGCTGTCATGGCGCACAACCGGCGCAACCACGCCACGTACCGCACGGAGCTCAAGGACGTCCCCGGTGTCCTGGTGGCCGAGCACGACAAGCACGGGCTCAACAACCACCAGTACCTGATCGTCGAGATCGACGAGGAGATCACGGGCTTCACCCGCGATCTGCTCAGGGACGTGCTGCTCGCCGAGCGCGTCGGTACGCGTGCCTACTTCTCTCCCGGCTGCCACCAGTTGGAGCCCTACCGCCGGCTGCGGCACGCACCGCTGCCGCATACCGAACACCTGGCCCGACGAGTGCTCGCCCTGCCGACCGGCACCGCGGTCGCGGACGAGGACATCCGCCGGATCTGCGAGGTCGTGCGGCTGTGTGCGGCGCGGGGTCACGAGCTGACCGCGCGCCACCAGGCCATGGCACCGGCCTCCGCGAGCCCGCCACCGCAGCCGGCCTCCCGCCCACGCCCGCAACCCCGCCCATGATTGGACGCTCCCGATGACTGCCCCCGCACCTTCCCAGGCCGCTTCCGTCGAGAGCTGCGCGTACCCCGGAGCCGACTTGGAGGCGGCGGCGCACGCCCTCCGCCAGACCCTGGTCTCCGAGGGCTTCGTCGCCGCCGAACGGGCCGACACCACCGCCCGTCTGCTGGTCAGGCTGGCCGTGCGCTACGGCAACGACCCCTTCACCCCCCTGGAGGAGGCCCGCCACGAACTGGGGGTCGACCGGGAGGCGTTCCGGCAACTGCTCGGCCTGTTCGGCGAGGTGCCCGAGCTGCGCACCGCGGTCGAGACCGGCCCTGCCGGGAAGTACTGGGAGAACACCGTGCTGCCGCTGGAACGGCGCGGTGTCTTCGACTCGGCCCTGGCCCGGCGGCCGGTCTTCCCCTACAGCGTGGGTCTCTACCCGGGTCCCACCTGCATGTTCCGCTGTCACTTCTGCGTCCGGGTGACCGGCGCGCGCTACGACCCGTCCGCTCTGGAGGCGGGCAACGAGATGTTCCGCTCGGTGATCGACGAGATACCGGAGGGCAACCCGTACGCGATGTACTTCTCCGGCGGCCTGGAGCCCCTCACCAACCCGGGTCTGGGCGGCCTGGTGCACCACGCCGCGGGCCGCGGCCTGCGGCCCACCGTCTACACCAACTCCTTCGCGCTCACCGACCGGACCCTGGAGCGCCAGCCCGGGCTGTGGGACCTGCACGCCGTCCGCACCTCGCTGTACGGCCTGAACGACGAGGAGTACGAGCAGACCACGGGCAAGCGCAACGCCTTCCGCCGGGTGCGCGACAACCTGCGGCGCTTCCAGGAACTGCGGTCCGAGCGCCGGTCGCCGGTACGCCTCGGCTTCAGCTACATCGTGCTCCCGGGCCGCGCCGGGCGCCTGCTCGACCTGGTCGACTTCATCGCCGAGCTCAACGAGTCCGGGGACGACCGGCCGGTGGACTTCATCAACATCCGCGAGGACTACAGCGGCCGGGAGGACGGCAGGCTGCCGGAAGCCGAGCGCACCGAGCTCATGGAGGCCCTCGCCGCCTTCGAGGAGCGGGTCCGCGCGCGTACCCCCGGCCTCAGCGTCGACTATGGCTACGCGCTGCACAGCCTGCGGGCCGGGGCCAACGCCGAACTGCTGCGCATCCGGCCCCACACCATGCGCCCCACCGCGCATCCGCAGGTATCGGTGCAGGTCGACCTGCTCGGTGACGTCTACCTGTACCGGGAGGCGGGTTTCCCCGACCTGGCCGGCGCCGACCGGTACATCGCGGGCCGGGTGGGCCCCGGCACCTCGCTACAGCAGGTCGTGGCGGAGTTCGTGGAGAAGGGCGGCCAGGTGGCGGCGGCCGACGGCGACGAGTACTTCATGGACGGCTTCGACCAGGTCGTCACCGCGCGGCTGAACCAGCTGGAGCGGGACTCGGCGGACGGCTGGGAGGACGTCCGCGGCTTCCTGCGCTGAACTCATACTGAACCCCCACGCACCGACCCGCACGCACTGAACCGCAGGCGCTGAGCGTGCGCGCCGAAGCATACGCACACGCAGGGCCCGGCCGGACGGCCGGGCCCTGCGTGTTCCCCGGTGACCGGTGCCGGGGCACTCCCCCTGTACGGCCCCTAACGCCCCCTATCTCTTCGGCGCTCCCCGCATTCCGCGCCCCACCCCTGTTAACTTCCGGGGATGAAGGGAATAGTCCTGGCCGGCGGGAGTGGAACACGGCTCCAGCCGGTGACCTCGGTGATTTCAAAACAGATCCTTCCGGTCTACAACAAACCGATGATCTACTATCCGCTGTCGGTTCTGATGCTCGCCGGCATCCGCGAAATACAAATCATCTCCACGCCACAGCACGTCGACCTTTTCCGCTCTCTGCTCGGCAATGGCAATCACCTGGGAATCGAGCTCGACTACGCCGTGCAGAAGGAGCCGGCGGGAATAGCGGACGCCCTTCTGGTCGGCGCCGATCACATCGGCGACGACTCCTGCGCGCTGATCCTGGGGGACAACGTCTTCCACGGTCCGGGCCTGTACGGGCTGCTGCGGAGCAGCATGGCGAAGCTGGACGGCTGCGTGCTGTTCGGCTACCCGGTCAAGGACCCCGAACGGTACGGCGTGGCCGAGGTGGACTCCGAGGGCCGGCTGACCGCCCTGACGGAGAAGCCCTCGCAGCCGCGCTCCCATCTGGCCGTCACCGGCCTCTACTTCTACGACAACGACGTTGTCGACATCGCCAAGAACATCCGGCCCTCGGCTCGCGGCGAGCTGGAGATCACCGACGTCAACCGCGTCTACCTGGAACAGGGCAGGGCCCATCTGGTCGACCTCGGCCGGGGCTTCGCCTGGCTGGACACCGGCACCCACGACTCCCTCCTCCGGGCCGCTCAGTACGTGCAGGTCATGGAGGAGCGGCAGGGCGTGTGGATCGCGGGCCTGGAGGAGATCGCCTTCCGGATGGGCTTCATCGACGCCGAGGCCTGCCACCACCTGGGACAGGGCCTGGCCCACACCGACTACGGCGCCTACCTCGTGGAGATCGCCGGTCGGGGAGCCCCGTGACGCCGCAGCCCCCTCTACCGAAAGGATGGACGCAGTGCGGCTTCTGGTGACCGGAGGTGCGGGCTTCATCGGCTCGCACTTCGTGCGGCAACTCCTCACCGGGGCGTACCCGGATCTGCCCGCCGATGAGGTGATCGTCGTGGACAGCCTCACCTACGCGGGCAACAGGACCAACCTGGCCCCGGTGGAGGCGGACCCCCGGCTGCGCTTCGTACACGGGGACATCTGCGACGCCGAGCTGCTGGCCAAGGAGCTGAGCGGGGTGGACGCCGTGGTGCACTTCGCGGCCGAGAGCCACGTGGACCGCTCGATCGCGGGCGCATCCGTGTTCGTCCGTACCAATGTGCTGGGCACACAAACCCTGTTGCAGTGCGCCCTGGAGGCCGGGGTGGGACGGGTCGTGCACGTCTCCACGGACGAGGTGTACGGGTCGATCGACTCCGGCTCCTGGACGGAGGACTGCCCGCTGGAGCCCAACTCCCCCTACGCGTCCTCGAAGGCCGGTTCCGACCTGCTCGCCCGCGCGTACCACCGTACGTACGGGCTCGACGTGCGGGTGACCCGGTGCTGCAACAACTACGGGCCCTACCAGCATCCCGAGAAGCTGATCCCGCTGTTCGTGACGAACCTGCTCGACGGGTCGCCGCTGCCGCTGTACGGCGACGGAGGGAACGTGCGGGAGTGGGTGCACACCGACGACCACTGCCGTGGGATCGCCCTCGTCCTCGCCGGCGGCAGACCCGGCGAGACGTACCACATCGGGGGCGGCCGGGAACTGACCAACCGCGAGCTCACGGGCATGCTGCTGGAGTTCTTCCAGGCCGACTGGTCGCGGGTGCGCCCGGTCGCCGACCGCAAGGGACACGACCTGCGGTACTCCCTGGACGGCGGGAAGATCGAGCGCGAGCTCGGCTACCGGCCTCAGATCGACTTCGCGGACGGACTGGCACGCACCGTGCGCTGGTACCGGGAGAACCGGGACTGGTGGCAGCCGCTGAAATCGCGGGCGCGGACCGAGACCACCGGGGTCCCGGCATGACGGCCCGGGTGAGGTTCCTCGACCTCGCGGCGGCGTACGACGAGCTGCGGGCGGAGACCGACGCCGCCGTGGCACGGGTCCTCGACTCGGGACGGTACCTCCTGGGTCCCGAGCTGGAGGCCTTCGAGGCGGAGTTCGCCGCGTACTGCGAGACGGACCACTGCATCGGCGTCAACAGCGGCATGGACGCCCTGCGGCTCGCCCTGTGCGCTCTGGGCGTCGGTCCGGGCGACGAGGTGATCGTCCCCTCGCACACGTTCATCGCCAGCTGGCTGGCGGTGTCGGCGACCGGGGCGACCCCGGTGCCGGTGGAGCCGCACGAGCACCACCCCACCCTGGACCCGCTGCTGGTCGAGAAGGCGATCACGTCGCGTACCCGGGCGATCCTGCCGGTGCACCTGTACGGACATCCGGCGGACATGGACGCCCTCGGTGAGCTCGCCCGCCGGCACGGTCTGCACATGGTGGAGGACGCGGCGCAGGCGCACGGGGCTCGCTATCGCGGCAGGCGCGTCGGGTCGGGGCCCTCCTCGGTGGCGGCCTTCAGCTTCTACCCGGGCAAGAACCTGGGCGCCTTCGGTGACGGGGGCGCGGTGGTGACCGCCGACGCCGAACTGGCCGAACGGCTGCGCATGTTGCGGAACTACGGCTCGCGGCAGAAATACGTCCACGAGCTGCGGGGCGCCAACTCCCGGCTGGACGAGATCCAGGCGGCCGTCCTGCGAGTCCGGCTGGCGTGTCTGGACGAGTGGAACGCCCGTCGGTCGGCGCTGGCCGACGCCTATCTGTCCGGGCTGCGCGACGTCCCCGGTCTCACCCTGCCGGTCATCGCCGCGGGCACCGAGCCGGTCTGGCATCTGTTCACGGTGCGTACCGCGCGCCGTGACGAGCTGCGTGAGCACCTGGCCTCCTGCGGCATCGAGACGCTGACGCACTATCCGGTGCCGGTGCACCTCTCCCCCGCGTACGCGCAGCAGGGCCCGCCGGAGGGAACATTGCCCCTGGCCGAACGCTTCGCACGGGAGGTGCTCAGCCTGCCCATCGGCCCGCACCTGGACCCGGCGCAGGCCCTGGAGGTCGTCGCCGCGGTGCGCGACTGGGCATCGCGCTCCGGCTGAAGCCGGGCTCGCCCGGCGGACGGCTCCCCGGGCCGGACCACGAAACGGACGAAGGCGGTGCCCGCCACCTCTCGAGGTGGCGGGCACCGCCCTTTCAGTGGTGTTCCGGCAGCCGGCTCACGGGCGAGCTCACTGCGCGATCGTCACCTGGGTGCTTCCCCGCAGGTCGGCCGAGGACGCTCCGACCTGGAGCAGCCGGCTTCCGGTGCCGGTCTTCCAGGAGTGCGACGCGGCGTCCCAGTACTGGAGCTGGCGCCGGTCCACCGTCAGGGTGATCCGCTTCTCCTGCCCGGGGTCCAGCGCGACCTTGGTGTAGCCGACCAGCTTCTTGCGTGCCTGCGGCGCGGTCACGTGGGGGCTGGCGCCGAGGTAGGCCTGGACGACCTCCTGGCCGGCCCGCTGACCGGTGTTGCGGATGGTCACCGACACCTTCAGGCCGCCGTCCGGCGTGGACACGGCGGTCGGCGTGCCGTACCTGAAGGAGGTGTACGACAGCCCGTGCCCGAAGGGGAACAGCGGCCGGACGTTCGCCTTGTCGAACCAGCGGTAGCCGACGTAGATGCCCTCGGTGTACTCCTGCTGGTTGTCCACCCCGGGGTAGCGCTTGGGGTCGCCCGCCACCGCGTGCTGGTCCTCCCGCGCGGGGAAGCTCTGGGTGAGCTTCCCGCTCGGGTTGACGTCGCCGTACAGCAGGGCAGTGGTCGCCTCGGCGCCCGCCTGGCCCGGATACCACATGTCCAGAACGGCCCGGGTCTTGTCGAGCCACGGCATCAGCACCGCGGAACCGGTGTTCAGGACCACGATGGTGTTCGGGTTGGCCTCGGCGACCGCCGAGATCAGCTTGTCCTGGGTGCCGGGCAGCGACAGCGAGGGACGGTCGACGCCCTCGGTGCCGTCGTCGTAGGCGAAGACGAGCGCCGTCTCCGCGTTCCTCGCCGCCGTGACGGCCTTGGCGATGCTCGCCTCGGACGCCTCGGGGGTCACCCAGCCCAGGTCGACCGAGAGCGGCGTACCGCTCATGGCGAAGCCGGTCATGGTCAGCTTGTGCGTGCCCGCGGTGAGTTTCAGCAGCGGGCTGCTGACCTTGCCGTAAACCGCCCCCGCCTCGATCGTATGGCCGTCCAGCGTCACGGTGGCGTAGCCGCCGGTGGCGCGGACGGCGATCCGGTACTCGCCGTCGGCGGGCACCGTCAGCGTGCCTTCGTACAGGGTTCCGCTCTGACCCGGTTCCAGTTGCCTGCCCTTGTTGAACGCCGGGGAGAGGGCGCTGTCCGGGATGTCGGTCCCGTATATCTCCTCGCCCTGCTCGTACGTCACCCTCGCATCGGCACCCGCGCGCTCGCGCAGCGCGTCCAGCGGGGCGGCGGCCGCGTCCGGCACGACGTGGGCGCTGCCCAGGCCGGTGACCTTCGGGTCGGTGGCGGTGGGGCCGATCACGGCGATGTTCTTGCCCGCGGTGCCGGTGAGCGGGAGTGCGTTCCCCTGGTTGCGCAGCAGCACCGCGCCGTTCTCGGCGATCTTCTGCGACGCGGCATGGGCCCAGGTCCGGTCGCGTTCGGGCCTGGCCGGAGCGGTGCCGCCGACGAGACCGAAGCGCTCCATCTGGCCGACGATCCGTTCCACCGAGCGGTCCAGGGTGGCCATCGGGACCGTGCCGTCCAGGACCGCCCGCTTCAGGGCCTCACCGAAGTACTTGGGCTCGGGCTCGGGGGCGCCCGGCGGGATGTCGCCGGGGAGGTCGACACCCATCTCCTGATCGAGTCCCTTGGTGATGGCGTCGGTGCTGTGGGTGGCCTGCCAGTCGGACATCACCCAGCCCTGGAAGCCCCACTGGGTGCGCAGGATGGTGTTGAGGAGGTCCTCGTTGCCGCAGGAGGGCTTGCCGTTGAGCCCGTTGTACGCACACATGAACGAGGCCGCTCCGGCCTTCGACGAGGCCTCGAACGCGGGCAGTTCGATCTCGCGGAGCGTCTGCTCGTCGACGGTCGCGTTGACGGAGAAACGATTGTTCTCCTGGTTGTTCGCCGCGAAGTGCTTGGCCGTGGCCATCAGGCCCTGGCTCTGGATGCCCTTGATCTGGGCGGCGGCGGTGCGCGACGAGACCAGCGGATCCTCGCTGAAGGTCTCGAAGTTCCGTCCGCCGTGCGGGACCCGGATGTTGTTCATCATGGGCCCGAGCACCATGTCCTGGCCCAGTGCCCGCCCGTCGCGCCCCATGACCGCGCCGTAGGTGCCGGCCATGGCGTCATCGAAGGTGCTGGCCAAGGCGATCGGCGCGGGCAGCGCGGTGGCGGTGCGGCCGACCAGCCGGATGCCGTTCGGGCCGTCGGCGGAGCGGAGTTCGCCGATGCCCAGCCGCGGTACGCCAGGGAGGTAGCCCACACCCTGGCGGTCGGGGTCCAGACGCCAGTGCACGAAGCTGATCTTCTCGTCGAGCGTCATCTGCGCGACGAGAGCCTTCGCCAGCTCCGTCTGGCCGCTTCCGGCCTGCCGCTCGACGCCCGCGCCGGGCGCGGAGGCTGACGCGGAGGCGGCCACGGTGCTGCCCGCCAGCAGGCTGGCGACGATGGCCACCGTCAGGGTCCTGGCACCGGGACGGCCGCGGCCGGACCGGCGTATTCGGGGGTGATACGTCACTGTTCCTCTTCTCTCTTCTTCCTTGCCGGCACCGTCCGGATCCACTCGGTGACGTCTGTGGGGATCCGGACGGGCGATCGGTGGGGCCGGCCGGGGGGCCGGCCTGGCGCGGGCCGGGGACTCACGGGCGGACGCCGACGAAGAGGCCGCGCCCCGAGGGGCCGCCCTCCAGGTACTCGACGCGCAGCCCCGCCGCCTCGAAGGCGGCCTCGTACTCCGCCCGGTGGAACAGGGTGATGTGGTGCACGTCGGAGAAGTGCCGTACGCCGCGCCCGGGTTCGGCGACGGTGAAGTGCACCTCCATGCGGGTCGCCTTGCCCTCGCGCACCGAGTGCGAGACGCGGGCCACCGTTCGGCCGTCCCTGCGGACGACGTCGGCGCTGACCCAGCCGTCGGCGAACGTCTCGGGGAACCACCACGGCTCGATCACGGCCACGCCGCCCGGCGTCAGGTGGCGGGCGAACGAGGCGAGCGTGTCGTCGAGTTCGGCGGTGGTGCCCAGGTATCCGACGGAGGAGAACATGCTGACCACGGCGTCGAAGCGGCGCTCCAGGCGGAAGTCGCGCATGTCGCCCTGGTGCAGCCGGACGTCGGGGAGCCGGGAGCGGGCGTGGTCGAGCATGTCCTCGGACAGTTCCAGGCCCTCGGTGTGGGGGAACTCCTTGGCGAAGTACTCCAGATGCGTACCGGTGCCGCAGGCCACGTCCAGCAGGGACGACGCTTCGGGGGCCCTGGAGCGCACCAGTTGGCAGATGCTGGACGCCTCCGCCGCGTAGTCCTTGCCGCGACCGAGGTAGAACAGGTCGTAGACATCGGCGTGGTCGACTTCGTACATGTGGTCCCTACTTCGGTACGCGGGAGGTGTCCCGCCGGAGTCGGTCGGAGGTGGAAAGGGAGGATGCCGCCGGCAGCGGCCCGCGGACGCGGTGTCGCTCGGTGAGCCGCTCCAGCTCGGGTACCAGCCCGGCCGGTGTCGGGTCGGTGCAGGTCTCCTGGCGCAGCCGTTCCGCGGCGGCGGGGATCGAGGGATCCTCCAGCACCCGGACCACGGCGTCGCGCACGGCCTGGGGGGTGAGCTCGGCCGGGGGCAGGAAGAACCCCACCCCCTGGTCCTCGACGGCTTTCGCCTTGACGGGGGCGTCCCACAGCTCGGCGAGCATCACCTGCGGCACCGCGTTGACGACGGCGGTGGCATAGGTGCCCGCACCACCGTGATGGATGATCGCCGAACAACTCGGCAGCAGCGCGTGCATGGGCACGAAGTCCGTGAAGCGCGTGTGGGCCGGGTATGTGCGTACATCGCCGAGCTGAGAGGAGTCGAGCGTGGCGATGAGTTCGATGTCGAGGTCGGCGAGGGCCTCCAGGATGTCGCCCTGCGAGACCCCGTCACCGCCGAGCACCTCGCGCGCCGAGACGCCCAGGGTGAGGCAGACCCGGGGCCGTTCGGGCGGTTCCCGCAGCCAGTCGGGGATGACCGAGGTGCCGTTGTACGGGACGTACCGCATGCCCAGGGTGTGCAGTCCGGTGTCGAGCCGCAGGCTGGGCGGGGTGGGGTCGATGGTCCACTGGCCGGTGACCACTTCCTCCCCGAAGGTGGCGCCGTGCCGGTCCAGGCACCAGGTCAGCCACTCCCTGGTGGGGTCCTCGCGGTGCTCGGGCGGCTGTTGGTCGCGGAGCGCCACGAACTTGCGGCGCGCGCTGCCCGTCACGTCGGGCCCCCACAACACCCGGGCGTGCGCGGCGCCGGTGACGCGGGCGGCGATGGCGCCCGCGTAGGTGGTCGGCTCCCACAGCACCAGGTCCGGCTGCCATGAGCGGGCGAACGCGACCAGGTCGTCGACCATCGGATCGTTGTTGGCCAGCAGGTAGAAGTACGGGGTCAGGATGGCCTCGATACCGAGGGCGTGGTCCCAGTCGAGCGGTTCGGCGCGTGCCTCGTCGAAGGCGATCGCCGGGTGGTTCGGACGGGGTTCGCCCGCCATCCGCTCCCGGTACTCGTGGATGAGGTGGTCGGTGCCCGTGGCGACGGCGGGCAGTCCGGAGGCGGTGATGGTGTCGATCAGGGCGGGCTGGCTGGCCACTCGCACCTCGTGTCCGGCGGTGCGCAGCGCCCAGGCGAGCGGCACGAGGCCGTAGTAGTGCGTGTGATGTGCGAACGAGGTCAGCAGTACGCGCACGGCGTCGTCGTCCTTCCAGGTAGTAAGGGGGTACGGGCCCGTCGTCGGATGACGGGCACGGTCCGGCGCCCGGGCTCAGCCGGTCACCGGAACGCTCAGCGGCCCCCTGCTGACCGGTGAACGGCGCAGACGCAGCACGGGGCCTGCCGGGCGCAGCGTGGGGAACCGGCCGGCCAGGGCGCGCAGAGCGGCCTCCGCCTGGAGGCGGACCAGGGGTGCCACGGGCCCGTGAGCTCCGGTCTCGTGCAGGGCGAGGTGCCGGGCGGCGTCCTGGCGGGTGAGGTCGAATCGCTCAGGTTCGGTGAAGGCGGCCGGATCCCGGCCCGTGCCGGCGGTGAGCACGACGACATGGGTGCCGGGCCTCAGGCGGTGACCGGCCAGGGTCACCTCCCGCAGCGCGATCCGGGCGTCCAGCTGGACCGGCGGGTCGTGGCGGAGGGTCTCCTCCACCGCGGCCGCGGCGAGTTCGGGGCGGGCGCACAGCTGCCGCCACTGATCGGGGTGGGCGAGGAGCGAGAGCACCGCGTTACCGGTGAGGTGGACGGCCGTGGCGACGCCGAGTGCGCACAGCGGTCCCCGCAGCGGTGGGTGTTCGTCGCCCACTGTGCCTCCGGGTGTTTCCCCGGCTCCGGTGGCCGGCAGCGCGTCCAGCTCCGCCAGCGCGTCGCCGGCCGCGCGTACGGTGCGCAGCGACTGCGCGGCCAGCAGACTGTCCGGGAGCGGCCGCAGCCGCTCCACGCAGGTGCCGAACTGCGCACGTCGCTCCTGCGGTACGCCGAGCACGGCCGCGGTCGCGGCGGTCACCGCCGGGCGGATGAAGTCGGCCATGAGCTCGAAGCCGTGCGGCCCGGCACCGTGCACGTCGACGCGGTCCTTCTCCGGCCCGGCGGCAAGAGTGCGTTCCACCACCTCCTGGTGGATCCGCTCGACGAGGGCGCGGTGCCTGCCCACGGTCTCCGGCCCCGGCTCGGCCGCGCGCCCGTGGCGCTCCGCACCGCCGGACTCCAGCGGATTGGCGCTGCCGTAGGAGACGACCTGCTGCGGTACGGGACGGCCGTCGGCGGCGGACATCCCGAAATCCGGTGAGCAGAGGATCTCGGCGGCCACCGCGTGATCGGCGGTGACCCAGCTGCCGGTCGCGCTGAGAGACAGCGGGCCGAGGGCCCGGACGCGCTCGTACTCGGGGTAGGGGTCGTCCAGCTGGCCGCGCAGCACGACGGCGTACGGGTCGCCGTTCGCGGCGTGGATCCACTGCAGGCCCCTGGTCTCCAGGAGGTGGTTGCCGAGTTCGCTGTCGGAGGTCAGGTACACGGTCCGGCCCAGCGGAGGCTGGGTGATGACCGGCCCGTTCCCGGTCATCTCGGGTTCTGCCATCGGTTCACCGTTCCCGGGAGAGTCTTGGCCTTGGCCTGGTCCGCGGGCTCGTCACGGGTGACGAGCAGGTAGTCGGAAATGTCGTTGCAGACTTCGTGCCACTGGTCGTTGAGGTAGAAGTGGCCACCGGAGTAGGTGCGCAGGCTGAACGGCCTGTTGGTGAACTTGCGCCATTCCGCGACCTCCACCAGCGGCGCCCTGGGGTCGCTGTCGCCCGCCAGCGCCATGACCGGACACTCCAGCCTCGGTCCTGGCCGGTACGTGTAGGTCTCCGCGGCCCGGTAGTCGTTGCGCAGCGCGGGGAGCACCATGCGCAGGAACTCGGCGTCGCCGAGGACCTTGTCGTCCGTTCCGTTGAGGCGGTGGATCTCGGCGACGAAGCACTCGTCGTCCAGGTGGTGCACGATCCGGTCCGGTGGCCGGTTGGGGGCCCGGCGTCCGGAGACGAACAGACCCGCGAGCCGTACCCCGTACTCCTGTTCAAGAATGCGGGCCGCCTCGTAGGCGACGGAGGCGCCCAGACTGTGCCCGAACAGGGCCAGCCGGCCTTGTCTCCAGCTCGATTCGGTGGCCGCGACCACGCACTCGGCGAGTTCCCCGACGCTCTCCACCAACGGCTCGCGGAGCCGGTCCTGGCGTCCGGGGTACTGGACGGCCAGCACCTCGACGGACGGGTGGAACTCCTGGGAGAAGCGGAAGAAGTAGCTCGCCGATCCACCGGCGTGCGGCAGACAGACCAGCTTTATCGAGCTGTCGGGCGACGGGTGGAAGCGCCGGATCCACTGTTCGCTCTGTACCCGCGGGGGTCTGCCATTCACCGGTCCCCTCCCTGAGCCGTGTTCCGGCAGGGCCCGATGCCGTCCAGCCATGAGGCGATCTCCCGTGCGATGACGGGAGCGTGGTCCCGCATCATCGTGAAGTGATCGCCCGGAACGTCGACAGTGCTGTGCGGGTTGTCCCAGTGCGCACGCCAGTCACCGCCGTCGGCAGGCCACTCACCCAGTGGCTCGGCCGCGCGCACCAGAAGGACGGGCGCGCTGCTGCGACCCGGCGCCCGGTCCGTCAGGAAATCGACGTACCTGCCCATGGCGAGCAGCTTGGAATCGGCCATCGGCTCCAGTTCGCCCGCGAACAGCCCCTCGCCCAGGAGTTTGCCCCAGGCCTCGATCGGGGCTTGGTGGCCGGGCGGATACGGGTCGATCAGGACGACTCCGGCCGGTACGACGCCGTGGACCTCCTCCAGCCGGCTCGCGAGCGCGTGGGCGAGCAGCGCTCCCCCGGAATGGCCGATCAGGACGATCGGTTCGTTCCCTTCCATGGCCTGGACCCGCAACACGGCCTGGGCCTGAGCGTCCAGGGCCGCTTCGAGGGTGGCGGGCACAGGTACGGGCCGGGCGCCGGCACCGGTGCCTGTGACGGCGTAGCCCGGCAGGGGCAGCGCGAAGAAGTCCCGTTCGCCGCGGAAGGGCTTGCTCAGCCGCAGGAACTCGTGCGCACCGCCGTTCGGGGCCGTACCGGTGCAGCCGATGAGGAGAGCGCGCCCGGTGGCGTGCTCGTCGCCCGGCCGATCGTCGTGCCGGGCGGAGAGCCGCAGCGGGTCGAGTGGCTCCGCGCACTCCTCGGCTGTGGTGAACTGGTTCTGGAGCGCTGCCAGTTCGGACATGACCGCGATGAACCGGGTATACCGGTCCTCGTCCACGGCCTGCCTGAACAGGGTGCGGAGAGTACCGCCCCGGTCCGTCGGGGACACGGCGGGAGAGTCGAGCGCGGTGGCGTACTCTGCCGTACTCCTCGCGGTGACCTCCCAGTTCAGCTCGGCCAGTTCCGCGTAGACCCGCTCGGCCAGAGCGTTGGCCGTGGCCAACTCGAACACCGCGGAGGCCGGCAGGCTGAGGCCTGTGAGCGCGTTGATCCTGTTGCGCAGCTCGATCGCCGTCAGTGAGTCGAACCCCATCTCGCGCAGCGGCCGGTCACCGGGGAGATCGTCGGACGAGCCGTACCGGAGCACGGTGGCCGACTGCCTCAGCACCATGTCCGTCACCGCGCGTCGGCGATCGTCCTCGCCGAGCTCGGCGAGCCCGGGACCCCACGTCTGCTCGGCCTCGGGGGCGGGCCCTACCTCGGTGTATGCGGGCCGCTCGCCGGGGGTGGTGGCGGGGGCGATCCAGTAGTGGCGGTGCTGGAAGGGGTAGGTGGGCAGGTCGGGGATGTCGGGAACGACGGGGCCGGCAGTGGTGGGGTGATGGGTGTCCCAGTCGACGGGCAGGCCGTTGGCCCACGCTTCGGCCAGAGAGGTGGTGAGACGGTGGAGACCACCGTCGTTACGGCGGAGGGTGGCCAGACCAACGGCCTGGTCAGGCAGGTTCATGGTCAGAACAGGATGCGTACTGACCTCGACAAAATGCGTGAACCCCTCACCCGACAAAACCTCCACCGCGGGATGGAAAGCCACCTGCCGACGCAGATTCCGATACCAGTACCCCGCACCCGTCACCGCACCGGTAACCCAGGCA
>NZ_JBFAWY010000021.1:0-128732 GCF_040680575.1 Streptomyces sp. NPDC052020
GTTGTCGATCCCGGTGAAGTTCCGGTCCGGGCTGACGCCGTCCCAGTCGGTGAAGCTGTAGTAGACCATGTTCGCCACCGGCACGTAGGTGAACGTGACGAGCAGGACCAGGGGGACGGCGAGGAACAGCCACGGGGTGAGGCGGCGCAGCAGACCACCGCGCGGGGGCGCGGAGCGGCGCGTCGTCCGGGGAGGCGGGGCTTCGGCGCGCGGCACCTTCCCGGGTGCCGCGTGGGTCGTCTGGGTCATGTCGGGCCTTTCATCGTCCGCTGATCTGCGACGGGCGGTCGGCCCCGTCCGCTGGGCCGGGCGGGGCCGGTGACGGCTGGTGGAAGGGGAGCCGGCCGGGATCAGGAGCCGGCCGTCGCGGCCGCCTCGTTCCACCTCTTGTCGAGGTCCGCGAAGAAGTCCTCCAGGCTGCCCTTGCGCGCGCCCCGCGCGAGGTCGACCAGCTGCTGGCGGTAGTCGGGCTTGTTCAGGCCGATCTCCGCGGCGTTGTCGATCGCGTTCACCTGGCCGGTCTGCGCCTCGGAGCGCTCCACGAAGGTGACATCGTTGTCAACGAAGTCCTCGAGGGTGCTGGGCATGGGAGCGGACTTCAGCGCGGGCACGGCCCCCTCCTTCGCCGAGAAGCCGGACTTCTCCGTGAACCAGTCGATCCAGGCCCGTGCGGCCGTCTTGTGCTCGGAGTGGATGTTGACCGCCTGCTGGTAGTCGGAGGCGAGGACGGCGCAGTACGTGCCGTCCTTCTGCACGGGGAAGGGCATGAAACCGATGTCGTCGGGGTCGGCGCCGCTCTGCCGGGCCGCCTCGCGCATCTGGCTGATGGCCCAGGAGCCCAGCTGCATGGTGGCGACCTCGCCCTTGGCGATCATCCCCTTGGACGCCTCCCAGTTGGTGGTGGTGGGGTCCTTCTCGGACAGGCCGCCCTTGACGATGTCGTAGAGCACCGAGTCGATCGTGTTCAGCTCGCCGCCCCGCTTCCACGGGGACACCGGACCGGCGAGCTTGTCGTTGGCCTTGGCGTCGCAGGTGACCGAGCCGATGCTGTTGCTCCACGCGGTCAGCGGCCAGGCGTCCTTGAAGTTGGTGTAGTACGGCAGGGCGTCCGTCTTGTCCTCGATCGCCCGCAGGTCCCCGAGGAACTCCTCCGGCGTCGTGGGCCACTCGGTGATGCCGGCCCTCTTCCAGACCGCCCTGTTGTAGACGAAGCCGTTGGCGGTGCCGAAGGTGCTGATGCCGTAGACCTTGCCCGCGACCTCGGCCTTGTCGCTGAAGCGGTACTCGCCGCCCAGCTCCGCGGCGCTGCCCAGCGGGGCGAAGAACTTGGGGTAGTCGTTCTTGGCGACGGCGGCCGGGATCATCAGGACGTCACCGTAGTCGTCGGTGTTCATCCGGATCTTGACCTCCCCCTCGTAGTCGGTGAGGGCCTCGAACTTCACCTTCACCTTGGGGTAGACCTTGTTGAACTCGGCGGCGTACTCGTCCATCGTCCCGTTCTGGACAAGGTCGGTGCGGTGGGTCAGCACCTTGATGGTGCCCGAGGCGTCGGCCGGGTCGGCGGGTGCCTTCGCCGTCTCACCGGTCGCCGTACCCTGGCCACTGCATCCCGCGACGGTCATGATCGCGGCGGCCAGAAGCGCTCCCGTGAGCGTCTTCTTCTTCCCCATGTGCGCAGCTCCTTCAGGATGGCGGCTCTGTTCTGCGGGTGGGATGACGGCACTATGTCAGTCATGGGTTAACCGGTAAAGCTCAGGTTTCGAGCACGATGCCTAATCGTTATTGGAGGGATGGAGAGTGCCGGTCCCCACGTGCGGAGACCGGAGGGCGCGGAGGAGAGACATTGACTAGACCGGTTTATAGACATGGGCTGGGCGGCAGGTTAGGTTGTCCGCCGTTGTCCGTCCACCTGCCTGAGTCAGGCGATTGGAGCCGCACCATGAAGGACGTCACCCAGCTCACCGAGGGCTGGAGCCTGCGCCATGGGGAGGACCTGCTGCCGGCCGCGGTGCCCGGCTGCGTCCACACCGATCTGCTGGCCGCCGGGGTCATCCCGGACCCGTTCCTGGGCCGTAACGAGACCGACGTCGCCTGGGTGGGGCGCCGCGCCTGGACCTACGTCCGCGACCTCGGCCACGACAGCGCGCACGAGCGCACCGATCTGGTCTTCGACGGCCTGGACACGGCCGCGTACATCACCCTGGGGGGCCGCCCCGTCGGCATGACCCGGAACATGCACCGCGGCTACCGGTTCGACGTCACCGGCCGGACCGGGCGGCTGGAGGTCCGCTTCGCCTCCGCCTACGACGAGGCCGCGGCCGTCCGTGCCCTCACGGGGGACCGGCCCAACGTCTACCCGGAGCCGTCGCAGTACATCCGCAAGATGGCCTGCAACTTCGGCTGGGACTGGGGGCCGACCCTGGTGACCGCCGGCATCTGGCGGCCGGTGCGGCTGGAGCACTGGTCCATCGCCCGCATCGCCCGTGTCCGCCCGCTGGTCACCGTGGACGAGGGCACCGGCCGGGTGGAGGTACGGCTGGAGATCGAACGCACCGCCCAGGGGCGGGGACGCCCCCTGAGCGCCGAGGCCCGCCTGGCCGGAGTCCGCGCCGAGGCCCGGCTCGCCGGCGACGAGGCGGTGCTGCGCCTGGAGGTGCCCGACGCGCGCCTGTGGTGGCCGCGCGGTTACGGCGACCAGCCCCTGTACGACCTGGAAGTGACGCTCGGCGACGAGGACGGCCCCCTCGACACCTGGCACCGCCGGATCGGCTTCCGCACCGTCGAGGTGGACCGCTCGGCCGACGAGCACGGCACCGGCTTCACCCTCGTGGTCAACGGCACCCGCGTCTTCGCCCGCGGCGTCAACTGGATCCCCGACGACGCCTTCCCCTCCCGCATCACCCCGGAGCGCTACCGCGCGCGGCTCACCCAGGCCGCCGAGGCCAACGTCGACCTGGTGCGCGTGTGGGGCGGCGGCATCTACGAGGACGACGCCTTCTACGACGCCTGCGACGAACTCGGGCTGATGGTCTGGCAGGACTTCCTCTTCGCCTGCTCCGCCTACCCGGAGGAACAGCCACTGCGCGGGGAGGTGGAGGCCGAAGCGCGTGACAACGTTGTCCGCCTGATGCCGCATCCCTCGCTCGTGCTGTGGAACGGCAACAACGAAAACCTCTGGGGCTTCCGGGACTGGGACTGGGAGCCGGAACTCGCCGGCGACTCCTGGGGCGAGGGCTACTACCTCGGCCTGCTGCCCCGTATCGTCGCCGAGCTCGACCCCACCCGCCCCTACACCGCGGGCAGCCCCTGGTCGGGCTCCTGGGACCACCACCCCAACGACCCGGCGCACGGCACCCACCACTCGTGGGAGGTGTGGAACCGGCAGGACTACGCCGAGTACCGCGCCGACGTGCCCCGCTTCGTCGCGGAGTTCGGCTGGCAGGCGCCGCCCGCGCTGACCACGCTGCGCCGCGCGCTGCCCGGCGAGGAACTCGCCCCCGACTCCCCCGGCATGCTGCACCACCAGAAGGCCGAGGACGGCAACGGCAAGCTGCGGCGAGGAGTGGAGCGGCACTTCACCGTGCCCGAGGACGACTTCGACCGCTGGCACTATCTGACCCAGCTCGTGCAGGCCCGGGCCGTGGCCGAGGGCATCGAGCACTGGCGCTCGCACTGGCCGGTGTGCGCGGGCACCGTCGTCTGGCAGCTCAACGACTGCTGGCCGGTCACCTCCTGGGCCGCCATCGACGGCGACGGCCGCCTCAAGCCCCTCTACCACGAGCTGCGCCGGGTCTACGCGGACCGGCTGCTGACCCTGCGTCCCGACGCCGGCGGACTGGTGCTCGCCGCCGTCAACCAGTCCGCCGCGGCCTGGCGGACGACGGTGACCCTGCGCCGGGTCCAGGCGGACGGCACCGTGCTGCGGGAGACCGCCCTCGACCTCGCCGTCGACCCGCGCGCCGTCACCCGTCTCGCCCTGCCCGAGGAGCTCGTACCGGCCGCGCGGTCCGCGAAGGAGTTCCTGGTCGCCGATGCGCCGGAGTCTCCCAGCCCCGGCGAGGCGGAGAGCGGGGGAGGGCTGCGCGCCCTGCACTTCCCCGTCCCTGACAAGGACTTCGCCCACCCCCGGCCGCGCTTCGACGTCACGGTGGAGCCCGTGCCCGGGCAGAGGGATAGAGTCGACGTCGTGGTGAGCGCCCATACCCTCGTCAGAGACCTGCTGCTCCAGGCCGACCGGCTGGGCCCGGCCGCGGTGTGCGACCGCGGCCGGCAGACCCTCCTGCCCGGCGAGCGGACCCGTATCCGCGTGCGCGGCTGCGGCACCGTCACCGCCGACGACGCCAGGGCCGCCCTGTTCTGCGTGGACCCGGTGTGAGCGCCTCCACCGACCGCGTCACCATCAAGGACGTCGCGGCCCGGGCCGGGGTGTCCAAGGGGGCGGTGTCGCTCGCCTTCAACCACAAGCCCGGGGTCTCCCAGGCCACCCGTGAGCGGATCTTCGCGGCGGCCCGGGAGCTGGGCTGGGCCCCCAGCGCGACCGCGCGCAGCCTGTCCAGTCAGCGGGTCGACATCATCGGGCTGGCCCTGTGCCGGCCCGCCCGGCTGCTCGGCCTGGAGCCGTTCTACATGGACTTCGTCTCGGGCATCGAGAGCGTCCTCGCGGAGCGGTCCTGTTCGCTGCTGCTGCGGCTGGTGCGCGACCTGGACGAAGAGATCGACGTGTACAAGGAGTGGTGGCGCGGCCGGATGATAGCCGGGGCGATCCTGGTGGACTTCCGCGAGGACGATCCCCGGGTGCCCGCCCTGCGCGGGCTCGGCCTGCCCGCGGTCGCCGTGGGCCACCCCTCCCTCACGGGCCCGTTCCCGGCGGTGTGGACGGACGACGCGTCCGCGGTCGCCGAGGCCGTCCGGTACCTGGCGGCGCTCGGCCACCGCCGGATCGCCCGGGTCGGCGGCCCGGCCGACCTGGGGCACAGCGCCATCCGGGCGCGCGCGTTCACGGCCACGACCCGTGAGCTCGGCCTGGAGGAGGCCCGGCAGATCGCCACCGGGTTCGACGAGAAGGAGGGGGCCCGCGCCACGCGCTCGCTGCTGCTCGCCGCCGACCGGCCCACCGCGATCGTCTACGACAACGACATCATGGCGGTCGCGGGCGCGGGGGTGGCGGCCGAGATGGGCTGCACGGTCCCCGACGATCTGTCGCTGCTGGCCTGGGACGACTCACAGCTGTGCCGGATCACCCATCCGACGCTGTCGGCCATGAGCCACGACGTGCACCACTTCGGCGCCGAGGTCGCGCGCGTGCTCTTCGACGTGATCGGCGGCGCGCACACCGCCGGCCATCAGGTGCCGACGCCGTCGCTGACCCCGCGCGGTTCCACCGCCCCGGCACCGGGCGCGCACTCCCCGTGACGGGGGAAGGGCCGCGTCCGGCGCGGACGCGGCCCTCTGGCCTGCCGGGAGGCAGGCGGATGTCAGGTCTTGGCGCAGGTGCCGCCGTTGAGGGCGAAAGCGGCCGGGACGCCGTTGCTCCCCTCGGACGAACCGTTGAAGCCGAAGCTCACCGTGCCGCCGGCCGGGATGGTCTGCGTCCAGGACTCGTGGGCGGCCCGGACCTCGCTGCCCTGCTGGACGGCCTTGGCGTTCCATACCTGGTTGAGCCGCTGCCCGCCGGGGAAGGCGAACGCGAGCTGCCAGCCCTTGACGGCGGTCGTGCCGGTGTTGCGGATGGTGACGTCCGCGTTGAACCAGTTGCCCCAGTCACTGATGCGGTAACTGACCGCGCAGCTTCCGGTGGCCGCACCGCCGTCGCCGAAGACGGCGGCTTCTCTGGCCGTCTGCCGGATGCCGTCGGGGCCGGAGAAGACGCGCTGCCCCCAGGCGGTGAGGCGCGCGGCGTCGAAACCGGTGGCCATGTCCAGGTACTCGACACCCTCGCCGTTCCCGCTCCACGACCAGCCGAGGTACCCCACCCCGAGCCGCTGCGCGGTGGACATGATGGCGGCCTCGTCCGGATCGCCGTCCGAGTGCAGGTCGCCGAATTCCCCGACGACGATGGGAAGGCGCTGGGAAGTGAACCGGTTAAGGTAATCCTTGACCTTGTCGGCGGTGTTGAACACGCCGTACATGTGGATGGAGAACACCGTGTTCTTCGCGGGGTCCGCGGCGAATACCTCCGCGGCGTGGTCACGCATCGTGAAAGACCAGTCCTGGCCCCAGTTGGGGGCGTCGGCCATGAGCGTGTGCTCGAATCCGGCCGCCCGCATGCGGCCGATCGCGTCCTTGGTGCCGGCGGTCCACGGCGTGGCTCCGGAATCGCCGTTGCCGTACGGCTCGTTCCCGATGTTCAGGATGACGTACTTCTCCTGGCCCTTCACCGCGTCCGCGACGCTGATCCAGTAGTCGACGGCGCGGGCGAGCGTGACGGCTCCGGCCTGCTCGCCGTAGCCGGTGGTGTCGTGCGCCTCCAGGACGCAGACGAGCCGGTTCTGCCTGCACTGCGATACGACGGCCGCGACGTCGGCGGTGTCGTTCCTGGTCCAGCGGTCACCCGTGGCGAGCACCACGCGCACGGAGTTGGCGCCCAGCGCCTTGATGTCCCTCAGGGCCTGCGGCGTCCTGGTGGGGTACCAGGCGTGGGCGTGGTTGACGCCCCGCAGGACGAAGTCCTCGCCGCTCGCGTCCACGAGCCGGCCGTCGGCGACGCGGAAGCCCGGTGGGGCCGGCGTCGCCGCCTGCGCGGGGGCGGGTGCGGCGAGGACCGCGGCGGCCATGGCCAGCAACGCTCCCGCCGCGGTGGCCAGTTTCTTCCTCATGCTGCTCCCAAGGTGGTGGCTCGTGCGGCCGGGGGCCGGGCGGACCCGGGCCGCGCGAGCCCTGCCGATCATGGTGGGGTTCTCGTTCCCGGCTCGTCCGCTCCGTTCCGGCCAGGCGCCGGCGGATCGGAAAGGGAAAGACTCGAGCCGGTTGGATATCCCGCTGCCCGGGTTTCGGAAAGCGGCTCACGCCGGGCAGCGGGACGCTGAGCCGCCGACGAAATCCCCCCTTGGCGTTGTCGCATCGAAGAGATGGCGGAAAAGGGTCCTTCGTTCGGCGGCTGGCAGAGAGGCTAGAACGAGTCGCCCACGCGTACAACAGTCTGCGCGAAACCGGTTAAGTTTAGTTGGGGTTCAGTTGCCGGTCCTCCGGTGCGGTGGCGGCCCGGAACGTGCCTTGCGGTGCGGTGGTGGCCCGGAACACCGTTCCCGCACCGGAGACGGTGACCTCCTCCCGCGCCGGGACGTAGGCGGACCCACCCGCCGCGAGCACGACCTCGCCGCCGGAGCCGGTGAGGCGGATCGTGCCCTCCGTGCACACCAGGATCTGCGGCCGGGACCCGGGCAGGACGCGGGGCCGGTCCCCCGCGTCACACACGAGACGTGACAGCCGGAA
Organism: Streptomyces sp. NPDC052020; assembly: GCF_040680575.1. Lineage (NCBI taxonomy): Bacteria > Bacillati > Actinomycetota > Actinomycetes > Kitasatosporales > Streptomycetaceae > Streptomyces > Streptomyces sp. NPDC052020. Next base: position 7,432 of record NZ_JBFAWY010000021.1, read on the forward strand.
GTCGTCGACGGGCGCCGGGTACACCTCTTCGCCGTCCCCTTCGCGCACCGGGTGCACCACCGGCGTCGGGAGCGCGGTGAAGCGGACGACGCGCAACAGTTCGGGGACGTCCACGTGCTTGTTCGTCAGGCCGCAGCGCAGGACGTTGTCCGAGGCCGCCATGATCTCCACGCCCAGCCCCCGGAGATAGGCGTGGGGTACCCCCGCCCCGAGGAACAGGGCCTCGCCGGGCGTGAGCCGGACGTGCCTGACCAGCAGGGCGGCCGGCACACCGGGGTCGCCCGGGTACGCCCGGGCGAGCCGGTCGTACACCGCGAACTCCTCCCGCAGCGGGCCCGGCCGCCGGGCGGCGGACGCCAGTGCGCCGCCGACGTCGGCCAGCCGGCCCGGGGAGAGGGAGAGGAACGCGGAGAAGACCTCCCGCAGCGCCGGTTCCTCCGGGGCCGAGCGGAGCTTTCGGGCGTACGGGGCGGACCAGTCCAGCTCCAGGCCGTCCAGCAGACCGGCACTCTCCCGCGGCGGCCGGAATCCGCAGAGGCCCTCGAACGGGGTGAGGGCGACGATCATCTCCGGCTTGTGCTGCGGGTCCCGGTAGGTGCGGTGCGGTGCGTCGAGCGGGATGCCCCGGGCGTTCTCCAGCTCGTATCCGGCGGCTGCCCGGGCCCGGTCGGGGTGCACTTGCAGCGACAGCGGGGCATCCGCCGCCAGCAGCTTGACGAGAAAGGGCAGCCGCTGCCCGAAGCGACGCACGACCGCGTCGCCCAACTCGCCCCGCGGGTCTTCCTCGATGATCCGGTCCAGTCCTCGCATACGTCCGCCGCGTTCCACCCGGGAGGGCGCGCCGGGATGCGCGCCCATCCACAACTCGGCCTGCGGAGAGCCGTCCGGGGCGGTGCCCATGAGCGCGGGCAGCGCGGTGGCCGAGCCCCAGGGGTAGGGACGGACGGTGTTGATGAGGCGGTCCACGCGGTTTCCTTTCAGACTGCCGACCGCCGCGCGGTGTCCGTGCGGGCGGTGAGCTGGGCGGGTGCCGGCCGTACGCCGGACAGCCGTACGGCCGGAACGGGTAAGAGGCGTGCGTGCCGCGAGGTCGCGGCACGGGCGCGGCCGGTCCGTCACCCGAGGGCGGTACCGCCTCGCGGAGGAAGGGACGTCCTGGGACCGGGCACCGCGCCGCCGCCGGACACCCGGGCACCGGCCGCCCCCGCAGGTCCCCCCGGGGCCGGGGCGGGAGCGCCCGCGGTCCCCGCCGAGCCCCCGACGGAGCCGGCGGCGACGGCTGCGGCGCCGATGAGCCCGGCGTCCAGAGCCAGTTCGGCCGGCACGATCGGTACGTCGCGCGTGAAGTCGAGGGCCGCGTAGTCGGACATGTACCGGCGCAGGGGAGCGAACAACGTGTCACCGGCCTGGGCCACACCTCCGCCGATCACGACGAGGTCGAGTTCGACCAGGGCGGTCGTCGCGGCGATCGCGGCCGCCAGGGCCTGGGCGGCCCGCTCGTAGGCGGCCCGGGCGACGGGGTCGCCCAGGCGGGCCGCGGCGGCGACGCCCTGCGCGGTCGGGGCGACGCCCGCGGGCGGTGTCCAGCCGGCCGCCAGGGCGTGTGCGGCGATCGCGGTCCCGCTCGCGAGCCCTTCCACACAGCCCCGGGCGCCGCACGGGCAAGCGGACCCGTCGAGGTCGACGGAGATGTGCCCGATGTGCCCCGCGTTCCCGGTGCGACCGGCGTGCAGCCGCCCGCCGAGGATCAGCCCGCCGCCGATGCCCGTGGAGACCACCATGCACAGCGCGCTGTCCACACCGCGAGCGGCTCCCCGCCAGTGCTCGGCCGCCGTCATCGCGACGGCGTCTCCGACCAGCACGGGGTCCGTGCGCGCGGGCAGCAGCGGATGGGAACGGACCCGCTCGACCAGCGGAAATCCGCGCCAGCCCGGGATGTTGACCGGGCTCACGGTTCCGGCGGCCCGGTCCACCGGACCCGCGCTCGCGATGCCGAGGCGCGACAGATCCCGCCAGGCGGGGTGGCCGGAGAGTTCGTCCAGCACGCCGGTCACGGCGCCCATCAGTGTCTCGGCCGGCTCGCGGGCGGGGGTGGGACGTTCCGCCCGTAGGAGCAGGCGCCCCTGCGGATCCACGAGTGCTCCGGCGATCTTCGTGCCACCGATGTCGAGCGCTCCGTATACGACCATCGCGGTCAGTCCTTCCTTGCGCACTGCGGGATTCAGCCACCCGTGGACGGCCACTCTGCACACTGCTGACAACGTTGTCTAGCCGCGTCGCGCAGTTGAGTACGGGTTTAGTAAATTCGTAGGCGGTGAGACGCTCTACCTGTACAGAACCGGTTTAGTTGCTGAAGATCCTAGCTGTACCGTCAGCGACAGGACACGGACATCTCGTGAGTGACTTTCCTTCCTTCCCGCCCGATTTCGTCTTCGGCGCGGCCACCGCCGCCTTCCAGATCGAAGGAGCGACCCGCGAGGACGGCCGTGGCCCCTCGATCTGGGACACGTTCGTACGGCGTCCCCGGGCGGTTCTCGGGGGCGACACCGGTGACGTGGCGTGCGACCACTACCACCGGTACCGGGAGGACATCGCCTTGCTGAAGGAGCTGGGTGTGCGGTCCTACCGGTTCTCCGTCAGCTGGCCACGGGTACAGCCCACCGGCTCGGGCCCGTTCAACGCGGCGGGACTCGATTTCTACGAGCGCCTGGTCGACGGCCTGCTGGACGCGGGCATCGAGCCCGCCGCGACGCTCTACCACTGGGACCTGCCCCAGGCGCTCGAGGACGAGGGCGGCTGGCGCAACCGTGACACGGCCCATCGGTTCGCCGACTACGCGCGGTCGGTCGCCGAAGCCCTGGCGGACCGGGTGCCCCGGTGGATCACGCTCAACGAGCCGTGGTGCAGCGCCTTCCTGGGGTACGCGAGCGGTCACCATGCTCCGGGTGCCCGCGAGGGGACTCCGGCGCTCGCCGCCGCGCATCACCTTCTCCTCGGCCACGGCCTGTCCGTGCCGGTGCTGCGGGAGGCGGGCGCCCGCGAGGTCGGGATCACGCTCAACCCCGACCACGTCACCCCCGCCACGAGCGGCCCCGGGGACGTGGCCGCGGCGCTGCGTGCCGAGACCCAGCGCAACCTGATGTGGACCGAGCCGCTGCTCACAGGGCGCTACGCGGACGGCGAGGACGACACCTGGGGGGAGCTGATCCGACATCAGTCCTTCCGTCGTGACGGGGACCTCGGCGTCATCGCCGCGCCGCTGGACTTCCTCGGCATCAACTACTACACCCCCTCGGTCGTCCGGGCCGCGCCGTACCGGGACGAGGACCCGCTCTCACGCGCGGCGGACGACAACCGCTTCGAAGGGGTCGGGATCCCGCGGACCAGGCGCACGGCCATGGGCTGGCCCGTCGTCCCGCACACCTTGCGCGACCTGCTCGTCGGCCTGCGCGAACGCTACGGAGCCGCGCTGCCGCCGATCCACATCACGGAGAACGGCTCCGCCGAGAACGACGTGCCGGCGCCCGACGGAGCCGTCCACGACACCGACAGGATCTCCTACCTGGACGGCCACCTCAGGGCCGTCGCGGCCGCGATCGCCGACGGCGTCGACGTACGCGGCTACTACGTGTGGTCACTCCTCGACAACTTCGAATGGGCCTACGGCTACGGCAAGCGGTTCGGTCTCGTGTACGTGGACTATGCCACCCAGCGGCGCATCCCGAAGGACAGCTACCACTGGTACCAGGCCCTGATCACCGCTCAGGAGAGGGGGACCACTGGCCCGGGACTCGTCCGGCCGGTCCCCGGCGGTCGGCCGACTCGGTGATCCGGGCGGGGCGGCCCGGTCCGTCGTCCCGTAGCTCCCGTCGACCGCTGCCGCTTCGGGGCGCCGCCCGGCCCGGTGCGTCGACGGCCGAGCGCCCGGGACGGCACCCCCGGGTCGGGGCCCGGAGCGCCCTGTGGGGACTCACCGGTGAGATGCTTCGGGATATTACCTTTTATCCTGTTTATCCTCTTAGGGCGAAAGATCTGCTCCGAGAGGATTGACGTTATGCCGTACAGCTCGATCACAGGTCCGGGCGGGGCGCTGGCGGCCACCGGACTCGCTGCCGGGCAGGCGTGGCTCGCAGTGGTGTGCGCGGTGCTGGTCGTGACCGGCGTCGCGCTGGTGCGCCTGACGTTCCGGCGCGGCCGAGGGCCGGTCTCCCGGTGACGGAGCGGAGGGGCGGCGGGACGGCTCACCGCACGGAGACGGCCGGGCCGGACACGGATCCCGTCGCGGGTACGCCTGTCCTGCGAGCGGACGGTGGGCGGGTCGCCCAGGCCGCGCCGCCGCCGGCCGGTTGGCCCGGCGTCGCCGCGCCGCCCCACGCGTGGCACGCCCCGTCGTGGGTCCTGTGTCTGCTCGGGGTGGTGCCGCTGACCGGGTTCGCCGCCTGGGGTATCGCGCACGCGGTGTCCGTCGTCGGGGCGCTGGACGGGGACGGCGACCGGTTCATGTCGGTGCCGTGGCTGGTGTCGTTCCTGCTGCTGTGGTGGGTGCCGCTCGCCTGGCTCGAACGCGCCCGCACCCCGGCGGAGCCCGAGGACACGGCCGCCCTGGACGCTCTCACCGTCACCGTGCAGATCCCCGTCTACAACGAGGACCCGGCCGCACTCCGGGCCTGTCTGCATTCGGCGCTGGCCCAGTCACGGCCCGTCACCCGGGTGCGGGTGGTGGACGACGGATCGGCGCACCCCGACGGCATCCCCCTGACGTACGACGACGTCCGAGCCGAACTCCACCGGCAAGCGGCGGCCCGCGGGATCGAGGTGACCTGGGACCGCACCGCCAACCGCGGCAAACGCCACGCACAGATGCACGTCCTCGCCCACGACGACGCCGACATCTTCGTCACGCTCGACAGCGACTCCGTCCTCGACGTGGACGCCATCGCCGAAGGGCTCAAGCCGTTCGCCGACCCCAAGGTGCAGTCCGTCGCCGGGCAGGTCATCGTCCTCAACCACGACGTCAACGCCCTCACCCGGCTGATCTGTCTGCTCTATCTGCCCTTCACCCGCGGACTGCGCAGCGCCCAGTCCGTGCTCAGGAGGGTCACCATCAACTCCGGCACGCTCGCCTTCTACCGGGCCGAGCTCGTGCGGCGGGCGGCGGGCGCCTATGAGAACGAGCAGTTCCGCGGCCGGCCCATGCAGATGAACGACGACTCGATGCTGACGTTCTACGCGCTGCTCGCCGGCGACACCGTGCACCAGCCCTCCTCACTGGTCTTCACCCTGGCCCCGCAGCGCTGGACGCACTACCTGCGCCAGCAGATGCGCTGGATGCGCGGCACCACCGTCCGCCACCTGTGGTGGCTGCGCTACATGCCTCTCACCGGCATCGTGTTCTGGACCACCGTCGCCGAGTACCTGCACATCGCCCTCACCCTCGCCATCCCCGCGGTGCTGATCGCCCACCCGGTATACCGCGGGCATCTGGATACCGTCGCCCTGCTCGGGGTGCTCATCGCCGTGATCATGAGCTACCTGATGGCCCTGCGGCTGTTCACCGTCGGGCGCACCGACATGAGCACCCGGCAGACCCTGCTGCTGTTCGCCGCCGCGCCGCTCGCCGCCCTGTGGCGCGCGCTGTTCCTGCGCCCCCTGTACCTGTACGCGATGGCCACCTGCCACCGCGTCAACCGCTGGGGCACCCGAAAGAGCATCGAGGTCGACCTCGCCGGCGCCAGGTGACGCCGGCCCGCTCGCAGCCGGGACCGCTTCCCCCCAGCGGCCCCAGCGCGGCAGAGCCCGCCGCGTTCCCCTCTGAGCGGGTGGAGCAGCCGTCCGCGGGGCCGGCACGCACGGCCGCGCGTGCCGGCGATCCCGTGTGCGCGGCGGCACGGCGTCCGCCGGGGCACGGGCCGCCGGGCGCCCGGGAGTTCGGTGCCGACGGGCGGGGTCCCGTACGGCTCCCGCCGCTGTGGCCGGCTCGGCGACCGGCCGGCCCGCTGCCGGGACAGAGCCACACCGCGCCCGGGTGCGGGCCGCCGCGGGTGACGGGGGAGCCCGTCCGCCCCGCCGCCGGCTCAGGCCGGCATCACCCGTACCTCGCCACTGAGGCGGTCGGTCCGCACCGCGTAGCCCGCCTGCGTGAGGATCTCCCACAGCGCCTGACGCAAGGCGCCGCGAATCCCCTCGTACTCCGCGTTCTGCCGCCCGGCGGGGTCCAGCTCCTGCCCGGGCACCCACCTCACTATCACCGCGTCCGGCTCCCGGTGGACCCTCAGTCCGGTCCCTTCGCCGGCGTTCACCGAGGCGATGTCGAACCCCGCGCGGGCCAGTGTCCGGCACACGTCGACGAACAAGAGCTCCACGGCGTCTTCAGCGATCATGCGCAGAACCTACACAGTGCGCCACGGGCATCGAGAAGCACCCACCCAGCGGAGCCAACGCCCCCGGGCGCGACAGGGCGCAGCGGCCGCAGGGGTGTGGTCCGGCAGGCTCGCGATCCGGCCTGCGCACTCCGACAGCCTGCCCGAACCCCGGCACCCGCCACGGCCCTTCCGCATCCCGGCTGACCCGGCTCGGCCCGGCGGCGGGAGGAGAACCCCGGCCCGGACGAGCCCGCGGTCGTCGTGATGGCCCGGACCGCGCGGGAGCCGATCAAGGCCTGCGTGCCGGAGCTGTACCGGCTCGGGGAGACGGGCCCGCGGTAGACAGGGCTCGGGAGTAGCCGGCGCGCGGCCGGGCACTTCCCGCAGCGGCGCGCGCCCGGGCCTCGAACGGCCCGGCGGGGCCAGGGCGGCCGACGACAACGCGGCCGGGGCGCGCGGTGCCGGCCCCGAGAGAGCCCGGCAACGTCCGCGTGAGGGGTCTACGGCCCGTCCGGCGGTTCGTGGGTGACCATGGCCAGCAGGTTGGCCACCAGCGGACTCCGGTCGTTCCTGCGCCAGGCGACGGCGACCCGGGTGCGGGCCGTGCCGGGCTCGATCCCGCGGAAGGCCACCCCTCGCAGGCGGATGCGCCGGATGCTCGCGGGCGCCAGGGAGACCCCCAGGCCGGCTTCCACCAACGCGCAGACGGTCTGCCACTCCACGGCGCGCTGGACCACGCGGGGCGTGAAGCCGGCCGTGGCGCACAGACCGGTGATCTGGTCGTGCAACCGGGGGCCGACCTCGCGGGGCAGGAGCACGAAGGGCGAGTCCGCCAGCCCCGTGAGCGGTACGGTTCGCCGGGCCGCGAGCGGGTGCGCGGACGGCAGGACGGCCACGAAAGGCTCCCGCAGCACCGTCGCGAACGCGAGTCGCGGGGCGTCGGCGGGCGGTTCACGCAGCAGCCCGATGTCGATGGTGCCGTCGTGCAGGGCGGCGAGCTGCGGAGCGGTGGTCATCTCGTGGATGCCCAGCCGCACCTGGGGGTACCGGTCCCGGAAGGCGCGCAGCAGGCCGGGCAGGACCGTCAGGGCGAGGGAGGCGGCGAAGCCGATGCGCAGGTGGCCCGCCTCGCCGCTGCCGACGGCGCGGGCCGCCGCGAGACCGTCGGCGAGGCCGGTGAGGACCTGCCGGGCGGCGGGCAGCAGCTCCCGGCCTGCCGGGGTGAGCGTGACGCGTCCCGGTCCGCGGCTGAACAGCGCGTGTCCGACCTTCTCCTCCAGGCGCCTGATCTGCTGGCTCAACGGGGGCTGGGCGATGCCCAGGCGGGCGGCCGCGTGACCGAAGTGGAGTTCCTCGGCGAGTACGGCGAAGGCGTGCAGCTGGGCGAGGGGAAGTTCGGGGCGCTCCATGCGCCCAGAGATATCAGCAGGGATATCGGATCATGCCGGTGGCTGTATTAGACGTATCCGGGCTGGTCACTTAGCGTTCGGCGCATGACAGAGCGACGCGCGATCCTCAGCGGCTCGACCTTTGAGGAGCAGATCGGCTATGCCCGCGCCGTGGTCGACGGCGACTGGGTGCACGTGTCCGGGACGACCGGATTCGACTACGCCACCATGACGATCTCGGACGACGTGGTGGAACAGGCCGCACAGTGCCTGCGCAACATCGAGGCCGCGCTGGCCGAGGCGAAGTGCACCTTCACCGACGTGGTGCGGGTGCGGTATCTGCTGCCCGAGCGCGAGGACTTCGAGCCCTGCTGGCCCGTTCTGCGCCGCGCCTTCGGCGACGTCCGGCCCGCCGCCACCATGCTGGTGTGCGGGCTCGCCGACCCCCGTATGAAGATCGAGATCGAGGTGTACGCACGACGGGCCACGGCCTGACGTCCGTCCGGTCGGAACCGGCGGAACAGGCGGCGGGGCTGAGGGACGCGGGGCGGGAGCCGCCGCTCAGGGGCCGTTCGGAGCGTGCCGAACGGCCCCTGTGACCATGTTCCCCGGTACGAGCGGCCGCTCGTGCCCGGGCCGGAGACGCGGCCGGGGTCAGCGCAGGCCGCCCGCGTCGCCGACCCGGGCGACGGGTGCCGCGCCGGTGCCGTCCGCGCCGGACAGTCTCCGCGGTATCCAGCGCACGGTCGCGACGGCCAGCGCGCAGTGCAGGACGCCGGCGGCGAGGGCGACGGCGTGCAGGCCGGTGACGAAGGCGGACTTCGCGTCGCCGATCACCTCGGGTGCCAGGCCCGGGAGGCGCAGCGTCTCGTCGAGGGTGCCGGCCAGGCCCGGTCCTTGGAGCCTGAACAGCAGCGCGGCCAGCGAACCGAGGAGGGCGATGCCGAGGGCGTTGCCGATCTCGTTGCCGGTCTCGGCGATCGCCGCCGCGGAACCGGCGCGTTCGGCGGGAACCGCGGCGACGGCGGTGTCCGCGACGACGCTGAAGGAGATGCCGTACCCCAGGGCGGCGACGACGGTGGAGGCCACGTACCAGCCGATCCCGCCGGAGACCGTGGTGAGCGCCAGCAGGAACACCCCGGCGGCGACCAGGACATGGCAGGTGATGAGCGCCGCCCGGGTGCCGATCCGGGCGACCAGCGCCGGGGTGACGACGCAGGTGACGGTGAGGACGGTGGCGCCGGGGAGCGCGAGGAGGGCCGCCCGCAGGACGGGCAGGCCGTGGACGGACTGGAGGTAGACGCCGGTCAGATAGGCCGTCGCCGACCACGCGGCCAGGGGCAGCAGCCCGGTGACGACCGCGATCGTGAACACCCGGTCACGGAAGAGACGGAGGTCGATCAGCGGGTGCTCCAGGCGCAGTTGCCGCCGGGCGAACCAGCCCAGCACCGCCACACCGGCGGCGCCGGCGGCCGCCGAGGCCCCCGTGAACCCCTCCGCCGCGGTGTGCTTGACCGCGTAGACGGCCGGCAGCATGCCCGAGACGGACAGCACCACGCTCAGGACGTCGATACGGCCCGTGCGCGGGGCGCGTACCTCGCGGAGCAGGACCGGGGCGAGCAGCAGGAACAGCAGGACTACGGGAAGGTTGACCAGGAAGACCGACCCCCACCAGAAACGGCTCAGCAACTGCCCGCCCACGACCGGGCCGATCGCGAACCCGGCGGCGAAGGCGGCGGCGAAGATCCCGATCGCTTTGGCCCGCCGGCGCGGATCGGTGAACAGCTCGCTCAGCACCGCGAGCGCCGACGGCAGCAGGGTCGCCCCCGCCACGCCCATCAGCGCCCGGAACGCGATCAGCAGCTCCGGCCCGGAGGCCAGCGCCGCCCCCGCCGAGCCGGCGCCGAACACCGCCGCGCCGGTCATCATCAGCCTGAGCCTGCCGTACCGGTCGCCGATGCCGCCGAACGCGATCAGCAGGGACCCGACCGCGAACCCGTAACCGTCCAGGATCCACAACGCCTGACCGGCGGTCGGCTCCAGGGCGTCGGTCACCGCGGGCATCGCCAGGAACAGGACCGAACCGTCCATCGCCACCAGCAGGACCGGCCCCAGGACCACCAGCAGGCCGAGCCAGGCCCGCAGTTCGGGAGAGAGGGAAACGCGCTGTCGGTTCATGCCCACGACGGTGCGGCGCCCGCCCGGCCGGCCACCAGCCACCCGCCGTGGGTACACCTGACAGGGGCACCCACGAACGGGCCGTTCCGCCTACCCTCGCGGACATGGAGCTGGAGAGTCTCGGGGCCTTTCTCAAGACCCGCCGCGACCGGGTCACGCCCGCCGACGTCGGACTGCGCACCTACGGCACCGCCCGCCGCGTACCGGGTCTGCGCCGCGAGGAGCTCGCCCAGCTCGCCGGGGTGAGCGCCGGTTACTACACCCGGCTGGAACAGGGGCAGGCCGGTACGGCCTCCCGGCAGGTCCTCGACGCGCTCGCCCGCGTCCTCGGCCTCGACGCCGTCGAGACCGCGCACCTGCACAACCTCGCCCGCCGGCCCGCCGCGCCCCGTCCGGTCCGCCCCCGCCCCGAAGAACCGCATCCGCGGGTGCTGGCGCTCCTGGCGTCCCTCGGCGAGACCACACCGGCCGTCGTGCTCGGGCGGCGCGGCGATGTGCTGGCCTGGAACCGCGCCGGACACGCCCTCGTCGCGGAGCACGTCGACTTCGACGCGCCCCGGGACCCGTCGGCACGGCCGTCCGTGCCCCGGATGTTCTTCCTCGACCCCCTCTCCCGCGACCTGTACCGCAACTGGGCCGAACTCGCCCGCGTCCACGTCGCCTACCTGAGGCTCACCGCGGGCCGGTATCCCACGGACGCGGCGCTGGTCGAACTCATCGGCGAACTCGCCATCCACAGCGGCGACTTCGCCACCCTGTGGGCACAAGGCGACGTCGCCGACTGCACCGTCGGCAGGATGCGCCTGCGCCACCCCACCGTCGGCGGGGTCGACGTCGACTACCAGGTGTGGCTCCAGCCCGACAGCCCCGGCCACCGCCTCGAGGTCTACACGCCCAACGACAGCGCCTCCGCCGACGCGCTGCGCCTGCTGTCCCGCCAGGCCGCCGGCCGGCGGGAGCCCGAGGCCGCCCCGGCCGGGGCGCCCCGACGCCCGGCCCCGTGAACCGCCCGGGAGGCTCCGCGGACCCTCGCGCCACCGTGCCGCCCGGCCGGGACCCGGGCCTTCACCGCCGCCTCTCGCGGCCCGCCTCAGAGCTTCCGGTCGCGCACGGCGGCCACGATCGTCAGCGCGGTCCCGGCGAGGAGCGGCAGGCCCATCGCGGCGAACAGCCAGGCGGGCACGTCCGGTTCGGGCGCGGAGCGCCACAGAACGCCGCAGGCGGCCAGGAACGACACGCCGACGCACGTGTCGAACAGCAGCAGGGCCCGCGCGGCCCGGCGCGCCGAGGCACGGCTGCCGGGCCGGTTCAGCAGGGACACGGACGCCCGGGCGGACGCGGACGACACCCCCTCACCGTCCGGCAGTTCGTCACGGGGCGTCGTCCGCAGCGTCAGCTCCGCGCACCCCGCCAACAGCACCGTGATCCCCGCGTACACGAAGACGAGCACGAACGCGCTGCCGATCGACCGGTCCGTCCAGGCGTCCACGCCGCCGGGGCCGATGTGCTGCGGTATCCGCGCCGGCAGCCGCGGGTAGCGGACCGCGCCCCACACGGCCAGGACGACCAGCAGGACGGCATTGGGAAGCAACCAGAACCGGACCGGAGGGGACCACACCATGAAACCGATCTTGCCCTGCCGGCACGGTCGTGGACAGACCGCCCGACGGGAGCCCGGCGCTCACGCCGCACCGAACGCAGAGAACGCCCAGCCCGTCGCCTGGTGCACCGCGTCGCCCGGCAGCGCCGCCCGCGCGTCACGCAGGGCCTGAGCCAGGGAGAGCCCGGCGGCGAGCCCTTTGTGGAGGGCGACCATCAGCGGCACCACCGCGGCGTCGTTGACGGGCACGCTGCACGCCACCACCCCGGCCGTGCCGAGCGGCAGCAACGCGGTGACCAGCCCGAGCAGTTCGTCCGCGCCCACCGAGGCGAAGCGCGCGGTGTCGCAGCAGGACAGGATGATCCGGTACGGACTGCGGGCGAGGTGTTCGAAGTCGTGCACGATGAGCGGGCCGTCGGCCATCCGCAGCGACGAGAACAGCGGGCTGTCCGCGCGGAAGGTGCCGTGCGCGGCGATGTGCGCCAGCGCGGCACCGTCCAGTTCCCGCAGCACCCGCGGCACCCGCGCCGCATCGCCCTCCAGCACGGTCGGGCGGCCGTACCGGGCGGCCAGTTCGGGCACCTCCGCGCCCCCGCTCACCAGGCCCGGCCCGCGCACCAGGACGTGCCGGCCACCGGACGGCGGCGCGGTCTCCCGGGCGCGCAGCCAGCTGCTCGCCGACGGCGACACGCTGACCACCCGCTCCCGCAGCGCGGGCAGCAGCGCCCACGGCACCCGGTGCAGCCGTCCGGGCGGGACCACCACGACCGGCCCCGGCCCCAGCCGGTCCGCCACCGGGCCGAGCAGCAGCTCCTGCAAACGGCGGCCCGCCGCCTCCACCAGCGGCAGCCGGGCCCCGGCCCCGGGATGGGCGAGCCGCCGCAGCCCGGCCTGCACATGCTCGGCCTCCCGCTCCGCCTCGGCCAGCAGCCCCGCCTCGAACCGCCGCACCCGCCCCTGCCCGCACAGCAGCACATGGACCCGACCGTCGACCACGGCCAGCTCCACCAGCCGCACCTCGTCACCGAGCCGCCGCAGCAGCCTGCCCACGTCGAACCGGTGCCCGTCGCCGGGCGCCTCGCCGCGCATGTGCAGCGTCCGGGAGCGCACCTCGCGCTCCAGGCGCCGCTGCTCCCGCTCCAGGGCGGGCACGGGCCGGCCCTCCCGGCGCGCCTCCTCCGCGCGCGCCGCGATCTCCCGGTACGCGGTCAGCCCGCTCAGCAGCACCGGGTCGGCCGGAGGCCGGGTGGGCGGCGCGGACAGCGCGGTCGCCCGCCAGCGCTCGCTCCACACCAGCAGCCGCCGCGGACCCCCGCGGGCCAGGCTCGCCCGCTGTGCCAGCGCCGCCAGCTCCGCGCCCTGCTCGGTGGCACGGGCCCGCAGCTCCGGCGCCCCCAGCGTCATCCGGTGGTCGTCGAGTACGTCCAGGCCGCGCCGGCATGCCTCCAGCACGCCCCGCGTCGAGCCGGCCGCCCGCGCCCGCAGCGCCTGCGCCACCCAGCCCGTCACCCGCGCCGGCGGCGGCCCGCTGCGCCGGCCGCGGGCGGCGGCGGCCAGGTGCCGTTCCGCGTCCGCCCGCCGCCCCAGCGACAGTGCCGTCCGGCCCGCGAGCAGCGACGCCTCCGGCGCGGCCGGAGCCCCGAAGGAGGCCAGCCGCTCCGCCACCGCGGCCGCGTCCGCCACCAGCCGCCCCGAGCCGCGCCCGGCCGCGTACCGCGCCTCCAGCAGTACCAGCCGGGCATGCGTCTCCCACCAGGTGCGCCGCTGTCCGGCGAACAGCCGCACGGCCAGCGCCGCGCGCTCGGTCGCGGTCTTTGGATCGCCCGCCAGCCGGGCCGCCCGGGCGGCGGCCAGCAGCAGTTCCGCCTTGCGGGTCGACTGCCCGCCGATGCCGTCCAGCGCCCTGATCGCCGCGTCCGCCTCGGCCAGCGCCTCCGGCGCGAGCCCCGCCGCCATCAGCACCTCGCAGCGCCGGATGTTCAGCATGAACGTCGGCGTGCCGAGCTTGGCGTACCGCTCCTCGGCCTCGTCGAGCAGCCTCAGCGCCGCCGGGATGTCCCCGGAGCGGAACGCGGCCAGGCCCCGGCTCTCCACGGCGTCGGCCTTGTCGTGCTCCTGGCCGGTGGTCTCCCACAGCGCCTCCGCCGCGGCGAAGTCCGCCTCCGCCCGCTCCACCGCCCCGAGCGCGAGGTGCACGGTGGCGCGCAGCGTCAGCGCCCGCGCCGTCCAGATCACGTCGTCCGCCTGCCGCAGTACCGGCACCGCCCGGCGCACGTCCTCCAGCGCCTCCCGGTGGTGGCCGAGCACCCACCAGGCGTACGCCCGCCGGTACAGCACCCGCGCCCGGGTGTGTCCCGTACCGCGCGCCACACCGCGTTCGAACGCCGCCAGGCCCTGCCGGGTGCGGCCCGTGTGCACCAGCGCCACGCCGAGCGTGGCCAGCACATCCGCCTCCCGGTCCGCCGAGTCCGCGCGGGCCGCCAGGTCGCGGGCGCGCCGCAGATGGGTGAGGGCGAGCCGGGTGTCGCCGAAGTCCCGCTGCCAGATGCCGATCACCTGGTGGGCGATGGAGGCGTGCAGCGGTGAGGGATCGGCGGCGAGCACCTCTCTCGCCTGCGCCAGAGCCTCGTTGGGGGCGGCGAACACCATCGGCAGCAGTTCGAGCACCGAGTCGCTTCCCGCTGTCACCCTCCGGATGGTAGTGGCCCGGAACCGTGCCCCGCAGGTCCGGGGTCTGTATCAATCAGCCACGTCCGGACTCTGATTGACGACCACCGTCCCGTGGGAGGACACGCCATGGCACCGCAGCGATTCCGCGAGCAGTTCCAGCAGATCCAGCGCTCGATGCCGGACGTCCCCCTGGTGATAGGACCGGACGAATCCGCCGGTTTCTTCTACGAGAAGGGCGTGATCCTCGCCCGCGACGGCGACGAGGCACGCCTCGTGGAGGACACCGTGCGCGAGCACTTCACCGCCTTCGCCGGACTGACCGGGGACCAGGTGCGCCGGGAGAGCCCGGAGACCAACCGGACGGGCATCACCCGCATCCGGGTCGCCGACCCCGGCGAGGGCGACGGCAGCGGCGACCCGGCCGTCGGGCACGCCCTGCGGTCCCTGACGGCGGCGGAGGGCCGGGCGGGACGCAGACTGGTCAGCCGCAACCACGTGGTGCACATCGCCGTCAACGCCTGCCCCGGTGACGAGCCGGTGCCCGTCCCGCGCGCCGAGCCGGCCAACCCGGCCCCGGCCGGCACGCCGTACGACCCGGACACCGCCGTCGGTGTCCTCGTCATCGACACCGGACTCGTGCACGACCACCGGTCCTCCCCGCTGCTCGCCCACACCGGCGGCGACCTCCAGATCCAGGAGTGCGACGAAGCCGGGACCCTCCAGCCCTACGTGGGCCACGGCACGTTCATCGCCGGGGTCCTCGCGGCCGTCGCCCCGAACACGGACGTCGTCGTCCGCAACACGCTCAACGACGCCGGCGCCATCCTGGAGTCCGAGTTCGGCGAGAAGCTGTTCGAGGCGGTGGACCGGGACGGGTGGCCCGACCTCATCAGCCTGTCCGCCGGCACCGCGAACGGCCGCGACGACGGCCTGCTCGGCGTGGCCGCCTTCATGGAGGAGCTGCGCGAGCAGCACACCCTGCTGGTCGCCGCCGCCGGCAACAACGCCGCCGACACGCCGTTCTGGCCGGCCGCCTACGCCGACCTGCCCGGCTACCAGGACGCGGTCCTGTCCGTCGGGGCGCTGCGCGGCGACGGCGCGAGCGGCGCCTGCTTCAGCAACCACGGCCCGTGGGTGCGGGTCTACGCTCCCGGCGAGCGCCTCACCAGCGCCCTCACCGGCTTCAAGACGCCCGTGCCGTACGTGTACCAGCACTCCACCTACGACCACTGCCGGTACGGCTTCCGCTACGCCTGCACCTGCGCGCACCCCCGGCACACCGGGGTGCTGAGCGAGCCGGGGGAGACGGCCACCGGCAAGCCGGACCAGGTGATGTTCGAGGGGCAGGCCCAGTGGAGCGGCACGTCGTTCGCCACCCCCGCCGTCGCCGGTCTGGTCGCCGCCCATATGACGGCGCACCGGGAGACCGACCCGCGCGCCGCCCGCAAGCAGCTGCTCGCGGCGAACACCGCGCAGGCGGTGGTGCGGGGGGAACGGGTGCCGGCGCTGCTGCCGCCGACCTGGCGTCCGGTGCCGGTGAAGCGGCCGGGCAGGCGGCCATGACGGGCGGAAGCGCCCCCTCCGCGTCGTACGATGACGTGTCGTACACGAGGGGTGGGGCCGTGGATCGTGCAGAGGTCGGCGCGCTCGTCCAGTCCGCCGCCGACGGAGACGCGGCGGCCTGGAAAGCGCTGGTGGACGGGTTGGGCCCGCTGGTGTGGTCGGTGGTGCGGGCGCACGGACTGACCGACGCGGACGCGCAGGAGGTCTACCAGACCGCCTGGTTCCGCTTCGCCCAGCATCTGGGGCGGCTGCGGGAGCGGGAGAAGGCCGGGGCGTGGCTGGCGAGCACCGCGCGGCACGAGTGCCTGAAGGTGCTCAGGGCACAGCGGCGGTGGATGCCGACGGACGATCCGCAGGTGCTGGACCGGGTCAGTGAGGAGCCCACGCCGGAGGAGTCGGTGCTCGACTCCGAGGAGGCCGCCGCCGAGAGCGAGCGGGTCCGCCGGCTGTGGCAGGAGTTCGAGGAACTGGGCGAGCGGTGCAGGCAGCTGCTGCGCGTGCTGATGGCCTCTCCGCCGCCCAGCTATCAGGAGGTGTCCGCCGCACTCGGGATCGCGGTGGGCAGCATCGGGCCGACACGCCAGCGCTGCCTGCGCCGGCTGCGGGCCCGGCTGGAGCAGCGGGGGTAGACATGAGCGGCACGTACGACGGCGGCGTCTTCGATGACGGACCGGCGGAAGAGGGGCCCGCGGGCGGGCGGTTCGGCGAGGGAGAACTCGAGGACGGGCTGCTGGAGGAGGAGCTCCGGCAGGCCGCCGCGATCCTGGACCCGGTCCCGGCCGGGCTGCGGGCGGTCGCCGTCGAGGCGCACGCCCTGTACGACATGGAGGCCCGTGTCGCCGAGCTGACCTTCGACTCGCTGGTCGACGCCCTCCCCGTCCGGGGGGCGGCGGACCCGCCGCGGATGCTGACGTTCGACGCGGACGGGGTGAGTGTCGACGTGGAGCTGACGGCCGACGGTCTGATCGGGCAGGTACTGCCGCCGGGGCCGGCCCGGATCGAGATGCTCAGCGGTCCACGCCGGTTCGCGCGGCTCACGGCCGACGACATGGGCCGGTTCACCGGCGAGGCCCCGCCGGCCGGGCCGTTCGCGCTGCGGCTGCGGACCGGCGGCGCGGTGGTCGTCACGGAGTGGCTGCGGGCCTGACAGGCTCAGGAGGTCTCCCGGGGCCCGGGGTGAGGCCCCGGGGTGTTCAGGGCGTGGCCGTGTCGACGAGCGCCGCGAGGGCCTCGGCGAGGCGGGCGAGGCCGGGCCCGGCGGGACCGCCCGGCTCGGTCATGTAGGTGTCCCGGCGGATCTCGACCATCAAGGCGCTGACCTCGGCGCGCTTGCCGTAGAACTCCAGCGGTACGTACGTACCGGCGAACGGGCTGTCGAGTCCCGTCTCCCCGCACCGCGCGAAGGCCGCCCGCGCCGCGGCGAGCAGCCCGGGCGGCGTGTGGAAGGCGTCGGTGCCCAGGCAGACCGCCGGGCGCGGTCCGTCACCGCGCAGTTCGTACGGCAGCGGCTCGGCGGGGTAGGAGTGCACGTCGATGATCACGGCCCGCCCGGTCGCGGCGAGCCGGCCGGCCACCGCCTCGGTCATGGCCCGCGCGTACGGGCGGAAGTACCGCTCGATCAGGGGGCGCGGATCGGCGCCCGCGGGCCGCAGGACACCGCGGTGGGTGGTCCGGGTGTAGACGGCGCCCATGCCGACGGCGAGCATCTCCTCCCGCTCGTCCGGGAACCGCTCGGGGTCGACGACCAGCCGCGACAGCCGGTTCTCGAACCGCCAGGGCGTGCGGCCGCACAGCCCGGCGGCCGCCTCGGCGATCCGCGCGGTGTGCGCGTCGGTGATGTGGTCCAGCTCCCGTGCCAGCTCCTCGTCGTCCAGGACGATGCCCGAGCGGACCGCGGGCGGTATCTCCCGGGCGGAGTGCGGGACATGGAGGATCACGGGGGAGTCCGCGGCACCGGGCAGGAGCGCGAAGGAGGGCGGGGCGCAGGTCATGGGCTGCTCCGAAGGCAGGGGCCGTGGGCCCGCCAGGGCGGGTGCGGGGCGGCCGGGACGGGGCCGGCCGGCGGCCCGCGGGGGATGAGAGACGGGCACCCCGTCTCCGCCGGGACGGAAGACGGGGTGCCCGCCGCTCTCGCGGGGATCCCGAGCGTCAGCTCAGGGACGCCAGCGCCCCGTTCCAGGTGGCCGACGGGCGCATGACCTCGGCGGCCTTGGCCGGGTCGGGCTGGTAGTAGCCGCCGATGTCGACCGGCTTGCCCTGGACGGCGTTCAGCTCGTCGACGATCTGCTGCTCGTTGGCGGCGAGCGTCTCGGCGAGCGGCGCGAACGCCTTGGCCAGGTCCGCGTCGTCGGTCTGCCGCGCCAGCTCCTGCGCCCAGTACAGGGACAGGTAGAAGTGGCTGCCGCGGTTGTCGATGCCGCCGACGCGCCGGGTCGGGGACTTGTCCTCGTTGAGGAAGGTCGCCGTGGCGCGGTCGAGGGCGTCGGCGAGGACCTTGGCACGGGCGTTGCCGGTGGCCTCGGCGTACTGCTCCAGCGACGGCACCAGGGCGAAGAACTCGCCCAGGGAGTCCCAGCGCAGGTAGTTCTCCTTGACCAGCTGCTGCACGTGCTTGGGCGCGGAGCCGCCGGCACCCGTCTCGAACAGGCCGCCGCCCGCCATCAGCGGGACCACCGACAGCATCTTGGCGCTGGTGCCCAGCTCCAGGATCGGGAACAGGTCGGTCAGGTAGTCGCGCAGCACGTTGCCGGTGACGGAGATGGTGTTCTCACCGCGGCGGATGCGCTCCACCGACAGCTTGGTCGCCTCCACCGGGGACAGGATCCTGATGTCCAGGCCCTCGGTGTCGTGCTCCGGCAGGTACTGCTCGACCTTCTTGATCAGGTTGGCGTCGTGGGCGCGGGTGGCGTCCAGCCAGAACACCGCCGGGTCGCCGGTGGCGCGGGCACGGGTGACGGCCAGCTTCACCCAGTCCTTGATCGGGGCGTCCTTGGTCTGGCACGCGCGGAAGATGTCACCGGCGGAGACGGGCTGCTCGATGACGGCGTCGCCGTTCTGGTCGACCAGGCGGACCGTGCCCGTGACCGGGATCTCGAAGGTCTTGTCGTGGCTGCCGTACTCCTCGGCCTTCTGCGCCATGAGGCCGACGTTCGGCACCGAGCCCATGGTGGCCGGGTCGTAGGCGCCGTTGGCGCGGCAGTCGTCGATGACGGCCTGGTACACGCCCGCGTAGGAGGAGTCCGGGATGACGGCGAGGGCGTCGTGCTCCTGGCCGTCCGGGCCCCACATGTGGCCGGAGGTGCGGATCATGGCCGGCATGGAGGCGTCGATGATGACGTCCGAGGGGACGTGCAGGTTGGTGATGCCCTTGTCGGAGTCGACCATCGCCAGCTCCGGGCCCTCGGCCAGCTCGGCGTCGAAGGACGCCTTGATCTCGGCACCCTCGGGCAGGCCCTCCAGGCCCTTGAGGATGCCGCCGAGGCCGTCGTTCGGGGTGAGGCCGGCCGCGGCGAGCGTCGCACCGTACTTGGCGAATGTCTTCGGGAAGAACGCGCGCACCACGTGACCGAAGATGATCGGGTCGGAGACCTTCATCATCGTGGCCTTCAGGTGCACGGAGAACAGCACGCCCTCCTGCCGGGCGCGGGCGACCTGGGCGGCGAGGAACTCGCGCAGCGCGGCGACCCGCATCACGGAGGCGTCGACGACCTCGCCCTTCTGGACCGGCACGGACTCGCGCAGGACCGTGGTGGAGCCGTCGTCGCCGACCAGCTCGATCCGCAGCGCGCCGTCCTCGGCGATGATCACGGACTTCTCGGTGGAGCGGAAGTCGTTCTCGCCCATGGTCGCCACGTTGGTCTTGGACTCGGAGGTCCAGGCGCCCATGCGGTGCGGGTGGGTCTTGGCGTAGTTCTTCACCGAGGCCGGGGCGCGGCGGTCGGAGTTGCCCTCGCGCAGGACCGGGTTGACCGCGGAGCCCTTGACCTTGTCGTAGCGGGCGCGGATCTCGCGCTCCTCGTCGGTCTTCGGGTCGTCCGGGTAGTCCGGCAGCGCGTAGCCCTGGCCCTGGAGCTCGGCGACGGCCGCCTTGAGCTGCGGGATCGACGCCGAGATGTTCGGCAGCTTGATGATGTTGGCGGCCGGCGTCTTGGCGAGCTCACCGAGCTCGGCGAGGGCGTCCGGGATGCGCTGGTCCTCGGTGAGGTACTCCGGGAACACGGCGATGATGCGTCCGGCCAGCGAGATGTCGCGGGTCTCCACCGCGACGCCCGCCTGCGAGGCGTACGCCTGGACCACCGGCAGGAAGGAATACGTCGCCAGGGCCGGGGCCTCGTCAGTGTGTGTGTAGATGATGGTCGAGTCAGTCACCGGGTGCTCCGCTCCACGTCTGCAACATTGCTCGACATCAAGATATCTCGTGATCGACGCCGTCTCGACAGGGGTCGGCGGGGAGATGCGCGGCAATTCCGCCCGGACCGGCATCCGGCCCGTCGCCCGTCCGCTGCTGCGGGATCATGACCGCGCCCTGCTGGAGGGCGACCGTGCGGGTGGGCGCCGGGATGCGGATGCCCTCCGCGCGGTAGCGCCGGTGCAGGCGCTTGATGAACTCGTGCTTGATCCGGTACTGGTCGCTGAACTCGCCCACGCCGAGGATCACCGTGAAGCCGATGCGGGAGTCGCCGAAGGTGTGGAAGCGGACCGCCGGCTCGTGCTCCGGGACGGCGCCGGTGATCTCCGTCATGACCTCGGCGACGACCTCGGCCGTCACCCGCTCCACCTGCTCCAGGTCGCTGTCGTAGGCGACACCCACCTGGACCGTGATGGTCAGCTGCTGCTCGGGACGCATGAAGTTGGTCATGTTCGTCTTGGCCAGCTGCCCGTTCGGGATCACGATGAGGTTGTTGGACAGGTCGCTGACGGTGGTCTGCCGCCAGTTGATGTCCTCGACGTAGCCCTCCTCGCCACTGCTGAGCCGGATGTAGTCGCCGGGCTGGACCGTCTTGGAGGCGAGGATGTGGATGCCAGCGAAGAGGTTGGCGAGCGTGTCCTGAAGGGCCAGGGCGACCGCCAGGCCGCCCACGCCCAGGGCGGTGAGCAGCGGGGCGATGGAGATGCCGAGGGTTTGCAGCACGATCAGGAAGCCGATCGCCAGCACCACGACCCGGGTGATGTTGACGAAGATCGTCGCCGAGGCTGCGACCCCGGAGCGGCCTTGCGTCACGGTACGCACCAGCCCGGCGACCACCCGTGCCGCCGACACCGTCACCACGAAGATCAGCAGCACGGTCAGTGCCTGGCTGACGTGGTGCTGCACCGTCCGGGTGAGCGGCAGCGCCGCCGCCGCGCCCGCCGCGCCGCCGACGACCGAGGCCCACGGCAGCACCGAGCGCAGCGCGTCCACGATGACGTCGTCGCCGCTCCAGCGGGTGCGGCCGGCGTGCTTGCCCAGCCAGCGCAGCAGCACCCGCAGCAGGAACGCCCCGAGCAGCCCCGCGGCCAGCGCGACACCGGCCAGGACCAGGTCGTCCACGGTGAGGTCGCGCGTCACCGGGCGCCTCCCGGGGCCGGGCGGAGGGCGGCTGCGGCGAGGGTCCTCGCCGGCGGCCGGATGTGGAGTGTCGTCACGTCGTCACCTGCTCGATTCCGGGATGTGCCGTCGTGCCGGTCCGCAAGGGAGTTCGACCGGCGCGACCGCTCATCCTGCCGTATCCGCGGTGGTGCCCTGTATCGGGACCGGCCGCTTCCGGCCCCGCGGGAAGGCGCGGGGCCGGCGGTGTCAGATCACCTTCAGCCGCACCAGCGCGCCCAGCGTCAGCGCCCCCGGAAGCAGCGGCAGCCACACGGTGATGATCCGGTAGGCGAGGACGACCGCCGTCGCCACGGCCGCGGGGCCGCCCGCCGCGACGAGGGCCACCACCAGGGCGGCCTCGACGGAACCGAGGCCCCCCGGCGTGGGCACGAGGGCCACCGCGACCGTCGCCGCCAGGTACGCCAGCGCCATGTGCGCGGCTGGCACCGGCAGGCCCAGCGCCCGCCCGGTCAGGACCAGCCCGGCGACCTGGAGCGCGGGAAAGGCGAGCGACCCGCCCCACAGCGCCAGCGCCCGCGCCGGACGCGCGTGGACGGCGCGCGCCTCGCCGAGCGCCGTCCGCAGAAACGACAGCGCCGCCGTGCGCAGCCGTCGTACGAGGACCAGGGCGCCCGCCGCGGCGAGCAGTGCCGCCGCGCCGGCCGCGAGGAGCGGAACGAGCGCGCCCTCGGGCAGCAGGGCGCCGAGCCGCAAGGCACCCGGGAACGCGCCCAGCAGCGCGCCCAGCAGGGCCAGCCGGCCGGCGCTCTCCGCCAGCAGGTACAGCGCCAGGGCGGCCGAGGACCGGGCGAGCGGCAGCCCGCACACCGTCATGAACCGCAGGTTCACCGCACCGGCTCCCAGCCCCGTCGGCAGCAGGTGGTTGGCGGCGCCCGCCGCGAACTGCACGGCGAGCAGCCGCCGCCAGGGCAGCCGTTCCACGACGGCGCCCTGGCGGGTGCAGGCGGCGGCGACCCAGGTCAGGCAGGTGGCGCCGGCCGCGGCCAGCAGCCAGGGCCACCCGGCGCTCGCGAGATGGCGCAGGCCCTCGGCGAGCACCGCCCGGTGCCGCACCGCGATCGCGGCGACGAGCACCGGCGGCAGGAGACAGAGGACGGAGCGGACGGGGACGCGACGGGGGAGCCGCGCCCGGGGGAGGCCGGGGAGGCGGACTGCGGTCACATCCCGGGAGTGTCGCCGTGCCACGCCAACGGCGGGTGGCGCCGGAGGGGACGGCGGCTTACGGCCGTCCGGCGGACGCCTGCGCCGGTCGCACGGCGCCTCACGGTCGTCCGGCGGACACGTCCGCCGGTCGCACGGCGCCTCACGGTCGTCCGGCGGACACGTCCGCCGGTCGCACGGCGATACCTTGACCTCAACGAACCTTGAGGTTCTAGGTTGGCTGCCATGAGCATGGAGACCACAGCCTGGACGCAACTGCACAGCGTCATGAACGCCGAGCAGGAACGCCGCCCCCTCGCCCGCGCGACCCTGCGCCGCATCGGGGCCTTCGCCCGTCCGCACCGCCGCCGCATCACCCTCTTCGTCCTGCTGGGGGTGGGGACCGCGCTGCTCGCCGTCGCCACCCCCGTGCTGGCGGGGCGCGTCGTCGACGTGATCGTGACGGGCGGCGACGAAGGCACCGTCGTCCGCCTGGCCCTGCTGATCGCGCTCATCGCCGTCGCCGAGGCGGTCCTCGGCATCCTCGCCCGCCGTCTGTCGGCCGGCCTCGGGGAGGGACTCATCCTCGATCTGCGCACCGCCGTGTTCGATCATGTGCAGCGCATGCCGGTCGCGTTCTTCACCCGCACCCGGACCGGTGCGCTCGTCTCCCGGCTCAACAACGACGTCATCGGCGCCCAGCGGGCCTTCAGCAACACGCTGTCCGGTGTGGTCAGCAACCTGGTCACGCTGCTGCTCACCCTCGCCGTCATGCTCTCCCTGTCCTGGCGGATCACCCTGCTGGCGCTGGCGCTGCTGCCGGTGTTCGTGATCCCGGCCCGCCGGATGGGCCGGCGGATGGCCCGTATGCAGCGCGAGGCCGCCACGCTCAACGCGGCGATGGGCACCCGTATGACCGAACGGTTCTCCGCGCCCGGCGCCACACTGGTCAAGCTCTTCGGGCGCCCGGAGGAGGAATCCGCCCAGTTCGCGCTGCGCGCCCGGCGGGTCGCCGACATCGGCGTGCGCACGGCCACCGCCCAGGCCACCTTCATCACCGCGCTCACCCTGGTCTCCGCCCTGGCGCTCGCCCTCGTCTACGGCCTCGGCGGCTGGTTCGCGCTGCGCGGCACCCTGGAGCCGGGCGCCGTCGTGTCCCTGGCGCTGCTCCTGACCCGGATGTACGCGCCGCTCACCGCGCTCGCGGGGGCGCGCGTGGAAGTGATGAGCGCGCTGGTCAGCTTCGAGCGCGTCTTCGAGGTGCTCGACCTCAAGCCGCTCATCGAGGACAAGCCCGACGCCCGAGAGGTCCCCGACGGGCCGGTCGCGGTCGAGTTCGACGGCGTCCACTTCGCCTACCCCTCCGCCGACAAGGTCTCCCTGGCCTCCCTGGAGGAGGTCGCCTCCCTGGACACCCGCGGCGGGGCCGAGGTCCTGCACGGCATCTCCTTCCGCGCCGAACCCGGCGAGACGATCGCCCTCGTCGGCTCCTCCGGCGCCGGGAAGTCGACCATCGCCCAGCTGCTGCCGCGCCTGTACGACGCCGACGCGGGCAGCGTACGCGTCGGCGGCGTCGACGTCCGCGACCTGACCGCCCGTTCCCTGCGGGAAACCCTCGGCATGGTCACCCAGGACGGCCACCTCTTCCACGACACCGTCCGCGCCAACCTCCAGCTCGCCCGGCCCGACGCCACCGACGACGACCTGTGGGACGCCCTGCGCCGCGCCCGCCTGGAGGACCTCGTGCGTTCCCTGCCCGACGGCCTGGACACGGTGGTCGGCGAGCGCGGCTACCGCCTGTCCGGGGGCGAGCGCCAGCGCATGACCATCGCCCGGCTGCTGCTGGCCCGCCAGCGCGTCGTCATCCTCGACGAGGCCACCGCCCACCTCGACAACACCTCGGAGGCCGCCGTCCAGGAGGCCCTCACCGAGGCCCTGGAGGGCAGGACGGCCCTCGTCATCGCCCACCGTCTGTCCACGGTCCGCGCCGCCGACCAGATTCTCGTCGTCGAGGCCGGCCGCATCGTCGAACGCGGCACGCACGAGGAACTCCTGGCGGCCGGCGGCCGGTACGCCGACCTGTACCGCACCCAGTTCGCACGGCAGCCGGCCGAGGCGGCCGCCCCCGCGGCGAAGGCGGAGGCGGTGGCGTAGGGACCGCCGCCCGGGGCTGACGCTCCCGGGCGCCCGCCGCTCCCGGGCGGGTGCCCACGCGAGGCGTGCTCCCTCTCCCCGTCCGCCGCGGCCGGTCTTCCGCCGCACGACGCCGGTCACGCCCCCGCCGACGGGCGGCGCGACCGGCGTTGTCAGTGGTCGCAGCTATGTTCGGCGGTGTCGCGCCACGTGGCGCCGACTTCCGTGTGCGGCAAAGGAGATGGTGCGTTGTCAGACCTTGAGAACCGGCGAGCCCCGCAGGGCTGGGAGCAGTCGAGCACGGCACGGGTGATACGGCCGGCCAGGCCCCGCAAGCTGGCCAAGGTGCCCTTCGTCGAACTCGCCGAGGGACGCCTGCAAGGTGTCGTCTCCAGCGGCTCCGACATCGAGCGGGTCTACGTCTCATCCGTCGCCGCCGGCACCTACGCCTTCGCGTGCAGCACCAACAACAACCGGCCCTGCGGCGGCGCCCGCGGGTCGTTCTGCAACCACATCCGGGCCCTGGTCACCGAGGCGGTCCTGCAGTACGGCCCCGAACGCGTCGCCCGCTATCTGAAGGCCGAGACCGCGGACGGGGAACCGGACGCGGCATCCCTCACCCAGGCGATGACCGGCACCCGGCCGCCGCAGGCGGACGGCTCCGCGGCCGCCGCCGTCTTCAGCCGCTTCCTGCGCCACCTGGCCTACCTGGAACTCGCCCCGTCCACCGCGCCCCTGCCCGAGATGCAGTGGTTCCCCCCGACCAGGGCGGTGGCCTGATGCGCGCCGACCTGCTCACCGAACCCGTCGCCGGGCTCGACGAGGCCCTCGCGGCCGTCGACGCCCTGGACCGCGCCCTCGTCGGCGGCCTGCTGCGTCCACGGCCCGAGCAGGCGGCCGGACTGGCGGAGCTCGCCCACGCCGTCACCGGCAGCCCGCTCGCCGATCAGGTGGCCGAGGCGGCCGGGAAGGCGGCGGCCGGATCCGCCGGTGAAAACCACTTCCTCCTGCTCGCCGCCGCCCGCACCGCCCTGCTCGGCGCCGCGCACGACGCGCTGACGGCCCGCGTGGAGGAAGCCACCGGCCGGGCTCCCGCCGAGGCACCGGCCGCGCGGCCGGGCGCACCGGAGGGCGCCAATCTGCTCGCCGCCGCGCGCTCCTGGCTGGCCGACCTGGCCCGCGCCGGATGGCAGGGCATCGACCACGACGTGGTCTCCCAGGCCGCCCCCGTCGTCTCCGCGATGCTCCCGGACCCGGCCCTGCGCCGTCTGGCCACGCTCCTGGACGGCTTCGCCGCCGAACTCGCCGCCTCCTGCCCCGGCGCCGCCCTGGACCGGGTCCCGGTACGCCGCTGGGCCGATCTCTGGTCGCGTGCCCTGGTCCTGACGGTGCCCGGCGCCGCCGGCCCGCCCGCGACCGGCACGGTCACCGGCCGGCTGCTGCCCCTCGGCGTCGACCTTCAGGAACACGCCACCGCCGCGCAGGCCCAGGTCCACGCCGTCCTGGAGCCGTCCGGCGGTGGCGCGCCCCGGCTGGTGCGGGCCGCCGTGTCCGCGCCGAAGCCGGACACGGTCGTCGGGGCCGGTGTCTGGCAGTTGCTGCGGCCTCACCTGTCGCTGCTGGCGGCGGCCGGTGAGGGCCGCGCGATGGAGCTCACCGACATGCCGGTCACCGCCGAGGGCGACCTGCTCTGGGACGGCGCACACGCCCGCGCGGGCGAGCCCGCCGACGCGTTCGCCACCGCCCGGGTCGTCCTGCCCGCCGCCACCGGCTGCGCGACCGCGCCCCTGGACCGGCACCCCGCGCGCATCGCCGTCCCGGTGTTCCTGGAGGGCTACGCCGTCGAGCGGGACGACGACGCCGTGGCGTTCACCGTCACCGGGCACCGGATCGCCGTGGACACCGACCGCATTCCGGCGGCCGGCCCGCTCACGCCCGAGGCGGTCGCGGCGTCCGGCGCCTGCCTCGGCCTGCTGCGCTGGGACGCGGGGGAGTTCCGCCTCCAGCCGCTCGCCGTCGAGAAGACCGTGCGCAAGAAGATCGTCGCCCTCCACGCCGGGGCCTGGGCCGGCGGCACCACCGACAAGGCCGGGGCCAAGGCCGAGAAGGCCGCCACCGAGGCCGTGAAGGTGCTGCGCGAGCGAGCCGGAAGGCTGTTGCGGAAATGACGCAGACGCCGGAAACGACCGGGACCGCCGGGACGACGGAAACGACGGGGGCGACAGGAATCACCGGTACCACTGGGACGACAGGAACCACCGGGACGGCCGGGGCGACCGGGGCGACCGGGGCGGAGACGGGGGAAGGGGCCGAGGGCAGGATCGAGGAGCTCTCCGGGGCCGATCCGCACGACAATCGCCGGCAGGTCCTGTACTGGCGGCTGCTGGCCCGCCTGTTCGATCCCGAGGAGCAGGCGACGCTGGAGTCGGCCGCCCTCGCCGTCGTCGAGGACATCGGCCTGCCGCCCGCGCTGCTGGACCCGCAGACCTCCGTCGACTCGATCGTGCAGCGCCACCCGGAGCTGGCCGCCGAGTTCGACGGCTTGATGATCCCGGCGCCGGACGAGGACGGCCGGGACCGCGCGGCCGAGGTGCGGCGCGCCGCACTGGCGTCGAAGGTGCTGCTCAACGTCTTCGGCCCGGTCTCCGGCGCGGTCAGTGCCGGGCAGCTGAGCCGCTGGCAGTCCGACGCCGGCTGGCTGGAGCGGGCACTGGGCTGCGGGCCGGGCGAGCTGCGGGGCGCCCGACCCGGCGCGGCGGCCGGCGCGCCCGGAACCGGCGCCGGGCCCGGCGGGGGCGCCTCGGCCGGACGGGGCGTCAGCCCCACCGGTACCGGTGGCCGTGGCGACACGCCCGACCTGAGCACGCTGGTCCCCGCCATCGGCCCGGACCTGGGTGCCATCGAGGCCGACCTGGTCAGCCGCATGCGGCTGCGGGAGGTCCTCGCCGACCCCCACCTCGCCGCCCGGCTGACGCCGAGCATGTCGTTGATCGAGCAGCTGCTGCGCGACAAGAACAACCTGTCCGGCGTCGCCCTGGCCAACGCCAAGGCCCTGATCCGCCGCTTCGTCGACGAGGTCGCCCAGGTGCTGCGCACCCAGGTGGAGAAGACCACCGTCGGCGCACTGGACCGGTCGGTGCCGCCCAAGCGGGTGTTCCGCAACCTCGACCTGGACCGCACGATCTGGAAGAACCTCACCAACTGGGACCCGGAGCGGGAGCGGCTCTACGTCGACCGGCTCTACTACCGCCACACTGCCCGCAAGACGACGCCCCAGCGGCTGATCGTGGTCGTCGACCAGTCCGGCTCGATGGTCGACTCCATGGTCAACTGCACCATCCTGGCGTCGATCTTCGCCGGGCTGCCGAAGGTGGACGTCCACCTCATCGCCTACGACACCCAGGCACTGGACCTGACCCCGTGGGTACGGGATCCCTTCGAGACGCTGCTGCGCACCAACCTGGGCGGTGGCACCGACGGTACGGTCGCCATGGCGCTCGCCCAGCCGAAGATCGCCGAGCCCCGCAACACCGTCGTGGTGTGGATCTCCGACTTCTACGAATGGCGCGCCGGGCCGTTGTTCGAGTCGATGGCCCATCTGCACCGCTCCGGCGTGAAGTTCATCCCGGTCGGCTCGGTCACCAGCGCCGGCCGCGGCAGCGTCAACCCGTGGTTCCGCGACCGCTTCAAGGACCTCGGCACCCCGGTGATATCCGGGCACATCCGCAAGCTCGTCCACGAACTCAAGACGTTCCTCGCCTGAGGCACCCGAGGCCGCCCAGAACACCCAGGTGCCCGAGGCACCCGACGTGCCCGACGTGCCCGAGGCGTCCAAGGCACCCGAGGCGCTCAAGAAACCCGAGACTCCCGAGGCACCCGAGGCACCCGAGGCACCCGAGGCACCCGAGGCACCCGAGGCACCCGAGGCACCCGAGGTGCCCGTGGCACCCGAGGCGCCGGGACGCCCGCGCCGCCCCAGACGCTCAAGCCTCCCAAGACGCTGAAGAAAGGCCCTGTCACATGTCCGACCTGCTGCGCGCTCCCGCCGAGATCAAGTACGCCGAGGAACTGGACTGGCTGGAGTCCATCGACGACAACCCCAAGCCCTTCTCCTGGCGGCTGTCGCCGAAGATGGTCCGCCTGTTCATCCTGGGCTCCGAGCGCTCCGACGGCCTGGACCGCGAGATCCCCCAGAAGTGGTTCGGCGACCGGAGCTTCGTCGAGCGCTCCATCGTCACCCTCGCCTCCGACCGCGGTCTGCTGCTCATCGGCGACCCGGGCACCGGCAAGAGCTGGCTGGCCGAACTGCTCGCCGCCGCCATCTGCCGCGACTCCACCCTCGTGGTGCAGGGCACGGCCGGCACCACCGAGGACCACATCAAGTACTCCTGGAACGTGTCCATGGTGATCGCCAAGGGCCAGTCGCGGGAGTCGATGATCCCCTCCCCGATCATGACCGCGATGGAGACCGGCGCCATCGGCCGCTTCGAGGAACTCACCCGCTCCACCAGCGACGTCCAGGACGCGCTCATCTCCATCCTGTCGGAGAAGTACATCTCCGTCCCCGAACTCGACAGCGACAACGGCGACAACATCGTCTTCGCCAAGCCCGGCTTCTCGATCATCGCCACCGCCAACAGCCGCGACCGCGGTGTCAACGACCTGTCCTCGGCCCTCAAGCGCCGCTTCAACTTCGTCCGCGTCCCGGTCGTGGGCAACAAGAGGAGCGAGGCGGAGATCGTCCGCTTCCGCACCGAGGAACTGCTGCGCCGGCACCGCATAGAGCTCGACGTGCCCCCCACGCTGCTGGACGTGCTGTTGCAGAGCTTCGCCGACCTGCGTGCCTCGGCCGCCGCCGCGGCGAGCGACGACGAGAAGCTGGAGTCCGCGCTGTCCACCGCCGAGCAGATCGGCGTCCTGGAGGACGCCATCCTGCACAGCAACTTCTTCGGCGAGCGCGCCCTGACCGCCCGTACGCTCGCCTCCTCGCTCGTCGGCTCGCTCGCCCGGCGCGAACCGGAGGACCTCGCCATCCTCAACAAGTACCTGCACGGCGTCGTCGAGCCGCGCAGCAAGGAAGTAGGCGGGTCCTGGCCGGAGTTCCTCGAGGGCGGCCGCGACGCGATCGCCGCCCTGTCGTGACCGCCATGCAGGGAGGGACGTTCAGCGCGCTGCGTACGCGGCTCCAGGAAGCCGCCGAGGAGTTCGCCGGCGGACCCGACGCGCTCCAGGGCATCCTCCTCGGCCTCGTCGACGACGTGGACCGCGCGCTGCGCGAGCCCCTGGAGATCTTCCCGGTCTGTCATCACTCCCCGGCGTCCGCGCTGGCCATGGCCCGGCGGCTGCGGGAGAAGCAGCCCAGGGTGGTGTACCTGGAGCTGTGCGAGGACATGGCACCGCTGCTGACCGAGCTGCGCAACTGCAAGCTCCCCGTGGCGCTCCAGGCGTTCGCCACCGACGTCAGGGGCTTCCCGGCCGACTGGTCGCCCCTGTCGGTGGTCGCGCCGATCACCGAGGCGTCCGCCGAGTACCAGGCCATCGCCTACGCCCTGGAGACGCCCGGCGTCGAGCTGGTCCTCGTCGACCGCTCCTGCGACCACGTCTTCCAGTGGGATGCCGCCGGCCCCGCGCCCGTCCAACCCGCCGGTCCGGACGCGCCCCCGGCCGAGGAGGAGGCCGCGCTGCACGGCGACGCGGTCGGCCTCGACCTGGGCGACCTGCGGCCCCGCTTCGCCGAACTGGAGGAACACCTTCTGCGGCACGGCCGGGTGCGGCACTGGTCGGAGTGGTGGCACCAGTACGTGGAACTGCCGCTCGGCGACAGCGACCACGACACCTACCGCCAGGTCATGTTCCTGATCGGCAGCCTGTTCCGCCGCCTGGCCCCCGGCGATCCGCACCGGGTGCGGGTGGACGAGGACCGCGAGCGGTACATGTGGACCAGGACGCGCGAGCACCTCGCCGCGTCCGGCGCCGACCCCGCCGACTGCCTCTACGTGTGCGGAGCCTTCCACGCGGCCAGCCGCGTCGCGGAGTTCGGCGTGCACGGCGCGGACACCTTCGAGATCGGCCCGCCCAGCGGCAGCACCTGGCAGTACGGACTGATCCCGTCCAGTCACGCGGCGATCGAGGCGCAGTTCGGCCTCGCCGCGGGCTCCGTGTCGATCGCCGCGACGACCTGGGCCAAGCACGTCAAGCGCAGCGGAGTGAAGCCGTTCCGGCTGGCGGGCCAGGCGGGGACGCGCGCCTCCCGGTCCCGGAAGGCGGCGGCCGCTCCGCTCGCGGCCGTCGTCGCCCCGCCCGCCGACAAGCTGACCGGCTTCCTCCGGCGACCACCCGTGCTGGACCGCCTGGACGAGACCGAACTCCTCGGCTGGTCGGTGGAGATCGTGCGCGCCGCCCGTCGCAACGGCTATCTCGCCTCCACCGCCGACGCCATCGCCGTGTTCGAGACGTCGATCCTGCTGGCGGGCATGCGCGACCGGGCCAGGCCGACGCCGTACGACTTCCAGGACGCGGCCGTCACCTGCATCGAGAAGGACACCGTGCCCGGCCGGCGTGATGTGCGCCGGCTCGTGGAGATCATGATGGGCGGCGACCGGGTCGGTCAGGTCGGCTACGAGGCGCTGCCCCCGCTCGCCCGCGACGTGCACGACCGGCTCGCGCCGCTGAACCTGAGGCTCCAGCAGCGCGGCGTCCAGCGGGCGCTGCTCGACATCGCCGCCCATCCCGGGCTGGAGCGGTGCTCGGACACGCTGTGGATCCTGCGGTACCTGATGCCGCAGGGCGCCGTACGGCCGATCATGGGCGAGCGGCGGCTCGGCGAGCGGCCCATCCAGGAGTCGTGGGACCTCGCCCTGGGCACTCACCAGCGGGCGCTGATCGAGCTCGGCTACGAGGGCGTCAGTATCGAGCAGGTGCTGGAGCAGCGCCTGCGGCGCGCGGCCTACGACTCCCGGGCGACGGCGGCCAGCGTCCTGGCGGCCGTCGAGGACGCCACCTTGTATCTGCGCAGCCGGCGCCTCGCCGACGAGCTGGGCAACCGTGCCCTGGAGGTGCTCGCGAGCGAACGCAGCGTGGACGGCGCGCCGGAGGTGCTGCGCCGGGTCCGCCGGCTGCTGGCGTACTACCGCACCAGCGAACCCGTCCTGCCCGGATGGATCGAGTCCTTCGCCAAGACGGGATACGCCCACTACTGCACCCTGCTGCCGACGGCGTTCACCGACGAGGACGCCACCGTGCGCCAGGTCGCGGCCACGCTGGGCTTCCTGTTCAGTATGGAGAGTCTGGCCCTCTCACTGGGCTGCGACCGCAACCAGCTGGAGCTGGCGGTCGCCCAGTCGCACCCGACGGACCCGTCGAAGACGGCACTGCTGTGGGCGGCTGAGGTCCAGCTCGGCCGCCTGACCCGGGACGAGCTGCGCCGCAGGTGCGACGATCTGCTGGCCAACCCGCTGGTCGTACCCGCCTACCCGCGCTACCTCAGCGGTTTCGTGCACGCCCTGGAGCCGGTGCCCGGGCTGTCCGACATCGTGGTGGAAGCCGTGTCGAACGCCTTCGCCCGGCTGCCGGACCACGTCCTGCTGCCGTGGCTGCCGACGCTCGTCACCACGCTGCGCTCCGGCGCCGCGGATCTGGCGCCGCTCCTCGTCCGGGAGGCCGGCCGGATCTTCCCCGGCAGGCTGGCGGCGCTGGACGCGTGGGTGCCCCCGTGGCGGCAGCCCGCGGCCGCCGCGCTTCCGGCCCGGCGCTCCGCCGGTCCGCGGGGGGTCGCGCTCCTCGCCGCCCACCCCGCGGCGTGCGACGCGCTGGCCGGGTTGCTGGGCTGTGAGGGCACCTGGGAGGCGCCGGACGCCGGACCGGGAGGCGCGGCACTGCTCGGCCGCCATCCGGACACGGCGAGGGCACTGGGGGAACTGCTGGCCGCGCTCTGACCGGGCGGGCCCGCCACGGCCGGCGGAGGGCGGCGGCCGGACCGCCGCTGCCCTCCGCCGTCACCGAGCCGGTGGCGCGGCCGCCCGGCCGAGCCGGATCGCCGCGCCACCGCCCGTCGGCCGGGTCCGCCGGTGCCTCGTGGCTCCGCCGGTGGCCGACGCTATCCGGCGTAGGTCTCGAACTCGGCGACCCGCGGCGCTCCGGACGAACCGGTGATCTCGAAGGTGATCTTCTGCAGCGAGGTGCGGGGGACGGTGATGACGCCCGCTCCGCTGCCGGAGGTCAGGACGGCGCCGGTGTCGCCGTTGAGGACCCGCCAGGACCTGATGGCTCCGGCCGATCCCGACGCCTCCCGGATGTTGATCTTGGACACCGTGGTGGCGGTGCCCCACTTGATGGAGATCGAGCCGGTGGAGCCGGCCGGCGACCAGTAGGTGCTCATGTTGCCGTCGCGCACGTTGCCGTAGCTGGTTCCGTCGGCCTTGCTGGAGCCGTCGGAGCCGGCCCCGATGCTGAGGTTGGTCCCGCTGGGCTGGGACGGCCCCGGCGTGGGGTTGCTCGCGGTCGGTGTCGGCGTCGGCGTGGGGGCCGGCGTCTGAGTCTGGGACGGGGTCGGCGTCGGCGACGGCGTCTGCGGTGAGCAGTTGCCGTCCGACACCCGCAGACCCTTGTTGGCGCCGGCCGTCTGGCGCACGATGTCGGGCACGCAGGCGGCGCCGTCGGGGCTGAAGGAGTACGGGATGCTGACGGTGGTGTTGGACTTCGGGTCGGGCCCGGCCGGGTTGTTCTCACTGCCGGGGCTGGACCAGGTCACGTTGTCGAAGATGTTGCCGCTGACCTGCCAGTAACCGGCCGCGTCGGTGTAGAAGGTGCCCAGGACGTCCTTGGAGTCCTCGAAGTAGTTGTTGTCCACCTTGGCGCGGGCGCCGGCCCGGGAGTTGATGCCGGACTCGTTGAGGCTCACGTAGTGGTTGTTGTACATGTGGGCGATCCCGCCGCGCAGGAGTGGCGCGCGCGAGTCGATGTTCTCGTACAGGTTGTGGTGGAACGTGACGTACCCGTTCGAGGTGTCGGACTCGCTGGAGCCGATGAGGCCGCCACGCCCGGAGTTGCGCAGGACGCTGTAGGACAGCGTCACGTACTGGGTGTTGTCCTTCATGTCGAAGAGGCCGTCGAACCCTTCGGACTCCCCGCCCGACGCCTCGAGGGTGACGTGATCGACCCAGACGTTGCGGACGTTGCTCTCCATGCCGATGGCGTCACCGCCGTTGGAGGTGGGAGAGCCCGACTTCTTCACGTTCCGGACGGTCACGTTCTGGATGATGATGTTGCGGGCGTCGCGGATGTGGATGCCGAGCTGGTCGAAGACGGCCCCGCTGCCGACCCCGACGATCGTGACGTTGCTGATCTGCTTCAGCTCGATCA
Source organism: Streptomyces sp. NPDC052020 (assembly GCF_040680575.1). Classification (NCBI taxonomy): domain Bacteria; kingdom Bacillati; phylum Actinomycetota; class Actinomycetes; order Kitasatosporales; family Streptomycetaceae; genus Streptomyces; species Streptomyces sp. NPDC052020. The sequence goes on from NZ_JBFAWY010000021.1 coordinate 41,416, forward strand.
CGCCGTCGGCGGTGCTGCAACTTCCGCCCGACACCTTGCTGGTGTTGCCGTGGTTGATGGTCCCCTCGACCTCGATGGTGATCGGGGTGCTGCTGCTGGCCCTGCCGCACAGGGCGGCGTGGATCGCGGTTCCGGTGGTGGCCCGTACCGTCTGCCCGCCCGCGCCGCCGGTGGTCCCGCCGTTCTGGGTGGCGTAGCCGGTGGCGCCGCCGGTCGCTGCCGATGCCTCGGGCATCGCCAAGAAGGCGCCGGTGGCGGCCGCGAGAGCCACCGTGGCCAGTGCCGCGTGAAGTCGCAAGGCGACAGGTCGTCTCATCCTCGCTGCCCTTTCGTCGTTGAATGCTGGGCGTTGCCGTTGCTGCCTGCCGTGGTCGTTCCGCCGGGCCGCCGAGGGTGCCGGCCGGTCCGCGGGCGTGCCCTGCCCGGTGCGGACCGGATCGGTGGGTGCGCCGCGGCCGGTCGCCGTGACGCCACCACCCGCGTGGTGACCGCCGGCGCCGACGGCGCGGCAGTCACCAGCCACCTGTTACCGCACTTGCCGGCGTTACGTCCGTAAGGGCGCGTCGTCACCGCCGGTGCCGCGGTGGCCGACTCGATGCGTCGTCGTGGCGTACATCATTCGTTCCCTTGGTGCGTCGACATCCAGGGGAAAGAGCCCGCGCCGGATCTGTAGCGGCTCACGCGCAGGAGTCGCGGCGGGTGCCGCGACGGTCGCCTCCACCGGAGCGGCCTCATGGAACCAGGACGGCCGGGAAAGCGCTTTCCGCCCCGCGAGAATAGGGGGCCACTGGAGCACTGACAAGGTTCTGCGCAAGGAGAGAATGCGCTTGCTTTCGTGTGTACCTTTTCGCCGCTCGTCCAGCCGTGCGGTGCCCGCCGCCCGCCGCCCGCCGCCCGCCCCCGCCGCCAGGCGCGCACCCCCGGTGATGAGCGTGATGAACCCTCGCACCGGCGGCGCCCCTGCCGTGTACCAGGAGGCCCGCGCGCTGCTCGACTGGGGCTTCAGGGGGGTGGGGCGGGTCGAACCGGCAGGTCGCTGGACGCCCTGCGGACCCGGCCGCCGGCGGGCGGAGCGGCTTCCGGGCCGGTCCCCGTCCGCGCGGCACGACCGGAGCGGGACGGGCCGGGCCGGCCGGAGACAGGCCTGGTCGCGGGCGCGGCCGGCCTCGGCGCGGGCGCGGTGGTGGTACTGCCGCGGCTCGCGGACAGCCGGATCGAGTGGGAGTGACCAGCGCGGCGGCGTACGCCCGGCGGCGCGTCCGTCAGAAGACCGACAGGCCGGTCAGGGTGGTGAAGCGGTCCAGGGCGGCCACGCCGGCCACCGAGTTGCCCCGCTCGTCCAGGCCGGGGCTCCACACGCACAGTGTGCAGCGGCCGGGGACGACGGCGATGATGCCGCCGCCGACGCCGCTCTTGCCGGGCAGGCCCACCCGGTAGGCGAAGTCACCGGCCGCGTCGTACGTCCCGCAGGTCAGCATCACCGCGTTCACCTGCTTGGCCTGGCTGCGGCTGAGCAGCCGGGAGCCGTCGGCGCGGACACCGTGCCGGGCGAGAAAGGTGGTGGCCAGGGCGAGGTCGGCGCAGGACGCCGCGATGGAGCACTGGCGGAAGTACTGCTCCAGCAGGACCGGCACCGGGTTGTCGACGTTGCCGTAGGACGCCATGAAGTGGGCCAGGGCCGCGTTGCGGTCGCCGTGGGCGGACTCCGAGGCGGCGACCTCCTCGTCGAAGGCGAGGTCCGGGTTGCCGCTCTCGGCGCGCAGGAAGGCGAGCAGCTCGCCGGCGGCGTCGCCGGTGCGGGTGTGGAGGCGGTCGGTGACGACGAGGGCGCCCGCGTTGATGAACGGGTTGCGCGGGATGCCGTTCTCGTACTCGAGCTGGACCAGGGAGTTGAAGGGGTTGCCGGAGGGCTCGCGGCCCACGTGCTCCCAGAGCTGGTCGCCCTCGCGGGCCAGGTCGAGGGCGAGGGTGAAGACCTTGGTGATGGACTGGGCCGAGAAGGGCTCCCGCCAGTCCCCCACGCCGTACACCGTGCCGTCCGGCTCGGCGACGGCCATGCCGAAGCGGCGCGGGTCGCGGGCGGCGAGCGCCGGTATGTAGTCGGCGGGCCGGCCGCGGCCGGGGGTGCGCTCGATCTCCTCGGCGATGCGCTCCAGGACCGGCTGGAAATACTGTGACGAAGGGGACGCTTGCATGATCGTCATTGTGCCTTTCCGCCGGTCCCGGTGCGCGTCCGCGGGCCAGGCCAGGGGGGCGCCGCTGCCCGCGAGGACCTCGGGCCGCAGCAGCCCGGCGAGCTTCTCTGCGGGCAGGAGGCCCTTCTCCGGGACGAGTTCCAGCCGGTGGACGGTGTGGAGGAGGCCCTCGCCCGCTCTGCCGCGCACTGCGGTCTCCACCGTGGTGATGTCCGATCAACAGGCGGTCGAGAACACCCAGTTGAAGCACGTCGGCCCCTCGATTAGGGTGGCGGAGGATCATGTCGAACCGCTGTGGGAACACGCGGGTCCGGCTTCATGCACATGAGGTGACGGCGTGAGCGCCGTGCCGGACCGCTCTCCGGCCGTGAGGGTGGCGCAGTGTACAAGAGGGCGACCGCCCGCGAACCCGCCCTTGGGGCACCGTCCCGCTGCGCGCCGCAGGGAGACAGGCCCAGGTGAGTGGTCAGGGGAGGTACGCGATGGCAGCCGCACCGGAATCGGCCGAGGCCGATCCGTGTCCGGCCGGGTGGTTCCCGGCGCCGCGCCACCACCGTGCAGCCGGAACGCGCGGAGACTGAGGCGGGCAGATCCCACCGCCGGGTGGGCCGATGGACCCGCCCGGTGCCGACGGACCGGCGCGACGGGGACCGGACGGGACGATCCGCCGTGCCCTGCCCGCCCCGCCTGCCGTGCGGCAGGGGCATGACCGGTTCGCTGCCCTCCTCTTCGCCGTGCAACGGCGTTCCGCCCGCCTGCCACCGGCCGCGGCCGGCGCCAGCGGACGGCCACGGAAAGTCGAGCCAAGGAAACATGGGAAGGCCAGAGCCCCGGGCCGGCGGCCCCGGCCGCCGTGCTCGCCGGGCCCCGCGTGGCATCCGGATTCTGGCCGGGAAGGAAACTGCGCGATGCGTGACCACACGGCCTCCGGCCCCGTCGGAACCGGAGCGGCGCCCCGCCGGTCGGGGGCGCAATGGACGGGCCGGATGCTGCGCGACCTGTGGGACTGGGTCGCTCGCCGGCCGCTGCGGCTGCCCGAGACCGAGCGGGCGGTGCCCCATTCGGCGAGTCTGCGGACGGTCGTCCTGATCTTCACCGCGTCGGACGTCGTCGTCGCGCTGCTCATCGACGGGAAACTCCCGCCGGCCGGGCGGGCGGTCCATCTCCTGTGGGTCGTCTTCTCCGTCACCCTCACCCTGGGATTCTGCGCGATGACGATCCGCGCGCCCCACCTTCTCGACGACACGTCATTACGCCTGCGTACCGGGCCCTTCCGCGCGCTGACCCTTCCGAGAACGGCGCTCGCGAGCGTCAGCGTCGCACACCGTTCCGTGCCCTGGTACGGCCTGCGCCGCGCCCTGGACTCCGACGAGGAGGTGGCCTGCTCCGTCGGAAGCTCGACGCAACTGGTCATCGAGCTGAAGGAGCCGGTGCGGGTCTCCTTTCGCAAGGGACGTTCCGTGCTCGCCAGGAAGGTCTACGCCGCCGCCGACGATCCGGCGGCGGCGGCACGCCTGATCAACCGGTGGGCCGCCGAGGGCGCGCAGCCATGACCGCCCTGGGCCAAGCCGGGGGCGGTCTCTTCCGCCGGGGCCCGTGCGGGACACGGTCGGCTTCCGCGCGATCGCGATGCTCCCCAAGGAGGTTACGTCACCGAGTCCGTCATCGTCGGCGACCAGCCGGGGAAGCCGGCCCGGCCGCTGGAGGCCGGCAGCGCGGCCGACGTCATCCTTAGGTTAGGCTCTCCTAAGTGGCGGGTGGCTCCCGGTTCCCGTCGTATCCCCTGTCTCACCCAGGAGTCTCAGGAGTCCGCATGACGGCGACGCCCGCCGCCGAGCACCTGTCCAGCCACGCGTCCCCCCTGCCCCGGGACCCACGGCGCTGGCTGATCCTCGGCGTGATCTGCCTGGCCCAGCTCGTCGTCATCCTCGACAACACGATTCTCAACGTCGCCGTTCCCACGCTCACCGCCGACCTCGGCGCCGGAACCGCCGACGTGCAGTGGATCATCAACGCCTACGTCCTGGTGCAGGCGGGGCTGTTGCTGGCGGCCGGCGCGGCCGCCGACCGCTACGGCCGCAGGCGCCTGCTCCTGACCGGCCTCGCCCTCTTCGGCGCCGGCTCGCTCGCGGCCGCGTTCGCGCACAGCACCGGTCAGCTGATCGCCGCTCGCGCCGGCATGGGCGTGGGCGGTGCACTGCTGCTGACCACCACGCTCGCCGTCGCCGTCCAGGTCTTCGACGAGGCGGAGCGCGTCCGGGCCATCGGCATCTGGGCCGCGGTCAACGCCCTCGGGTTCGCGGCCGGGCCGCTCGTCGGCGGCGCCCTCCTCGAATACTTCTGGTGGGGCTCCCTCTTCCTCGTCAACATACCCGTGGTCGTGCTCGGCCTGTGCGCCGTCGCCGTCCTCGTACCCGAGAGCAAGGCCGAGCAGAGCGACCGCCCCGATCTTCTCGGCGCCCTCCTGTCCACGGTCGCGATGACCACGCTCGTCTACGCCGTCGTCTCCGGCCCCGACCACGGCTGGACGTCGCCGTACGTCCTCACGGGCGCCGGGCTCGGCGTCTGCGCCCTGACGGCGTTCGTCGTCTGGGAGCGCCGGGTGGCCAACCCCATGCTGGACATGAGCTTCTTCCGCGACCGGACCTTCACCGGGGCCGTGTTCGGGGCGGTACTGATCACCTTCGGCAGCGGCGGTGCCCTGTACCTGCTGACGCAGCAGCTCCAGTTCGTCCTGGGTTACGGGCCGTTGGAGGCGGGCCTGCGCACCGCGCCGTTCGCGCTGACCGTCGTCGTGCTCAACTTCACCGGCCTGTCCGCCCGGTTGAGCAAGCGCCTCGGCATCCCGGGCGCGGTGGCCGTCGGCATGACCCTACTGGCCTGCGGTCTCGCCGCGGTCGCGCTCGCCGGGCGGGTCGTGGACGGCTACGGGGGCTGCTCACCGGACTCGTCCTCATGGGTGTGGGCTGCGCGTTCGCCAACCCGGCGATGGCCGTCGCCGTCCTCGGCGCCCTGCCGCGCGACAAGGCGGGCGCCGGTGCGGGCATCGAGGGCACGGTGACCGAATTCGGCAGCGGTCTCGGCGTCGCCGTCCTCGGAGCCGTCCTCAGTGCCCGCTTCTCCGCGCTGGTGCCGGTGACCGCGGCCTCTCTGCCCGCCGCGCTGGCCGCCGCGGACTCCGCCGCCGAACGACACACGGTGACGCGGGCGTTCGGAGCGGCCCTGGAGGCCGGACAGCTCGTGGGCGCGGTGGCCGTGCTGGCCGGGGGACTGGTGGCGGCCGGACTGTTGCGGCGGGCGGAACGTGCGCCCGCGAAGGCGTCGGTGCCCGCCCCCACGGACCCCGCGTGAGCCGGCCCCGGTGCGGCCGGCGTGTGTGCACGTCCGGTGCGGGGCGGCGGCCGGGCCGGACGTTCGGCGTGGGCTTCCCGTCATGGTGAGGCAGACGTCGCCGGTCGCACGTGTCAAGGCCCGTTCCGGCACGAACGCCGTCGCCGGGCCCGCCCCGGCCGCTGACGCCCGGCCGGACATGTCCACGGCGCGCCGGCTGCGCCGCGACTCGTTCCTCCGGTCCGTCACGCCGGCCGGGGTGGCCGGCCGGCGTGACGCCGAGCGCGGATGCCCGGAGGCGCTCACATGCCGGTGCCGCGTCCGGTCGTGTGGGTGTCCCGAGGCTGACGCCCGCGGTTCTTCCGCCAGGGGATGAGCCCGGCCAGGCCGAGGAGACCGAAGAGGCCCCACAAGCCCTCGCCGCCGCCGTCATCCTTGTCGTCCTGGTCCTGAGCTTGGACGGTCGCCGTGGAGACCGTGGGGTTGGCCCGCTCGGCGGGCTGACTGAAGGCCGTGCCCGCCGGAGCTACGGCGAGAAGCAGGGCGATGAGCGTGGTGGCTGCGGTTTTGCGCATGGCCATCTCCTTCGTGGTCTGGCGCTCTCCTGACATGAACACTGTCCGATGTGCCCGTGTATTGACAGAAAATTCCTATTTTCGAAACATGTTCTCGGTTTGCCGGCCGCCCCTTCCGCGCCGACCGGCTGACCTACCGGCTGAAGCGCCGCAGCGTGACGCCGCGGCAAGCGATCCGCCCGGCCCGGTGAGGGCCGGCGGTGCCGGTTGCTCACCCTGCGCCATGGTCGACCGGGCACCGGAAGCCGAACGGTTCGCGCACCGGGTCCAGCAAGGCGCGGCGCGGCCCGTGGTCGGCGCGCGGTGTCCGGGGCCGCCGGAGGGCGGCGATCCCGGGCTCGCGGGCCTTGGCCGGCCGGCGGCCGACACGTCGTACCGCGCGGCCGGCCACCTCTGGTGCCCGTCGGATCAGGGGCATGCTCCCGCCTCCGGGGCACCGGCACGGTGCCCCGGAGGCGGGCCTCAGGCGGAGGAGGGGGGCCCCGGACGCTGCCTGGTCTCGTCCGCCAGCGTGCGGCCGGAGCCGCGTGCCTGATCGGTGACCCGGCCGGTCTGGTCGCGTGCCTCGTCCTGGGTGGTGCGCGCGGCCTGCGCCGCGGTGTCCTTCACCTCCGCGGCCGCGCTCTGCGTCACCTCCCTGGCGCCTTCCTTCAGGTGCTGCGCGGACTCCGCGGCGGCCTGCTTCACCGGCTCGAGCGCTTCGCCGCTCTGCTCCATCAGCTCGGCCGCCTTCTGCTGCTCCATCCGGGTCGCGGGCAGCAGCGAGGAGGCCAGCAGGCCGACGCCGAAGGCGACCAGACCCGCGGCCAGCGGGCTGCCCTGCGTCTGCCGGCGGGCCTGCGCGGGCGCCTGCTGGATGGCCTCGCCCGCCTGGCCGGCCGCCCCACGCGCCGTGTCGGCCGCCTGGCCGGCCGCCCCGCGTGCCGCGCCGGTCACCTGCCCGGTGCCTTCTTGCAGTGAACCGGCCGCAGACTGCGCCGTGGCGGTCACTCCGTGCGCGGCGTGCGACGCGGTACCCATGACCCGGTCGCGGACGCCCGACACCGCGCCACGCATCCGCTGTGCCCGGCGGCGGGCGACTCGCCGGGGGCTGGTCCGGTCGGCGAGCTGGTCGACGTCCGCGGACAACTGGCCGCGGGTGGCCTCGATCTCGGCCCTCACTTGGTCGGGTGACGTGCCCATTCCGCGTTCTCCTTCAAGGTCTCGACGGTTTGCTCGGGCTTCGGGGACACCGTGTGCATCCGTGCGCGGCCCTTCTGGTAGAGGACGGCCGCGATGACGCCCCACACCGCGGTGACGATCAGGGCGGCCCAGCCCCCGTCCATCACGTTGGCCAGACCGAGAACGGCGGCCAGTGAGAGGAACAGCAGGACCATGGAACCGGCGAAGCCGGCACCGCCGTACATCCCGGCGGCCTTGCCCGCCCTCGCCGCTTCCTCCCTGATCTCGGCCTTGGCCAGCTCGACCTCCTGCCGGAAGAGGGTCTGAAGGTCCGAGGTGACGACGGACAGCAGCTGGCCCATGCTCTTGTCCTGGCCGTGCGGCTCGGCCGCCCCGGGCGTGGGTGGGATCGAGGACACCTCAGACCTCCGGGTACGGACGGCCCGCCGTGCCGCCGGTCGGCCGCACGCCCGTCGGCATGGCCGGTGCCTGCGGCGGAGCCGTCGGCGGCGGACCCGCGGGGAGCGCCGAGGAGGCCGGTGTCTCGACGGGGCCACGGCCCGCCGTCGCGGCGGAGGGTCCCTGCCCGGCCCCGTCGGGCCGGGAAGCGGTCCCCGCCGCTTTCGCCAGGCGTCCGACGACCAGCCCGGCCACCAGCGCGCCGCCCAGGAAGGCTCCGGGGCGGCGGCGGGCGAAGCCCCGAAGGTCGGAGACCATGCCTTCGACTCCCTGCCCGTCCAGGTAGTCGGCCGCCCAATGCCCCTTGTCGGCCGCCTGGGACACCAGGCTGCGGGCCGGCGAGTCACTCTCGGCGCGCCTGGCCAGATCGGAGAGGTCGTTCGCCCACTGGCGCAGCGTGCCGGCCGCGCGCTTGGTCTGCTCCTCGGCCTCGTCCATCGCGCGGCTTCGCAGGTCGCCGATGGCCGTACCGGCCTGCTGCCGCGCCTCACCGACCACGGCGCGGGCCTGTTCCCCCGCGGTGTCCGTCAGCTGGGACGCTGCCTGTTTGGCCTGGCCGGCCGTCGCGGAGGCCTCTGCCTTGACCTTTTCCCCGGTCCCCCCGCTCCCCCCGGTCCCGGTTCGTATGGACTCACTCATCGGCGGCTTCTCCCTTGCTTCGGATGTCCTGTGGACCGGTCACGTGTCCCGGCCGATGCGCGCGGCCCTGACAGACCGGGCGAACGAGCGGTCCACGCGTCCACTTAGTCGCAAGTAGCCCTATATGAGTATTTAATGCAGTTTGTGCGAGATGGTGGTTCCAGGGACCACTCCGCATGGTGTTCGCGCGGCAGTGTTGTTCGACGGTGAACCATGAACCATGCCGATGCGGCGTCCGTGGTCCGTCGCGAGGCGATCGGCGGGGAAGGGGCCGCGAGGGCTGGCACCGGCCGCTTCCGACGCTGCCGCGGTGTGGCGCGGCGCGGTGCGGCGCCGCCGGGGCGATCGCGCAGCCCCGGGGAGGCACCGGCGGCCGGACGGTCGTGTGGCGGGCCCGTGATCAAGCCCGGCCGGGCCCTGCCGAGGTCTCCGCCGCGACGGAGATAAGGACATGCGGTACGGCCGCGCACCGCTCTCGGTAACGGAGGAAACGCTGCGGCGGGGGCGGACGCGGGCCGGGCCGACGGCGAAGCGCGTGACATGCTCGCGAGCCGGTGTCACTCCTCGGTCATTTGATCAAATTCATCGATGCGGATCTTGATTGCCGGGTGGGAGTGGTCCGCATGCGTCCCCGCATACGTCGACGAGCGGACTGCCGGCCGGGCGAGGACATCGTACGCCCTCACCCGAATTGACGGCTTGCCGTCCGCTTGACGTCCTACGGTCCGATGTCGAGTGGCTCGAAAGGTCCGCTGGCAATAGATGTTGTGTAAAGAGTTTATTTCATCTTGCTGGTCGAGGCGGGGCTGCTGTACCGTGCCCATGGTCGCCGAGGATGTGTACGGGGGGTCTGTTGTGGGTGATGTAATGGTGGCCGGACTGCTGGCCGGATATGGTATTGCAATGCCGGTCGGTGCCATCACCGTACTGATCATTACCCTCTCGGCCCAGACGTCGTTACGCACAGGTTTTTCCGGCGCGATGGGTACGGCCACCGCCGACGGGCTTTATGCTCTGCTGGCAGCCACTACGGGGACGGTTCTCGCCGGTGTCATCCGGCCTGTCGCCGACCCCATGAGATGGGCGGCTGCCGTTGTTCTGGTCGTCATCGCGGCTAAAGGGATACTGGCTGCGCTCCGTCACTCCAAGAGTACGGAGGCAGTGCGTTCGATCGACGGAAGGAGTCCGTTTCGGGCGTATTGGCAGCTTCTCGGTCTTACTATTCTCAATCCCCTGACTGTCATCTATTTCTCCGCGCTTGTCCTCGGGCTGCGCAATGACTCCTGGACCGCTTCCGACAGTGTGGTGTTCGTTATCGCCGCCTTCATCGCCTCTGCCAGTTGGCAAGCGGTGCTCGCGATCGGCGGAGCGCTGATCGGTCGAGTACTCAACACGGAAAAAGGCCGCATCATCACGGCCGTCGTCGGAAACGGAGTCATTCTCTTCCTGGCCGGCCGTCTCTTGTTCTCCTAATTGCTTCGGTTCTTTTCGTGTACCGCATTCGGGTCATTTCCGGTCCACCGTGATGAGGTGCGTATGGAAGAGTACGACGACTGTCCGTACACGTCGGGGAACATATGCCTCGGCGCACACGATCACGAGGACGACGTGATCGACGTCCCGGTCAGGCTGCTCCGGCCCGGTGACTCGCCGCGCAGCGCCGGCAGCAGTATGGAGCACGCGCAGATGCTCGCCAGAGTCGGAGCCGACCTGCCCCCCATACTCGTGCATCGCCCCAGCATGCGCGTGATCGACGGAATGCACCGGTTCGAGGCGGCGCAGATCAGGGGCGAGGAGACCATCAAGGCACGGTTCGTCGACGGTGACGAGGAGCAGATCTTCGTCCTCGCGGTCGAGATGAACACGAAGCACGGGCTGCCCCTGACCCTGGCGGACCGCAAGGCGGCCGCACGCCGCATCATCACCGCCAACCCCCACTGGTCGGACCGGGCCGTCGCCGCCAAGGCCGGTCTGTCGCACAAGACCGTGGGAGCTCTCAGAAGGGCAACTGGGGAAATTCCCCAGTTGCCCTCCCGGGTGGGACTGGACGGCCGGGCCCGCGCGGTACGCCCGCGTGAGCAGGTGAAACCCGGCGGACGTGCCACGGAACGCCCGCGTCAGTGGGACGCGACGGTCGCCCTGCAAGCCCAGAACAGGCAGCTCACCAAGCGGATCGAGGAGGCGGAGCCGCGCCGGCGGACGAACTCCGACACCTCCCCGAGCGGGCTCGCCCGGCGTGATCACGACAGGCCGGGTCAGGACTGGCTCCAGGATCTGCAACGGCTGCGGACCGACCCGTCCTTGCGGTACAGCGAGGCGGGCCGGGTCCTGCTGCGGGTTCTGGACGCGCATGTCGCCGCCGCCGGCCAACTGCACCGCATCGCCGAGGTCCTGCCCGAGCACTGCCTGGACCGGCTCACGACCCTCGCCTTCAAGTGCGCGGAGGATCTGCGCGAGTTCTCCGTCAGGCTCAGCCAGCGGAAAAGCGAGCTGGGATGACCGTCACGGGGACGTGACAGGCGCCCGGCGCGCGACGAGATCGACCCACCCGCCGAAGACCCGCCGCGCGTAACGCTCCAGGCGCACCGCCTCCGTCATCAGCTGTGCGGTGACGCGGTCCACGCCGTCGGGGCCGAAGCTCCGGGTCAGCTCACTCGCACACGCGGGCGTGTCCAGCCATTCGGCGAGCAGCCGCAGATCGAGTTCCAGGTGGAACTGCACGGCGTAGGCCGTGGCCCCGATCCGTATCGCCTCGTTGGGGCACCCGGGTGAGTCCGCCAGCCGGGTCGCCCCGGCGGGGAGGCCGAAGTTCTCGCCGTGCCATTGGAAGACCCGCAGACTGCGCGGCAGACCGCCGAACACCGGGTCGTCGAAAGCGCCCTGAGCCAGGTGCGCCGTATGCATTCCGTAGTGGGCCTGGGCAGGCCGCACCGACGCCCCGAAAGCGGACGCGAGCAGCTGGGCGCCCAGACAGACACCGAAGAACGGAATCCCGCGGTCGACGGCCCGCCGGATGAACTCCTTCTCGCGACGGATCCACGGCAGCGGGTCATTGACGCTCATCGGGCCGCCCATGGCCAGGACGGCGTCGATGTCCTCCGGATCGGGCAGCCGAGCGCCGGTGTCCAGGCGGAACGGCACCACGGACGCTCCCCGCTCCCTCAGGAGCTCACCGAACGAGCCGGGCTTCTCCCAAGGCGCGTGCAGAAGCACCGCGATACGCAACCGTCCGGCCGAATCAGCTCGATCGAAAGAACGCAAGAGCCCTCACCCCATTCATGGAACGACCTCGGCGAAGCTGATTGCCGCAGACGATACGAGAGCTTTTCCGAACGTGACAGAGCGGAGCTGTCCGGTTCATTTTGATGCGATTCCCGCTGTTGTTCGCGAAACCCTTCCGCTGTTAGCGTCAGTCCAATAATTCGCCCCGACCGAACAGGGAGCCCGGATTGACGTACGTGATCGCAGAACCATGCGTGGACGTCAAGGACAAAGCCTGTCTCGATGTATGTCCGGTGGACTGCATCTATGAAGGTGAGCGCACGCTCTACATTCATCCCGACGAATGTATCGACTGCCATGCCTGTGAGCCGGCCTGCCCGGTGGAAGCGATCTATCCGGTCGATGAACTCCCGGGCGAGTGGTCAGGATACGCGGACATCAACCGTGAATTCTTCGCCGGTCTCGGCAGTCCCGGCGGGGCCTCCCGGACCTCGCCCACCGGCACCGATCACCCCGCCGTGCGGAACCTGCCCAGCACTCGGACGAACGGAAGGTAGAAGCAGATGGTGGACAAGAAGTGGCAGGAGAACGGCTACCCCGCCCGCCTGGAGGAGCGCCTCCCCGACAACGTCGTGCGGTGCCACCTCAGCCCCCGGAACTGCCGCATCAGGCCCGGTCAGCACGGGTTCTGCATGGTGCGGGCCAACCGTGACGGCCGCCTGGTCAGCCTCAACTACGGTCGCTCCGTGCACGCCACGGAGGAGACGATCGAGACGGAGGCCGTGTTCCACTACGAGCCCGGTGCGCGCATTCTCTCCATGGGCAACATCGGGTGCATGCTGAACTGCGACTACTGCCACAACTGGAAGACGTCGCAGGCCCGCTACGTAGAAGACAAGGATGTCTTCTACTACACGCCGCAGGAAGTTATCGACATCGCCAAGCGGCACGAGATCGACGTCATCTCCTGGACGTACAACGACCCGGTGGTCTGGCACGAGTTCGTCACGGAAACGGCGGCCCTCGCGAAGGAAGCCGGCATCGTCAACCTCTACAAGTCCGCTTTCTTCATCTCCGAGCGGGCCATCGAGGAACTGATCCCGGTCATCGACATCTTCTCCATCTCCATCAAGTCGATCGACCCCAAGTACTACCGGAAGATCACCAAGGGGTGGCTGGAACCCGTACTCGACGGAACCGAACAGGTCTACCGCGCGGGCAAACACGTGGAGGTCTCCACGCTGATGGTCACCGACCTCAGCGACAACGAACAGACCGCCCACGACATCGGAAGGTTCGTCCTCGACCGCCTCGGCCCCGAGGTGCCCACGCACTTCGTGCGCTTCCACCCCGACTACAAGATGACGAACACCATCCGGACACCGGTCGAGAGGCTGGAAGCGGCCCGCCGGGTCGGACTCGACATGGGGCTGCGTCACGTCTACCTCGGCAACGTGTACGACACCGAGTCCACCGACACCCGCTGCTACAACTGCGGGGAACTCCAGATCACCCGCTACGGACTCAACGCGCAGATCCTCGCGGTGACGGCCGAGGGGACCTGCGCCAAGTGCGGCGCCGACGCGAACATCCGCCGCGTACCCGGGGGCGGGCGCCGGCCGGCCACGGTGGACGACCTGCCCACGACCCACGAGTTCGACACCGCCACCTTCGACTGGTACGGCGATGTCCGGGCGCTCCACGTGCAGGTGCGCAACGACTCCTCGCAGCCCCAGGAGGTGTACCACCGGCGCACCCACCAGGGAACCCGGTCCAACCCCTGGTCGGTGGTGAATCTGCAACCCGGCGAGAGCTACCGCTTCATCGCGGCCAAGTCGGAAGTGGACGAGCGCGGAGTGGCGGTGGCGGTCCCGCCGTCCTGCACCTCCTCGCTCCACCAGGTCTTCGACCGGGCGCACTTCCCGACCACGACGGCGGACAGCGGCTCGCTGAACGCGGACGTCACCCCGCTGCCGCTCTTCGAGGCACGCGGCTGACCGGGTGCTCACCCCACCACGAGAGGACATCCATGACCACCGGTGAAGAGACGGAACAGTATCCGGACGTCGTCACGGTCAAGGGTGAGGAGGTCAAGGGCAGGGAGGCCTTCCCGAACCTGACCCGGCGCGTGCTCGCCCACAACGACAAGCTCATGCTCGTGGAACACGTGATGGAGAAGGGATCCGTGTTCCCGCTCCACAGCCACCCGCACGAACAGCTCGCCTACCTCGTGTCGGGGCACATCCGGGTCCGTGCGGGGGACGAGGAGTTCGAGGCGGTCGGCGGCGACAGCTTCGTGGTGCGGGGCGGCGTCGAGCACCAGGTGCACGCCATCGAGCGGTCGGTCGCCCTCGATGTCTTCACCCCCTTCCGCGAGGACTACGCGGAGTGGGACAGCGAGACCTGAACCACCGGAGCACCGCCGGAACACCGTGTGAGCAAGGCTGCCGGGGCGCACAGCCGCCCCGGCATCCCGTCCGCGACGGACGGCGAACGCAGAGGCGCGGGGAAAGAGGACGCTGGTGACACAGACCCTGACCGGAGAAGTGAGCGATGTACGCGAGCATGCCGAGCCGCTGGCGATGGTGGTGGGCCCCACACGACCGCCGGAATCGGTCCTGCGGTGCATGAGCGCCCCGGCGCCGCCGCTGACCGATCCCGGATTCATCGCGGAGTTCGGCCGCTGCCTGTCCAGGCTCCGTGCCCTGCTCGGCGCGGCGACGGGCCCCGCGGCGGTGGTGCCCGGCTCCGGCACGCACGGCCTGGAGAGCATCGCCGTCAGCCTGCTGCGCCCGGGGGTGCCCGTGCTGGTCGCGTCGACCGGTATGTGGGGGGACCGCTGGCGGGACATCTGCCTGCGGCACGACATCCCGGTGCGCGCACCGAAGTTCCCGGTGGGACACGCGCCCGATCCCGGCTTCCTCGAGAAACTGATCGCCCGCCGGGAGCACCAGGCCCTGCTGGTGGCACACGTCGACTCCAGCAGCGGCGTCCGGGCCGACCTGCCGGAACTGGCCCGCCTCGCCCGCACCTACGACATGCTGCTGCTGGTCGACGGGGTGTCCGCCATCGGCGCCGAGCAGGTCGAGGTGGACGCCTGGGGGATCGACGTCTACCTGGGCGGCCCGCCCAAGGGCCTGGCCGGCCCCCCGGGCGTCGCGACCTACGTGTTCAGCGACCGGGCCGCCCAGCTGCTGCGGACGAGGACCTGGCAGCCCCGCTCCTACTCCCTCGACCTGGCCCCGTGGCTGCCGGTCATGGCCGCCACGGAACGCGGCGAGTTCGGATACTTCCAGTCGCCGGCGGGCAATCTGGTGCTCGGTCTGTCCGAGGCGCTGCGCCTCGCCCTGGAGGAGGGCAGACAGGCCCGTGTGGCCCGGCACGCGGCCCTGCGGGACATGCTCCACGACGGGCTGGAGGACGCCGGGGTCCGGCTGCTGGTCCCCAGCCCGCGGGACCGCGCCAACGGAGTCACCGTGGGGATCGTCCCCCGCGGCCTGGAGGAGCGGGCGTTCCTGGAGTCCGTCGCGGCGGAGGGCGTGCTGCTCCAGGCCGGCACGTTCTCGGCCACCGGCAGCAGGACGTTCCGTATCGGGCATCTCGGCGCGGTGAGCGAGGCGGACATCCACAGGACCGTCGCCGCCGTGCGGGCGGGACTCGGCCGGGGGAGGGCGGCATGACGATCGAGGTGACGGCCGTACGGCTGGCGGAACCGGGGAGCACCCCGGAGGTCGCCCGGGCCGAACTGCGCGAACCGGCGGTCGGCGAGGTCGTCGTCGACATGTGCTTCGCCTCCCTCAACCCGCTGGACACCTACGTCATGTCCGGCAGCGTGGGTGCTCAGGCCGAATGGCCCCGCACCCTGGGCGTCGAAGGCGTCGGACTGCACGACGGCCGGCCCGTCGTGGTGCACGGCGCCGGGCTCGGCATCACCAGGGACGGCACCTGGGCGACACGGGTCGTCGCGCCGCGCGACGCCCTGGTCCCCGTACCCGACGGGGTCGGGCTCGAAGCCGCCGCGTGCGCGGCGGTCGTCGGCACCACCGCGGTACGGGTGACGGGGGACGTGGGCGGCATCGGCGCCACCGACCGGGTACTGGTGCTGGGCGCCGCGGGCGGAGTGGGACAGGCGGTGTGCAGCCTGGCGCGGTTCGCCGGCGCGCAGGTGTGGGGGCAGACGGCCGCCCCCGAGAAGGCGAAGGCCGTCGAGGCCGCCGGGGCGACGCCCATCCAGGCCGCCACGGCCGCGGAACTGGCCCTGGCGGCGGACTCCGTCGCGCCCACCGTGGTCTTCGACGCCCTCGGCGGAGCCTTCACCGCGGCCGCCGTGCACCTGCTGGCCGACTACGGCCGACTGGTCAGTTACGGTACGAGCGCGGCACCGGACAGCACCCTGTCCATGCGAGCCGTGTACCGGAAGAACCTCACCATCGCCGGATACGGCGGGGTCGCCGAACCCCCGCAGCGCATCAGGCAGGGCACGGTGGAGGCGCTGCGGGCACTGCGGGAGGGAAGCATGGTGATCCCGGTCCACGCGGTCTTCCCGATGGCCCGTGCCGCGTCGGCGGTGACGGCCCTGACCACGCGGACGGCCTCCGGGAAGATCCTGCTCGACCTGCGGCACCAGGACCCGTCATGACAGCAGCCCGCACCGGTGGAAGGCCTCGGTCGCCCGGCCCGACGTGAAGACGCCGGTGCGCTCGCACAGCCGCAACGTGGCCGCCGCGGCCGCCCGCATGTCCGCCTCGACGCGCGCCGGCGGGTAGGTCTCCTCGATCACCGCCCGGATCGCGTCCGCGGGCAGGCCGGTCGGCTGGAGCATCCTGCCCAGCGCGGCCGTGTCGGGGCGCAGGAACGCCACGACGAACTCCGGCAGCAGGGCACCGACGAGCTCCTGCTGAGAGAGGGTCAGCTGGGGCCAGGCGATCTCGAAGAACCGGGCGAAGAAGGCATGATGGCGGCCCTCGTCCTCGGCGTGGTCCGCCACCGTCTCCCGGACGGCGGTGAAGACCTGCCGGTCCTTGGGGATACCGGACAGAATGCTCGAGATGAGCGTCTCCGAGACGACGGTGAAGAACAGGTCGGCCAACGGCCGCAGGGAGGAATCCATCGTGGACTTGACGGCGTGCAGCCGGGTGAGGAAAAAGGGCTCCCCCGAAGACAGCGGCGACTCCTTCGTGGCCGTGACGAGCTGGGCCTGCAAGTCGTCCGAGAACTGGGCGTGCCACGCCTCGTCCGTACATATCTTGTAGGAGTCCCGCAGCATCTCGGCCGGAAGGTCGAAACCGCTGCGCCGGCGACTGATGAGCTGGGTCACGGGAGTGACCACCAATTGCTCGAGGTCGGCGGTGAAGTCGAGGTAGATGTGCAGCCGTTGGAGCAGCACACTGTTGATGACCGGCTGCTCCTGCTCCCGCACCGACGGGTGGTAGAGGACCGGGACGAGTTCGGGCGGAAACGACACCTTCCCCTTTTCCAGCTCCTCCAGTATTCGACGGGGTTTGGCTCGGACACTCGACCGGGTCTCCCAGTTCGAGAAGCTTGATCGATAGGCGCCTTGAGGTTTCGCACCAGAAGCCATAAGAATCCCTCCCGTGGGAATGCGTCGAAAGGCTAGTGCGCGACTGCGGGTGTGAACAAGGTCGGCCGGAAGGCGCGGATTTCGCAACCAGGATCGAAGGGCCGAGAAAAATGAGCAGTGACAGCAACGGTCAGTGGGCTGTGGACGCTACGATCGTGGAGAAGCTACGCCAGACCTATACGGGGGCGCTCACCGACATCCTCGACGGGCTCGGCTATGTGAAGCAGAGTCTTTCCGGTGACTTTCTCTTCGCGGACCCGGGTATGACCATGGTCGGGCCCGCGTATCCGGTGGAGTGCGTGCCCAATCCGCTGGCGGTCTCCCACGGAAAGAGCGCGCGGGGCCTCTTCGAGATGCTGAGTTCCGTGCCGGCGGACCACATCGTCGTCGTGCAGATGAACGGCATCGACGCCTCCATCTTCGGCGACCTGTCCATCACGGCCCTGCGGGCCCGCGGTGCCGAGGGCGCCGTCGTCGACGGCGGCGCCCGTGACCTGCACACGGTGCGGGACATGGGCTTCCCCGTGATCTCCCGCTTCGTCCGCCCGCAGGGATTCATCCAGCGCGGGGACTGGGTCAGCTGGGGCAAGGAGCCGGTGCACATCGAAGGCGTGCGGATCGCGCCCGGCGACTATGTCGTCGCGGACGGTTCGGGTGTGGTCATCGTGCCGCAGGAGGTGGCCGAGAAGGTCGCTGACGAGGCGCTGGCGATCGGCACCAAGGAGGAGTCGCTGCGCGACGCCGTGCGCTCGGGCATGAGCCCGGTGGAGGCCTTCGAGCGGTATCTCGTCCGGGGCGAGACCCGCGACCTCGCGAACTCCTCCACCGCCGTCGCCGGGAAGACCCCGGCGGCGGACCGCACCTCGGGCTGCTGCGGTGAGCGCAAGGCCGCCCAGCGGCGGGAACGCGCCGTCGTCGACGTCGGGCGACGCGACGGCACCACGCTCGCGGCGCCCGCCTACCAGGGCCGGGTGGCCGAAGGGGACCTGACCCGGCGGGCCGGCGTGGAACAGCTCGAGGAACGGGGCGTCGACGTCATCGCGCTGCGCGAGAAACTCATCGACGCCGCCGCCGCCGAGTTCACGACGTACTACTACTACACCGTCCTGCGCCACTTCCTCGCGGGGAAGGAGGACTACAAGGCGATAGCCGAGGACGCGCGCCTGGAGGACCGGTCCCACTTCGAGCTGATCACCCCCCGGATCTTCGAACTCGGCGGAACCATTCCGTTCGATCTCCGGGACTTCGCCGACCGCGCCGGCTGCCCCGACGCCTACCTCCCCAACACCAACAACGGCCGGCTCAGCTGGGGGAACGACGGCAACGACGCCACCAGCCCGGCGAACGCGGTGGAAATCCTGACGGTGCTGCTGGAAGCCGAACGCTGCGCGGTGCGCTCCTGGTGGGAGATCTGCGACATGACCTTCGGCAAGGACCCGAGGACTTATGAGCTCGCCATGCGCATCCTGAACGAGGAGATCGAGCACGAGGCGTGGTTCATCGAACTGCTCAGCATGGAACGGGACGGCGTGGCGCGCCCGTCGGGGCACTTCAAGCGAGGAGGTGTCGGTGATGCACCCTGGAGCCGGAACAGGCCGTTCGACCACCCCTGATGAGCCCAGCTACGAGATACGCGTCGAATTCGAGAACACCGTCGAGGTGATCCGGGCATACCGGAGCGAATCATTGCTGGACGCGGCGGACCGCCATGGACTGAGACTTCCCAGAACATGCCGGCAGGGGTGGTGCACCTCGTGTGCCGCCCGTGTCGTGGAAGGTGCGGCGGATCACGCTGCCGCACGCCGGTTCTTTCCCGTGGACGAAGAATCCGGATTCGCTCTGCTGTGCTCTGCGCGGCCGTTGTCGCCGATGGTCGTGGTGGCGGGGCAGCATGCCGCTTTTCGGGATCACCGTATTCGGCACGGCTTGCCGGTGCCGCGTTCCTGAAAGAAGAGCGAAACAAGGTGGTGGCGCGAGTGGGGTGACCCCGCTCGCGCCACTAGCGTTTCCTCTGTCAGGGGCATTTGTCGGCGGTAGCGGGGCAGTTGACAGTCGAGTCCGGCCTCTGGTGTTCTCTTTTTCATGAAAATCCATGTGGCAAAGCGGCTGTGCGTGAGTGTGGAAGGAATCGACTTCCTGAATCCGAACCGGTTGCAGGACGGCCGGGAATGCGGAGTGCGGGTGGAACTGCGTATCAATGAACCCGACACACTCCCCGGCTCGATCTACGCGTCGCGGGCCCTGTCCATCAGCCGGGGCATCTGCCGTTTCGACCTGCTGGAGTCGGCCCCGAACGCCGGGGACCGCATGCACTGGCATCCCGAGATGCCCAACGGCGAGGGACGCAAGCGGCTGTACGACGACGAGCTGACCAAGGATCCGCTGGCCTGGCTGGGCAACCGGCTGCGGGACGCCGTCGGCCTGTTGCGGATGGGCAAGGTGGCGGACCCCGAGCGGTTCGCCGACGACGCCGCCGCGCTCGCCCTGATCGCCGACGACATCGTCACGGACGCCGCCGCCGCTCTCGGCGCCTTCCGGAGCAGCCCCTGGCCGCCCGTCGAGCGCCGTGATGAACGAGGAATGGCCCTGTCGTGAGGACACTGGTGGTCGGGGCGGGCGCCACCGGCGGCTACTTCGGCGGCCGGCTCGCCGAGGCGGGCCGCGACGTGACGTTCCTGGCCCGGCCGCTCCGTGCCGCGCGGATCCGGACCGAGGGCCTGACGGTCCACTCCCCGCACGGCCACGTGCGCCTGACCCCCAAGGTCGTCACCTCCGCCGAACTGACCGATCAGTACGACGTGGTGCTGTTCTCGGTCAAGGCGTACGACCTGGACCGGGCCATCGCCGACCTCGGCCCCGCGGTGGGCCCGCGCACCGTGATCGTGCCGCTGCTCAACGGCGTCCGTCATGTCGAGCGGCTCATGGCACGCTTCGGGAATCGGCACGTGGCCGGTGGCGTCTGCCTGGTGACCACGACCCTGGACGCGGACGGCCGGATCCTTCAGCTCAACGAGCGGCAGGAGATCCGCTACGGCGTCTGGGACCCCTCAGACCCACCCGCTCTGGAGGCCGTGCCGGCGGCGCTCGGCGACGCCGGCTTCACCGTCGGGCGCTCACCGGCCATCCGGCAGGAGATGTGGGAGAAGTGGGTGTACGTGGCCGCCGTCGGCGCGGTGACCTGCCTGATGCGGGGGGTCGCCGGCGACGTGGCGGCGGCACCGGGCGGGCGCCGCTTCGCCGAGCGCGTCGTCGCCGAGTGCGCGGCGGCGGCGACGGCCTGCGGCCACCGTCCGGGTCCGGCGGCCCTCGCCGCCCTGCGCGCCACGGTCACCGACCCCGGCTCGGAGGCGGCCTCCTCGCTCTATCGCGATCTGTGCCGCGGCGCCCCCGTGGAGACCGACCATCTGCTGGGCGACCTCGTCGCGCGGGCCGCCCGGCACGGCGTCGAGACACCCCTGCTCGAACTGGCCCACCTCCATCTCCGCGTGCACCAGCAGCGCCTGGCCTCTGTTGACCACTGATTTCGACGTTTCCCCTCTGGAGGCTTGTTGTGGACGGAGTGACGACATCCACCGGAATCGACGAGGCTGCGCGGGCGCGCAACCTGATCGAGGCCGAACGCAAGGCGGTCGCTCTCTTCGACGAAGTGACACGGCGCGGCCTGGTCGCGCCGGGGCGCCGCGAGATCGAGGTCAGCGACGCCGTCCGGGATCTGGCCGGCGACCTGTTCGGCACCGACCGGCACTGGCACAAGCGCATCGTGCGATCCGGCCCCAACACCCTGTCGCCCTACCGGGACAACCCCCCGGACCGGGTGATCGAGCCGGGTGACATCGTCTTCCTCGACTTCGGCCCGGTCTTCGCCGAGTGGGAGGCCGACTTCGGGCGGACCTACGTCCTCGGCGACGACCCCCGGAAACTGCGGCTGCGCGACGACCTGCCGGTGATCTGGCAGGCCGGACGGGAGTACTTCGAGCGGCACCCCGACATCACCGGCGCCGAGCTCTACGCCCGTATGACCGAGCTGGCGCGGGAGGCCGGCTGGGTCTTCGGCGGTCCGCACAGCGGCCATCTGGTCGGCGAGTTCCCCCATGAGCTGATCGACAAGGACCTGGTCAACAGCTATATCGCGCCCGCCAACAACCGGCCGCTGCGCACGTTGGACGACGCGGGCCGGCAGTGCCACTGGATCCTTGAAGTACACCTGGTCGATCAGGAGCGCACCTTCGGCGGCTTCTACGAGCAACTGCTCACGCTCATGAGCTGAGCGCCGATGAGCATCCGCGAGAGCACGCTGGTCCGGCGGGCGAGGGGCCTGGTGATGGTCGGCCCCGCCTTCGCGGCGGCCATCGCCTATGTCGACCCGGGGAACTTCGCCACCAACTTCGCCGCCGGTGCCGACTACGGCCATCGGCTGCTCTGGGTCGTGGTCGGCGCCAATCTGATGGGCATGGTCGTCCAGTTCCTCTCGGCGAAACTGGGCCTGGCCACCGGCGCGAACCTGGCGCAGCTGTGCCGGAAGCGCTATCCGCGTCCGCTGGTGGCGGGCATGTGGATACAGGCCGAACTGGTCGCCATGGCCACCGATCTCGCCGAGGTGATCGGTGGCGCCGTCGCCCTCTCGTTGCTGTTCGACCTGCCCATGGCTGCGGGCGGTTTACTGGTGATCGCCGCGTCGTTCGTGATCCTGGCCCTGGACGCGCGGGGAAAGCGGAAGTTCGAGGCGGTTGTCGCGGGCTGCCTGGGGGTCATCCTCCTGGGCTTCGTCTGGGGCCTGGCGGCCGCGGGCGTCCGGCCCGGCGATCTCGGCAGCGGACTGCTGCCAACCGTGCCCGACGCGCAGGCGCTGCTCATCGCCGGAGGCATCCTGGGCGCGACCGTCATGCCGCACGTCGTCTACCTCCATTCCGACCTGGCGAGCCGGCACAGCCGGGAACCGCGGCACCCGAAGGACCCGGCACGGCGGGCCGCCCCGGACCGGCGGCCGGACCCGGACCGGCAGCGGGCACTGGTCTGGCAGATACGGCTCGATGTCGTCGCCGCCCTCGCCCTCGCGGGTCTGGCGAACGTGGCCATGCTCGTCATCGCGGCACAACTGTTCCACGGGGGACCGCTGCCGGCCGACACCCTGGAGAGCATCCACTCCGGCTTCGGTGTGCTGCTCGGCGGCGGCGGTGCGCTGGCCTTCGCCCTCGCGCTGCTGGCCTCCGGGCTCGCCTCCGCCTCCGTCGGCACCTACGCCGGCCAGGTCGTCATGGCCGGGTTCATCGGCCGTACGCTGCCGATCACCGTGCGGCGGCTCATCACGGTGCTGCCCGTACTGGTGGTGCTGTTGCTGGGGGTCGACGCCACCCAGGCCCTCCTCTGGTCCCAGCTCGTTCTGTCGTTCGGTATCCCGTTCGTCCTGATCCCGCTGGTCGGCTTCACCCGCGACACCGAACTGATGGGGCCCCTGGTCAACGGACGGGCCACGACGGTGAGCGCGGCCGTCCTCGCGGCGGTGGTGGTCGCCCTGAACGCCGTCCTGGCGGTGACCGCCGTGTGGAGCTGACCTCCGACCGCCTCTCCGACTCCGCGTTCTCTCGCCAGCCATCTGGAGGTTGTCCATGCCAGCCGACCCGTTCCCGGGCTTCCTGCGGAGGCACCGCCTCCATGCTCACCGGTTCGCCGTCTACGCGGCCGGCTGCGTCGCGTTCTCGGTGGGCGCCTATCTGTTCATCTACTCCGACCTCGGCACCGATCCGCTGGACACGTTCTCCCTCGGCCTGCTGGAACACGTGCCGGTGACCGTGGGCATCGCGCAGGCGGGCATCGCCGCGATCTGCATCCTCATCTGGGCGGCCTGGTACCGGCGCCGGCCCGTGATCCTGCCGTTCCTCACCTTCTTCGTCTGCGGCAGCCTCATCGACCTGCTGCTGATCCTCGAACCGGGGGAGCTCCTCCTCCTGCCACACTTCGTGATCATGATCATTGCCACGATGCTGTGCGCCTACGCCTCGTCACTGATCATCATGAGCGGAGTCGGCATCCGGGCCATGGACCTCGTGGCCATCGCCATGGTCGACAAATGGCGGTGGCCGTTCTGGGCCGCGAAGATGTCGCTGGAGGGGGTGCTCCTGCTGGCCGGCTGGCTGATGGGCGGACCGGTCGGGATAGGAACGCTCAGCTTCCTGATCGTGGTGGACACCCTGATCCAGCCCTTCATGAGGGCGAACAACAAGATCCTGGGCATCCCCAACCTCGGCATGCCGGCCCTGGAGAAGACCTGACAGGGTGCCGGTGTGCCGTCCGCGCGGACGGCACACCGGCACACCGCTCACAGAGACGGAGCCAGGCCCAGCAACGGGCCGCCCCACCGCTCGGTCAGCGCGCTCTCCAGGGCGCCGCCCACGCGGTACAGCCGGTCGTCCGCCATCGCGGGAGCCATGATCTGCAGGCCGACCGGCAGATCGTCCTCCGGTGCCAGGCCGCACGGCAGCGACATGACCGCGTTGCCCGCCAGGTTGGAGGGGATGGTGCACAGATCCGCCAAGTACATCGCCATGGGGTCGTCCACCCGCTCACCGATCGGGAAAGCGGTGGTGGGCGTCGTCGGCGAGACCAGGACGTCCACCTCACCGAAGGCCGCGTCGAAGTCCCGGCGGATCAGCGTGCGCACCTTCTGCGCGCTGCCGTAGTACGCGTCGTAGTACCCGGCGCTGAGCGCGTAGGTGCCCAGCATGATGCGGCGCTTGACCTCGGGCCCGAACCCTTCCGCCCGGGTCAGCGCCATGACGTCCTCGGCGGAACGGGTCCCGTCGTCCGCGGTGCGCAGGCCATAGCGCATCGCGTCGAAACGGGCGAGGTTGGAGGAAGCCTCGCTCGGCGCGATCAGGTAATACGCGGCGAGGGCGTAGGTGAAGGACGGGCAGGACACGTCGACGACCTCGGCGCCGAGCTCCCGCAGCAGGTCCACGGCCTCGCCGAAGCGCTGCATCACGCCGGGCTGATAGCCCTCCCCGGACAGCTCCCTGATCACCCCGACGCGCATGCCCCGGACATCCAGCCGGCCCGCCGCCTCGACCACGGCGGGCACCGGCGCGTCGATGGAGGTGGAGTCCATCGGGTCGTACCCGGCGATCACCTCGTGCAGCAGCGCCGCGTCCAGCACCGTACGGGCGCAGGGGCCGCCCTGGTCCAAGGAGGAGGAGTAGGCCACGAGGCCGTAGCGGGACACCGCGCCGTAGGTCGGCTTCACGCCGACGGTTCCGGTGAGAGCCGCGGGCAGACGGATGGAGCCGCCGGTGTCGGTGCCGATGGCCAGCGTCGACTCGAACGCGGCAAGCGCCGCGGCCGAACCGCCGCCCGAGCCCCCCGGGATGCGGTTCAGGTCCCAGGGGTTGCCCGTCGGTCCGTAAGCGCTGTTCTCGGTGCTGGACCCCATGGCGAACTCGTCCATGTTGGTCTTGCCGAGGATCACGACGTCGGCGGCCTTCAGCCGCCGCGTGACCGTCGCGTCGTACGGCGGGATCCAGTCCTTGAGCATCCTGGAGCCGCACGTGGTCGGCATGCCCCGGGTCGTGAAGACGTCCTTCAGGGCCAGCGGGACCCCGGCCAGGGCACCGAGGCGCTCCCCGGCGGCCCGCTTGGCGTCGACGGCGCGGGCCTGTTCGAGCGCGCTGTCGGGATCGACGTGCAGGAAGGCGTGCACCTTCTCGTCCACGGCCTCGATCCGGTGCAGATGGGCCGTGGTGACGTCGACGGCGGAGATCTCTCCGGAGGCGATGGCCTCGGCTGTCCGGGCAGCGGTCCACCGGACGAAGTCGGGTGCGGGTGTCGTGGGCATCGCTCAGCTCTCCCCGGCGCCGTGCCGTGCGGGCCGGGCCGTCACCGACGCGACCCGGGCCACCATGGGGATGATCTCGTTCAGCTGCCGGGTGAAGCGGTCCAACTCCCCGCCCCGCAGCTCGATGTGCGACTTCTGCGCGAGGTCGGCGATGTCGTCGCGGGTGATGCCGTGCATTCAGCGTCCCTCAGGGGTGAGTGCGTACACAGGGGGTGCGGGCCGTGGCTCATCCTAAGGGCTGTCCTACCTCGAAGACGTGAGTCCGCTCTGGTCACTCGTGAGATCGGAGGACCCGGGGGCTCCGGGTATGGCTGTACTCCTCGTGCATCGGTCCCGCAGACGACCTCGCCGACGTTGTCCTGCCACAGCGGTCGAGTCGCGTCTCGTGAGCAACGCGGAGGGCGAGCGCGGTGCCAGCGCGCCGGGGGCGCCACCGGCCGGAGGCGTCCCGGGTAACGTGAAAGCCGGCATCGACGGGCACGCCCGTACGCCTCCGCGCGCGTCGTCGAGGATCATCAGCTCGGCGCGGGAGGCGGGCGCGCCCGGCCGCTGACGTCGGGAGCCGGCCAGTACACCGGCGTCGAAAGGGATCGAAAGCCGCTCTCGACCACCAGGCGCACCACACGCAGCGCCGTGACCTACGGGATGGCGTGGGAACAGGGAAAATCGGTCGACAGACGGAGCCGCGAACCACTGTGCTGGGTTCCCACTGCCCGTCACATGGAGCGGGCCGGCCACAGGAGTCGCTCTTGGCAACGGC
The DNA here is from genome assembly GCF_040680575.1 of Streptomyces sp. NPDC052020. Classification (NCBI taxonomy): domain Bacteria; kingdom Bacillati; phylum Actinomycetota; class Actinomycetes; order Kitasatosporales; family Streptomycetaceae; genus Streptomyces; species Streptomyces sp. NPDC052020. The sequence goes on from NZ_JBFAWY010000021.1 coordinate 67,163, forward strand.
GAGTACCGCGGACACCCGCCCCCGGATCGACGCGGCACTGGTCAGGCGCCTGGTCGACACCCAGTTTCCGCAGTGGGCGGGGCTGCCCCTGAGGGTGCTCGACCCCGCCGGCTCCGACCATGTGATCTACCGGCTCGGCGAGCACCTGTCCGTCCGGCTGCCCCGCCATGCCGGAGCCATCGGGCAGGCCAGGAAGGAGTTCGAGTGGCTGCCCCGGCTCGCCCCGCACCTTCCCCTGGCCATTCCGGTACCGGTCGGGGTGGGCGCCCCCGACTTCGGTTATCCGTGGCCGTGGGCGGTGTCTCGCTGGCTGGACGGGGAGGTGGCGACCGTCGGGACACTGGCCCACTCCTCCAGGGCCGCTGTCCAACTGGCCGGGTTCCTGGCCGCTTTGCAGCGGTTCGCACCCGAGGACGTCCCCGTCGGGACCACGCGGGAAGAGCTCACCGGCCGGCCGTTGTCCGACCGGGACCGCGCGACGCGAGTCGCCATCGCCAAGGTCGACGGCGTGTTCGACGCGACAGCGATGACCGAACTGTGGGACGCGGCGCTGAGCGCCCCCGGATGGGACCGCTCCCCGGTGTGGTTTCACGGCGACTTCCACACCGGCAACCTGCTGACCGTCGACGGCCGCCTCAGTGCCGTCATCGACTTCGGCGGGCTCGGCACCGGCGACCCGGCCCGCGACCTGGTGATCGCCTTCACTCTGCTGTCCGCCGACAGCCGAGCCGTCTTCCGCGATGTGCTCGGCGTGGACGACGCCACCTGGATGCGGGGCCGCGGCTGGGCCCTGGCCACCGGCCTGAACGCCCACATCACCTATGCCGACGTCAATCCCCGGGTCGCCGCGCAGACCACCCGGCAGATCACCCAAGCCCTCATCGGCTGAGAACGGCGACACATCAGCCAAGCTGCCGGTGGGTGATCCGGTGGCCGGCGACCAGCCCGGGCCGGCCGCGGGGGAGGGGTGCCGGTGGCGGTCGTAGGCCAGTGGCCCGGCTTGCTGCTCGCCCCTCCCGTGATCGGCGCGCTGGCCGGTCTGTGGAGTCTGCGCGCGGTCCTCGCGGCACTGCTGCTCACTGTGTCCTGGGCGTGGCGGCCGCCGCCCGCGCGGTGCCGCGGTGAGGGGGCTGGTCCGGTCGGTCGCACCCGGTGGCGGCAGCGGGAGCCGGACGGCGCCGCAGCGCGAGCCGGTGACCGGACGGGGCCGGGCGGGCAGGACCGCCGGCCGCCGGGTCCGTGGTGCCCGCGGCGCGCGGCGGACCGGTGCGCCATGGCCCCCGCCTCCGACAGCAGCCATGCCCGGCTCACCGCCCCCGCCGGGGAAGCCGGGTTCGCCTCCCGCGGCCAACCCCTCCGCGCCCTGGAGCTGGGGCCGACGCCTGTCCGTGGCGACGGATGTCACGACGCGGGTTCTCGCCGAAGGCCGTCACGGTGCCACCACGGAGGCATCGTGAGCGAGACGGCCGACATGGAAGCGGCGTGCCGGGGTGGTCGGCGGAATCTTGCATGCTCACGCAGCGTCACGAAGTGCACGGTATGTTCGAGCGGTCGGACACAAGAGCGAGGCGACCGGTGGGCGGTCGGCGGCATGTCCTACGGTTTCCGGAAGCAGCTCGGAGTTTTTCCGGGCGCACAGCCAGGGAGGTGGGGATGGTGGTCGGGGAAGGCGCCCAGCGCAAGACAGGCACGCGGAGCCCGGAGGGGGCGCCGAAGGTGACGATCACCGAGATCGCGCGGGAGGCGGGGGTGTCCGTGCCGACTGTCTCACGGGTCGTCAACGGTCGCTCGGACGTGTCGCCCGCCACCCGCGCCCGGGTCGAGGATCTGCTGCACCGGCACGGCTACCGTCGCCGCCCGGCCGCGAACGGCACCCGTGCGGTCCTGTTCGACCTCGTCTTCAACGATCTGGACAGCCCCTGGGCCGTCGAGATCATCCGGGGCGTCGAGGAGGTCGCGCACGAGGCCGGTGTGGGCACGGTGGTCTCCGCCATCCACGACCGGGCGGGGTCCGCGCGGCAGTGGATGACCAATCTGCGGGCCCGCCCGTCCGACGGCGTGATCCTCGTGACGTCGGTGCTCGAACCGGGGATCCACGACGAACTGCGCCGCCTGGGCGTTCCGTTGGTGGTGATCGACCCGGCTGGTTCGCCGGCCGCCGAGGCGCCCGCCGTGGGCGCCACCAACTGGACGGGCGGGATGGCGGCGACCGAGCATCTGCTCCAGCTGGGACACCGCAGGATCGGGTTCATCGGGGGACCGCCCAGGCTGCTGTGCTCGCGCGCCCGGCTCGACGGCTACCGGGCGGCGCTCGACGTGGCCGGAGTGGCGGTCGACAACGCCCTGACCGTGCCCGGGGACTTTTACCACGAGTCCGGATTCACCGGCGCGGAACGGCTGTTGGACCTCGACGATCCACCTACCGCGATCTTCGCGGCGAGCGACCAGATGGCGCTCGGAGCGATCGAGGCGCTGCGGCGGCGCGGGCTTCGGGTGCCGGAGGACATGAGCATCGTCGGCTTCGACGACCTGCCCGAGGTGCGCTGGTGCGCGCCTCCGCTCACGACGGTGCGCCAACCCCTGTCCGACATGGGCAAGCTGGCTGCCAGGATGCTCCTCGACCTCGCGCGCGAGGTCGAGCCGACCTCGCCGCGCGTGGAACTGGCGACCGAACTGGTGGTCCGTGCGAGCACCGCACCGCCACGCCGGGGATAGCGGAACGTAACACTCCGGGGGTGTCGACAGCCTTTTTGGTCAAGGTCGTTGACACCCCCTTTGCGTGCCCGTAACTTCCATCGCCATCTCCGTATAGTTATCGGAAATTTTCCGGAAGGTGGGCCATGTCAGCCTCCGCTCGAGCCGTCACATCCGTATCCGGCGCCTCGTCCTCCTCCTTATCCCGCCGCCGGTTCCTGGGGACCGCCTCGGCGGCGGGTCTGGGGGCGGCCGGCCTGTCCGCCTGTTCGGACTCGGGGTCCACCACCGACAGCCAGGGCCGGACCGTCGTGGAATGGTGGAACATCCAGACCACGGAACCGTCGAAGAGTCTCTGGCCCGAGCGGGCCAAGGCGTTCGAGGCCGCGCACCCCGATGTGCGAATCAAGCTCGTCACGATGGAGAACGACGCCTACAAGTCGAAGATGACGGCGCTGACCAGTTCCGGAAAACTGCCGGACATCTACCACACATGGGGCGGCGGCGTTCTCAAGCAGCAGATCGACGCAGGTCTGGTGGAAGACCTCACCTCCTCCACCGGCTCCCTGACCGACACCCTCGTGCCGGCGTCGGTCACGGCGTACCAGCTCGACGGGAAGACGTACGCCGTACCCTTCGACATCGGCGCCGTCGGGTTCTGGTACAACAAGGCTCTGTTCGCCAAGGCCGGTATCCAGGCACCGCCCGCCACCTGGGCCGACTACCTCGACGCGATCAAGAAGCTGAAGGGCGCCGGAATCACCCCCATCGCCCTCGCGGGCAAGGAGAAGTGGCCCGGCATGTACTACTGGGCGTACCTGGCCATGCGGATCGCCGGGATCGACGGCATGCAGGCGGCCGCCGACGCCAAGGACTTCACCGGCGACGACTTCGTCAAGGCGGGTGAGCACCTGAAGGAACTCGTCGCGCTCCAGCCGTTCCAGACGGGCTTCCTCGGCGCCGCGTACTCCACGCCCAACGGCGAGGCGGCCGCGATGGGCAACGGCGAGGCGGCGATGGAGCTGATGGGCCAGTGGGCGCCCGTCGTCCAGGCCGACGCGGGCAAGGGCATCGGCAAGGACCTCGGTTTCTTCCCGTTCCCCGCCGTCGCCGGCGGCAAGGGCGCGCGGACCGACGTGTTCGGCGGAGGCGGCGGCTACGCGGTGCGCAAGGGCGCTCCCAAGGCCGCCGTGGACTTCCTGAAGTTCTTCATGTCGGCCGAGTCCGACCGCATCCTCGTGTCGAAGGGCTCGATGATGCCCGTCGTCAAGGACGCCACGAGCGCCCTGACCGATCCCAGCCTCAAGCTTGTCTCCGACGCCCTCGGCAAGGCGACCGGCTTCCAGCTCTACCTCGACCAGGCGTACCCGCCCGCCGTCGGACAGGAGATCAACGACTCGGTGGCCGCCCTGATCGCGGGTTCCAAGTCGCCCGAGCAGGTGGCCCGTTCGGTCACCCAGGTCGCGAAGAGCCAGTGACGGCCATGGCCTCCACGTACGTGAAGGACCCCGCGGCCGTCCCCGCCGCACCGAAGCGGCCGGACACCGGGGCGGGCCGGTCGCGGGGCCGTAGAGTCGTCGACTGGCTGACCGCCTTCGGCTTCACCCTGCCCGCCCTGGTGCTGTTCGGCGTGCTGGTGCTCGCCCCGATCCTGTACGCCCTGTACGTCAGCCTGTTCAACTGGGGCGGCTTCGGTGCCCCTTCGGACTACGCGGGCCTCGACAACTACAGCCGGCTCCTGCGGGATCCGGTCTTCCTGGGCGACCTGTGGCGCGGCCTGCTGCTCGTGCTGTTCTCGGTGTGCGCGCAGCTGCCGTTCGCGCTCGCCATGGCCGTGCTGCTCAACCAGAAGCTGCGCGGCCGCGCCCTGTACCGGACCCTGTTCTTCGCCCCGTACGTCCTGTCCGAGGTCATCACCGGCGTCCTGTTCTCCATGATCTTCGCGCCGGACGACGGGCTCGCCGACAAGGTGCTCGGCGCGGTCGGCCTCGACGGCCTCGGCGGACTGTGGTTCGCCGACCAGGACCACGTACTGCCGACCCTGTTCCTCGTCATGACGTGGAAGTACTTCGGCTTCCACATGATGCTGTACCTGGCCGGACTACAGGGCATTCCCGCCGAACTGCACGAGGCGGCCCGCATCGACGGCGCGAGCCCCTGGCAGCGCTTCCGCCACATCACCCTGCCGCTGCTCGGACCGACGATCCGCATCAGCGTGTTCCTCTCCGTGATCGGCGCCATCCAGCTCTTCGACCTGGTGTGGGTGATCACGCAGGGCGGCCCCGACCACCACTCCGAGACCATGGCCGTGACCATGTTCCAGTACGGCTTCAAGCGCTTCGAGATCGGCTACGCCAGCGCGATCAGCATCGGCATGTTCCTCATCAGCCTCGTCTTCGCCCTCGTCTACCAGCGTTCCGTGCTGCGCCGCGACACCGAAGGAGCCCTCACCACCATGCGAGCCTCCCGATGAGCGCGGGCACGCGCAGAAGGCTGCGCTCCGCACCGCTGTACGCGATCGTGTGGCTGGTCGGCGTCGTCATGGTCACGCCGCTGCTGTACGCGTTCGTGTCCGGGTTCAAGTCCACCGATCAGCTCTCCCGCAACACCTTCGGCCTGCCCTCGCCGTGGGTGACGTCCAACTACACCGATGTGCTCGCCTCCGGCTCGTTCTGGCGCATGCTGGGTTCGTCCACACTGATCGCGGTCGGAACGGCCGTACTGACCGTGGGCGCCGCGGCCCTCGCCGCCTTCGCGCTCGCCCGCTTCGCCTTCCGGGGCCGGGAGTTGCTCTTCACCCTCTTCACCGCGGGGCTGATGTTCCCGTTCGCCGTGGCGATCCTGCCGCTGTTCGTCCTGTTGCGCACCTTCGGGCTGCTCGACAACCCATGGGGCGTGATCCTGCCGCAGGCGGCCTTCGGCCTGCCCATGACCATCGTCATCCTGCGCGGCTTCTTCCGGGAGATCCCCGGCGAAATCGAGGAGGCCGCCACCCTCGACGGCTGCTCGGCGTTCGGCTTCTTCTGGCGGATCCTGCTGCCCATGGCGCGGCCCGCCCTCGGCACCGTGTCGATCCTCGCCATCGTCGGAAGCTGGAACAACTTCCTTCTTCCCCTGCTGGTGTTCAGTGAACAGACCTGGTGGACGATCCCCGTCGGCGTCCAGCAGTTCCAGGGTCAGTACGCCACCGACATCGCCCGCGTCTTCGCCTATCTCGTCCTCGCCATGGTGCCGGCCCTCGCCTTCTACGCGGTCGCCGAACGGCAGCTGATCGGCGGCATCACGATGGGCGCCACCAAGGGCTGAGACCCGCGGGCCCACCGGGCTCCTGCGCGCAGGCGACCCGGCGGACCAGCCCCACGCACAGCGACCGCACCGCCCCGTATCCCAGCCGAGGAGATGGACCATGCGCACACCCGTACGCCGTATCCGCATCGGATCGGCCGCGCTCGCCGCGTCCGCGGCCCTGCTGCTCGGCCTGGCCGCGGCGCCCGCCGCCCAGGCCGGCACCGACGGCGCGAAGGAGACGAAGACGCTGCACGAACTGGCCCGTGAGTCAGGTCGCTACTTCGGCGCCGCCGTCGACAACCCGGAGCTCGCCGACACCGAGTTCGCCGAGCTGCTCGGCACCGAGTTCGGCCAGACGACCCCTGGCAACGGCATGAAGTGGTACGCCACCGAACCCCAGCGCGGCGTCTTCGACTTCACCGCGGGCGACGAGATCGTCGACTACGCCCGCGCGAACGGCCTCAAGGTCCGCGGGCACACGCTGCTGTGGCACTCCCAGCTCCCGGACTGGCTCACCTCCGGCACCTGGACCGCCGGCGAACTGCGCTCCATCCTGAAGAACCACATCACGAAGGTGGTGAAGCACTACAGGGGCAAGGTCTTCGCGTGGGACGTCGCCAACGAGATCATGAACGAGGACGGCACCTACCGCGAGAACATCTTCTACACGACCCTCGGCCCCGGCTACGTCGCCGATGCCCTGCGCTGGGCCCGCGCCGCCGACCCCAAGGTCAAGCTCTACCTCAACGACTACAACGTCGAGGCCCTCGGCCCGAAGTCGGACGCGTACTACACCCTGATCAAGCAGCTCAAGAGGGACCGGGTCCCGATCGACGGGTTCGGGCTCCAGGGTCATCTCGCCCTCCAGTACGGCTTCCCCGGCGGCCTGAAGGAGAACCTGCGGCGCTTCGCCGACCTCGGCGTCGACGTCGCCCTCACCGAGCTCGACATCCGCATGATCCTGCCCTCCGACGAGACCAAGCTCGCCGAACAGGCCGACTGGTACGCGCGGGTGACCGACGCGTGCCTGGCCGTACGGCGCTGCGTGGGCATCACCCTGTGGGGCTACACGGACCGGCACTCGTGGATCCCGGCGGTCTTCCCCGGCGAGGGAGCGGCCCTGCCCTGGGACGAGAACCTGAGGCACAAGCCCGCCTACGACGCGATCCGCAGCGCGCTCACGGCGGCCGGGTCGTAGCGCCAGGGCCGCTGCGTCCGGCCCGCCCGAACGTCACACGGGCCCGCACCGGGTTCGCGGCGGCACGCCTGTTCCTCTCCCTTGGGCTTGACGAGCTGCCCTCCCGACCGGGAATTATCCGGAAGTTCGCGATACAGCTCGCCAGTCCAAGGCGTCCGCGCGGAGGAGAGGAGTTGAGCGAGCGGCGCTGGACCCTGGCCGGGGCTCGGCCTCGCGCGGCCGCCGGAACACGGCCTGCGCCGCCTCGGGGCCGCGCGAGCTCGCCGACGTGCTGGTCGGGTCGTTCGTCCGGGCCCTGTGCGAGGCGGCCGCCTCGCGGTGAACACACGCGTCCGGGCCCCGGTCCTACGGCATCCGCCGACGGCGATGCCGGGGTCCGGCGGTCCCGGAAAGTTTCGGGCGATGAACGGAAACTTCTTCTGCGGGGAGTATTGACGATGCACCGTCAATCCCTCAATCATGCCTGACTGGGACGTCGGTCATGGTTCGAGACTCCGAACAACGTGACCCTGAGCAATCTGTGCCGCATGACAGATCCGCGCACCACAGCACCCGCCCCACCCCGTTTCCGGTGAGGTTCGCGCCGGCGCATCCTGGCTCTTCGCGCAGTTGGAGAGGTACGCGACGCCGTGTGGCGGTCCCCCGGCTGAGCCGCGATGTGAGTACCCCCATGCCTCTGTCGAGACAACGCCGCCCCCCGCGTCCGGTGTGCGTCCGACCGGATGCTGTCCGTGCCGGCCGAGAACGTCCCGGTTCCACGGACGGATGTCCGGTGATCCCGTAATGCCCGGATTCCGCCACGCCTCGTCCGCCTGCCGAGCGGGAGCGGAGGACGCGTTGCGCCGCACTTCAGTCATTCCGTGATGTCTACCCTGGAGGCACAGTCATGGGCTCGTCCGCCATTCCCCCACCCGTCGACCGCCAAAAGCTCCGCGGTCTGCTGATAGCGCTGGTCGTCGGCGTCATCGGTATGGTCGGCGCACTGGTCGCGCCGCCCAGAGCACACGCCGCCGAGAGCACGCTCGGCGCCGCGGCGGCGCAGAGCGGCCGCTACTTCGGCACCGCCATCGCCTCGGGCAGGCTGGGCGACTCGACGTACACGACGATCGCCAACCGCGAGTTCAACTCGGTGACGGCCGAGAACGAGATGAAGATCGACGCCACCGAACCCCAGCAGGGCCAGTTCAACTTCACCGCCGGCGACCGCGTCTACAACTGGGCGGTGCAGAACGGCAAGCAGGTGCGCGGGCACACCCTGGCCTGGCACTCCCAGCAGCCCGGCTGGATGCAGAACCTCAGCGGCAGCGCGCTGCGCCAGGCGATGATCAATCACATCAACGGCGTGATGGGCCACTACAAGGGCAAGATCGCCCAGTGGGACGTCGTGAACGAGGCCTTCGCCGACGGCTCCTCGGGGGCCCGGCGCGACTCCAACCTGCAGCGCACCGGCAACGACTGGATCGAGGTCGCCTTCCGCACCGCGCGCGCCGCCGACCCGGCCGCCAAGCTCTGCTACAACGACTACAACGTCGAGAACTGGACCTGGGCCAAGACCCAGGCCATGTACGCCATGGTCCGGGACTTCAAGCAGCGCGGCGTGCCGATCGACTGCGTCGGCTTCCAGGCACACTTCAACAGCGGCAGCCCCTACCACAGCAACTTCCGCACCACCCTGCAGAACTTCGCCGCCCTCGGCGTCGACGTGGCCATCACCGAACTCGACATCCAGGGCGCCTCGGCCACGACGTACGCCAGCGTGACCAACGACTGCCTGGCCGTCCCGCGCTGCCTCGGCATCACCGTCTGGGGTGTGCGCGACACCGACTCCTGGCGATCGGGGGACACGCCGCTGCTGTTCAACGGCGACGGCAGCAAGAAGCCCGCCTACACGGCCGTCCTCAACGCACTCAACGGCGGCTCCACTACGCCCCCTCCGGGTTCCGGACAGATCAAGGGGGTCGGTTCCGGCCGCTGCCTGGACGTACCCAACGCCGGCACCACCGACGGCACCCAGCTCCAGCTCTGGGACTGCCACAGCGGCACCAACCAGCAGTGGGCGTACACCGACGCCGGCGAGCTGAGGGTCTACGGCAACAAGTGCCTGGACGCCGCCGGCACCGGCAACGGCGCCAAAGTCCAGATCTACGGCTGCTGGGGCGGCGACAACCAGAAGTGGCGGCTCAACTCCGACGGAACCATCACCGGCGTCCAGTCCGGCCTCTGCCTCGACGCCGTCGGGGGCGGCACCGCCAACGGCACCCTGATCCAGCTCTACTCCTGCTCGAACGGCAGCAACCAGCGCTGGACCCGCACCTGAGGGGACCTGCCAGAAACGAAAGGGTGAATCGGTGAAGACCTACGGTGCGGCTTCTCCCGCCCCTCCACGAAGACACCGCTGGTGGTCCCGGGTGGCCGCCGTGGTGGCGGCGACCCTCGCGATCGGCATGCTCGCCGCGGTGAATCCGGCGCCCGCCCAGGCGGCGACGGTGGACACCAACGCCTGGTACGTCCTGGTCAACCGCAACAGCGGCAAGGCGCTGGACGTCTCCGGCGCGTCCACCGCCGACGGCGCGCGGGTCAGCCAGTGGACGCGCGGCGACGGAGCCAACCAGCAGTGGCAGTTCGTGGACTCCGGCGACGGCTACTACCGCCTCAAGGCCCGGCATTCGGACAAGGTTCTCGACGTGGCCGGCGCCTCGACCGCGGACGGCGCCGCGATCCAGCAGTGGGCCGACCACAACGGGGCCAACCAGCAGTTCCGCCTGGCCGACTCCGACGCGGGCCACGTCCGGCTGATCAACCGCACCAGCGGCAAAGCCGTGGAGGTGCAGGGCGGTTCCACCGCCGACGGCGGCAACGTCGTCCAGTACGCCGACTGGGGCGGTGCCAACCAGCAGTGGCAGATGATCAAGCTGTCGTCCGGCGGCGGTGGCGGATGCGGCAGCGCCCCGACGCTGACGAGCGGTACGCACACGATCCAGAGCGGCGGCAAGAGCCGCAGCTTCATCCTCAAAGTTCCCGCCAACTACGACAGCAGCCGTCCCTACCGTCTGATCTTCGCCTTCCACTGGCGGGGCGGAACCGCCACCGACGTCGCCTCGGGCGGCACGAGCGGGACCGCCTGGTCCTACTACGGCCAGCAGGAACAGTCGAACAACACCGCGATCCTCGTCGCCCCCCAGGGCCTCGGCAACGGATGGGCCAATTCCGGCGGCGAGGACATCACCTTCGTCGACGACATGATCCGGCGAATCGAGTCCGGCCTCTGCGTCAACCCGGCGCAGCGTTTCGCCACGGGATTCAGCTGGGGCGGCGGCATGAGCTACGCCCTCGCATGCAGCCGGGCGACCGTCTTCAGGGCCGTCGCGGTCATCTCCGGCGGCCAGATCAGCGGGTGCGGCGGCGGTACTCAGCCCATCGCCTACTTCGGAATCCACGGCATCAGCGACTCCGTCCTCAACATCGCGCAGGGACGGTCCCTGCGCGACAGATTCGTCGGCAACAACGGCTGCACTCCCCAGAGCCCGCGCGAGCCCGCGCCGGGCAGCCGAACGCACATCACCACCGCCTACGCGGGCTGCCGTGCCGGATACCCGGTCCAATGGGCCGCGTTCGACGGAGGCCACATACCCGCTCCGGTCGACGGCTCCCCCAACGAAAGCGGCGTCGCCACCTGGACCAAGGCAGAGATCTGGAGGTTCTTCGCACAGTTCCAGTGACACACCCGCACCATGGAGTGGAGCCAGGACGATCCTGGCTCCGCTCCCTCCACGTCCACCGGCGAAGGACCGTGCTGTGGTCATCGCCCTCCGCGCCGCTCCGCGTCCACCTCCGCGCCGGAGGCGGACGAGGTCTGGGGCAACCCGTTCCCCGAGCGTGAGGGCATCGCCAGCGCGTCCCGCTTCGCGGCAGGAGCGAAGAAGCAGGTCGGCGCATCCCTCGCCGGGGCGAACCGATAGCCTTGGCCCATGCCACCCCAGACCCGCGAGCCGATGCGCCATGCCGGTATGCGCGAACGGAACCTGGCGGTGCTGCTCGGGGTGATCGCCGCGAACCAGCCGGTCACCCGGGCCCGGCTCGCCGCGCTCACCGGTTTCACCAAGACCACCGTCTCGAACCTGATCGCGGTGCTGGCCGAGGCCGGACTCGTTCACGACGGGGACATGCTGCACGAGGGGGACCGGGGGCGCCCGGGCATCGGGGTCTCGGTCGACGGAACCGGCGCCGCGGGGCTCGGGCTGGAGGTGAACGTCGACTACCTGGCGGCCGCCGTGCTCGACCTCGGCCGACGGGTGCGCTACCGGCTCCTGGTGGCGGCCGACAACCGCAACCGCAAGCCCGCCGAGATCGCCGTCGCGCTGGCCCGGCTGGCCAGACAGGCGGTGGACTCGGCGGGGGAGCAGGGTCTGCCGGTGCTCGGGGCGACCGTGGCGCTGCCCGGTCTGATCGACCGCTCCGGGATGCTCCACGCTCCCAACTTCCCGTGGGACGACGTGCCCGCCGCGACCTTCACCGACCTCGGCCTGTCCGGGCTGAAGCTGCCGACCAGGGCTGAGAACGAGGCCAACCTGGCCGCGCTCGGTGAGCTGTGGTTCGGGGCCGGGCGCGCCGACCTGGGCGACTTCGTGCACGTCTCCGGGGAGATAGGCATCGGCGCCGGAGTGGTGCTCGACGGCCGGGTGTTCCAGGGGGCGCACGGCTACGCCGGCGAGCTCGGCCACCTCCAGATCGACCCGGCCGGCGAGCCGTGCGCCTGCGGCGCCCGCGGCTGCCTGGAGCGCGTCGCGGGCCGGGACGCCATCCTGCGCGCGGCGGGCCTCGGCGACATGCTCGCCGGCCACGCCGTCGCGGGACCGCTGGAGCCGTTGTCCGCGCTGACCGCGCTGCTGGCCTCCGGCGACCCGGCCGCGACCGGGGCGGTCGGCCGGGCCGGCGAGGCGCTGGGGCGGGCGCTCACGGACGTGGTCAAGGTGATCGACCCGGACACGATCGTGCTCGGCGGGATCTTCTCCACGATCGCGCCCTGGACCCTGCCCTCCGTGGAGGAGGCGCTGCGGTCCGGCGGGCTCTACGGGCAGGTGCCCGCCGTCGTGGTCTCGTCGCTGGGGGAGAACGCGGCCGTGCTCGGCGCCGCGGGACAGATCATCGAGCACCTGTACGCCGATCCGGGGCTGCTGCTGCGCTGAACGCGCGACGGCCCGCCTCGGGCCGTGTCGTTCCGCGCGCGGCAGGTGCGCCTCACCCCGAGGCCCGGTTCCTCCGGACGCGCCGCGGCGGGGACCGGCCAGCCCCATGCCCCGCACCAGCACGTCGGAGCCGGGCGGCAACACCGACAGGTCGGTCGCGGCGACGACGCCGGGCGGCAAGTAGGTCAGGGGATGCCGGGCCGCGAAGGCGGCGGCGTCGGCCTCCCTTATTAATCCATTCCTTTTCCTAATTCGCTGGATGGGGAGCAGGCGCTCTGCGGGGCGCGTGCGGTCGCGGGACCGCGGGGAAGGTTCCCCCGGTCCGCGCCGGTGCTCGGCGGACGTCCTGATCGATCGTATTCCCGTCAAAGTGGCTCCAGTTGGTCCGGCGGAAGCGGCAGGGGCCCGCCGTGTCGGCGGGTGACGGTCCCGCCGGACATCGCCGTGCGCAAGGGCTTGGCAAGCGTCTCGGAGAGTGCTTAGGTTTGGTCCACATCATTGACGAATTGATCGGGAGTCAGCGTTGACCAGTTTGCAGCCCAGCCCCGAGGACAAGTTCGCCTTCGGCCTGTGGACCGTTGGCTGGCGGGAGCGGGACCCGTTCGGGGACGCCACCCGCGCGCCCCTGGACCCGGTCCGCACGGTGCACAAACTGGCCGAACTCGGCGCCTGGGGCGTGACCTTCCACGACGACGACCTGCTCGCCGTCGAGTCGAACCGGGACGCGGCGATCGCGGCGTTCCGCAAGGCGCTGGACGAGACCGGCCTGGTGGTGCCCACGGCCACGACCGACCTGTTCAAGGACCCGGTCTTCAAGGACGGCGCCTTCACCTCGAACGACCGTGACGTGCGCCGCCACGCGATCCGCAAGGTGATGCGCAACATCGACCTGGCGGCCGAACTCGGCGCTCAGACCTACGTGTTCTGGGGCGGACGGGAGGGCGCGGAGAGTGACGCGGCCAAGGACGTGCGGGTGGCGCTCGACCGCTTCCGCGAGGCCATCGACTTCCTCGCCGGGTACGTCAAGGAGAAGAACTACGGGCTGCGCTTCGCGCTGGAGCCCAAGCCGAACGAGCCGCGCGGCGACATCCTGCTGCCGACCATCGGCCACGCCCTCGGCTTCATCTCCACCCTGGAGCACGCCGACATGGTGGGCCTCAATCCGGAGGTCGGGCACGAGCAGATGGCGGGGCTCAACTTCGTCCACGGCATCGCGCAGGCGCTGTGGCAGGGCAAGCTCTTCCACATCGACCTCAACGGCCAGCACGGCTCGCGCTACGACCAGGACCTGGTGTTCGGCCACGGAGACACGAAGAGCGCGTTCTTCCTCGTCGACCTGCTGGAGAGCAGCGGCTGGGACGGCCCGCGCCACTTCGACTACAAGCCCGGGCGCACCGAGGACGCCGATGACGTGTGGGTCTCCGCCGAGGCGAACATGCGCACCTACCTCATCCTCAAGGAGCGCGCCGCGGCCTTCCGCGCCGACCCCGAGGTCCAGGAGGCCATGCGCGCCTGCCGGATCGACGAGCTCGCGGTGCCCAGCATCGCGGAGGGCGAGAGCTACGACTCGCTGCGCGAGGAGGGGATCGACCTCGACGCCGCCCGCGCCCGCGGCTACCACTACTCCCGCCTCAACCAGCTCGCGCTCGAGCACATGCTCGGCAAGCGCTGACATGGCGAGGCTGCGGGGCCGCGTCGGCAAGGGCATGTCATAAGGGGGAGGACAAGCGAGCACGGCGTGGCCGCCGGACGCGGACACGCCGCCGCGCTGGCCCTGGAGCCGGAGTCGGCATGGGACTGCCCGCCCTCCCGCCCTCCCGCCCCGGGCACCGGGCGCTGGTCCGCTGGCTCGCCGGGGAGTCCGTGGCGCTGCCGGCCAACGACGGCACCCTCCAACGCGGCCGAGGCCGCCGAGCTGGTGCGCTCGCCCGCCGCCCGCGGCCTGTTTCTGAGGGAGGCCACGCGGACGTACTGCCCGCCGGCCGTCCGCCGGGTCACCGCACTCGTCCGCGAGGGCGCGATCGGTCGGCGGTTTCCGGACCGCTTTTGTCCCGCCCGTAGAGTGCCGCCATGGATGCGATCCCCTGGTTCGAGTACGACAAGGACGACTTGAACGTGGCACAACGCGCGTTCGTGGACGTTCTGTCCGAACGGGCGGTCTCTTGGCTGGTGGACCCGCTCGACACGGTCGTGCTGCCATCGGCGCACACGTCCAACGGCCAGCTGATCGTCTATCTGGACATCACTGACCCGCAACGCGACCAGGGAGTTCTGACGGTGGGCGCCTACTTCGACAGCTTGGTCGTCCGTGGCGGCGAACTCCATCACCAGGACCTCACGATCCGGCAGGCCGCGGGTGAGTCCGCCTTCGAAGCCACGGGCAGCCCTACGGAGCTGGCGAACAGAACAGCGGAGTGGTTCGAGGCCGTCCTCGCGCGCCCCCTTGTTCGCTGCGAGTGGCATCACGCGGGAAAGGTGTACGCGGTCCGCTACGAGTACGCAGATACGGGGCGAGGCCTCAGTGAGGGCTTCGAAGACTCACTGGCGCCCCGCGCACTGCGGAACAGACTGGCCGCAGAAGGCGTGATCCGAGGCCGAGGCCGGATCAACCGTGCCGGCCTGGGCCAACCGGATGTGATCGCGCGTGTCCGAGGCGTCGCAAGTGCGGAATCATCCCATCACCCATGAATGGGTGCCGCCAGATCATCCGTACAGGACTTGTTGCCCTCTCAATAGGCCCCGGTACCGCCAAACGGCCCATTGGCACATGCGTACGGCGTGACGAAGTCCCATCATGGGAATGCCAGGTCGGATTTCCAGTTCGACCAAGTGGACTGGTGACGGCCTCCTAGGTCACGTGTGCCTGGCGTGGTTCGTTGACGAACGAGATGGTCGTCCATAGCGTAATCTGGAACGAATCGAGGTGGGACCATGAAACGCGATTTCAAAGCGGCGCTCGCTCGCGTTCAGCACGACTATGCCTTCTATATTCACTGCCAGTCAGACCCGGAAACGGCGCTCGAGGGCTATACGTTGAGTCCGGAAGAGCAGGCCACTTTCCGCGATCCTCAGCGGTTGGCCGAAGCGCTGCAACAAGGGAGCAGTATGCGCTCGATCACCATCAAGATCTCCGGCACTCACGACTGGATCAACCGGGCAGAGGCGCAGGCGCCGAAACAGGAAGTCGTCAGCGAATTGATCGCGCGCGAGGTCGAGTCGATCCGCCTGGCCGATAACGATGACGAGCGCCGTGAGTCGACGCTTCGCCTGGTTCGGTTGGTCGGATGAGCGCGCCGACCACCGCCGCCGAGACCTCAGTGTGGCCGTTCGACATCGCCGTTGTCGGAACCGGCATCGTCGGGACGCACCAGCTTACGCGTGAGGCCGAGGAGGTCATCCAGCGGAGCAAGCACACGTTCGTCGTCGCATCGGGATACGGCATCACCGAGTACATCGAAAAGCTGTGTCCGCGCGTGACCGATCTGAGCTACCTGTATGAGCCGGGCTTGAACCGTCTCCCGACTTATCACCGGATGGCGGCCGAGGTAGTGTCGGCAGCCCTCGTCGACGCACCCGTCTGCCTGGCTGTCTACGGCCACCCCTGGGTGTATTGCTACCCCACGACATTGATCAATCGCGCCGCGCCGTTGCTGGGCCTGCACGTCGAGGTGTTCGCCGGGGTATCCGCGTTCGATACGTTGCTGGTCGACCTCGGCACCGATATCGCCAACGGTGGCATCCAGATGTACGAGGCCACCGACCTGTTGCTACGTCAACGTCCCATCCAGAGCGACGTCACCTGTGTAATCTGGCAGCCAACGGTGGTCGGAGATCCGACCTGCCCCAAGGGCCCATACGACTCACGGCAGTTCGAGCCGCTGCGGGACTACCTGCTGCGTTTCTATCCCCGCGACCACGAGGTCAAGCTGGTCACCAGTAAGAACCACCCACTCATCCGCTCTTCGGTGGTGTCGTTGAAGCTGAGTGACCTGGCGGCCGAGCTCGCAGGGGTCCCAGGCGTCGGCACACTGTACGTACCCGCTCTCAACGAGAGGTCCGTCAAGGATCCGGAATTGTTGGACGTCATGGTCAGCGCAGGGGCGCAAGCCGAGGTGTAGCCAAGTCCGGTGTGACAGTGACAGCGCCGGCCGTAGCCATCGACGGATGGCTACGGCCGGCATTTGTCGCGATGGTCCCTAGCCTTGTGGTGCAAGTCCGGCATATCGGTGGACAAACGACAGGAACAGTTGATAAGCCCTGTTATCGCCCTTCCTGTCCGAAACCGCTGCCAGCCCCGCCTCCAGGCGCTCCGCAGCCTCGACCGCCGTGAGTGAGATGACGTCTGATGTGATCACCGATTCGAGGGTGGCCACCCCGTCGCAAGCGCCCGCGGACCATGGCTCGCTTGTCGTGGCCGCCAGGACGGCGTTCAGTGCCCCGTCGCCGACGTCCTGAGCGAGATCGACCAAGTCATCGATGCGCCACATCGCCTCGCCCAGCAGCGTGCCCGCCGTCGGTGAGGCGACCGCTGGGGCTCCCATCGCGAGATGCTCGATGATCTGGAATGGCAGGACGGAGGTCTGTCGCGAGTACTCGATCAGCTGGTTGCGTGTGACGACCTCCGGTGAGTGCTGGACCGTCCGACGTTCCGCCTCCAGGGCCTCCTCCAAGAGGGCACCAACGCGATCGCGCACCGGCGCCCCCTCATCGCCCGGATGGCCGGCATGCAGAGTGTCGAGAAACGTCTCGATGATTCGGGCGGTGAAGGCCACGGTCGGATTCGCCGAGAAAGGAGCGGGCAGGGCCGATCGCAGCCGACCCGCCGGCCACCGGTCGCGCGCGGCTCCGGCCAAGTCCACGGCTTGGAGGATCCGGAGCAACTCCAGCCCGAGCACTGGAGTGCCGTCGCACAGACCGTCGATGAGACCGGCGGCCAGGTTGAACGCGGCGCAGGATACTTCGATGGCGGCCGCCTGCCCGCGGTCCGTCTGCCTCGGCGACGAGAACAAGCTCGCCGTGACCGAGCCGAACGCAAGCCCCAACCCGATGCGTGTGGCGGCCTGATCGTCGTCGAACTCGACCTCCCTGACCCCTTCCCGGCCGTCCGCGTAACAGATCTCGACGACGCGACGAAGCAGCCTTTCTCCCGAACGGACGACATCAGCTATGGCCGAAGCGTAAGCGGCATGGCTGAGCAGCAGCCCCCGAGCCCCAAATTCGCTCGAAAGGCTACGGCTGACAACGCAGTCGACCTTCTTCCGTAACTGTTCGGGAATATCCACGTCGGCCTATCTGTGAAGTGGTGATTGGTCGGGCCGCCGGTCGCTTCCCGCCATGGGGCGGCCCGCCAGTAAACATCGTCGACGATACCGATTCGGTTACGCACAGGCTGTGAAACAAGGCCGCGACACCGTAGCGGAGGTGAACATGCGGGGCCGGTCACGTAAGGAGAAATGATTGAACATCGAATGGGTGAGCTCAGTGTTCCCGACCCGGGACTCGGCCGGTTCCGGGTCGTCCGCTCGCCGCGACATGCCGGTTGGTCGGTGGGAAACTGAGTGGAGTGAGCACCGGCCGGTCGTGCCGGTCGCACGGCACGGTACGGCCCGCTCCGAGGTTGACGACGCAATAATCCAGGGAAGAGGTGTCGTCGTGTCACTGCTCATTGACGAGTTCGATCTGGATATACGGATCGAACCATCGCAGACGCAGCCGCTTGAGGACTGTGACGACCCCGATCCGTCGCAGCCGGGAAGCACCTGTGACTTCTCCTGCTTCGAAACCTGCGGTGGCACGTGCGAGTGCCACTGACGCGCACCCGCAAAGAGGGCGCCATCCCACGACAGTGGTGAATGCCCACAACCGGGGTGAATGATGGACACCAAGAGCAAGGAGAGCGAGCGCGGACGGCTCATCACCCGTTACGCGCTGACGACCTCTCCGCTGTACGAGCCGGTGCACGCCTACCTCGCTCCTCTCAATCTGCCGCCACCGTCGGCCGAGATGGAGGAAGAGGCACACCGCACCTTCGAGCACCTGAAGACCTCGGTGACGAACCGGATGACAAAGGACTCAGGGCTACGAGAGGCACTGAACACCATCGCGGCGCTGCCGCAGGGCAGTGTCAGCGATACCTATCTGGCGGCCTTCGAGGTCATCCGGCAACCGGACAGTGATTTCACACGGACCTATGTCTCCGTTCTCTACGCCAGGGCCCTGCAGCACCTGGGACGCCACGTGGAGCGTGACAGGAGCACGTTCCTCGCCACCGCCCAGCGGCTGTTCGAGGACTCACGGGCGACTCTGGCCGGGACGCTCGCACATCTGGAAGCGCTGCACCCGGATTTCGTCGGGCATCTCGTTCTGGAGGCCGAGGCCAGGCGAGCCGAGAATCCCTTCTTCCGGAAACGGCTCGAACGCGCCAGTGAGCTGTTCGATCGTTACAGTGACGGTGAGCCGGACTGGCTGGGTAGCAAGGCTCAGCCCCCGACCGTGATGGGTGTCGAGAATCTCGGGAGCAGCGCCGCACTGCCGGCATACATGGCCATGGCGATGACGCTGCATGCCTGACGCTTCGATGGCCGCTCCGGTCACCGTGGGGGCGCCGGCCGATCCGCTCGATGTGGCACTGCGGATCGCAAGGAGCCTCGCCCCCGTTGACAACGTGTTGGAGGCGGTGCGCGGCGACAGCCTGCTGAGCGAAAGGTGGCACGATCACGGCACGGCCTCCGGGTTCGCGGGTCTGGCACTGCTGTTCGGCTGTTTCGACCAGTGCCGGGAGGACGAGGGCTGGGACCGGTCGGCGCACGAGCACCTGTCCGTGGCGGTGGAGGCAGCGCAACGTGTCCCCTACCTGCCACCGGGACTCTCCTCGGGAATGGCCGGCCTCGGGTTCGTGGCGCTGTCCCTGGCCGGGAAGAACAAGCGATACGGGAGTGGCCGGCGGTACGGACGGCTACGGGGGACGATCGACGGGCGTCTGGCGGAGTATGTCGCGGCCTGGATCGACCGGCCGGAGGCCGGCGGGGACTCCCGCCGGTCTCTAGACGTCATCACGGGCGTCGCAGGCATCTCCGCCTACCTCGTGTGCCGTCCGGAAGCCGACGCGCTGGCGTCCCTGCGAGGCCCGCTGCTGACCCGGCTGGCGGCTCACCTCAACGAAGGACACCTGCCCCTGCGGCCGCGGAGCGACGCCACCGACTGCGGGCTCGCGCACGGCCTGCCCGGCCTGGTATCCGCTCTGGCACTGGCTCGACTCAGAGGGATCGCGGTGGCCAACTCCGGGGCGGCGCTGCGGACGGGAACGGCCTGGCTCCTGGACCGGCAGGTGACCGACCGGTGGGGCGCCAACTGGCCCATGGACGACTCCGCCCCGCAAGCGGCCGGATCCGCGCCACCCACCCACGCGGCGTGGTGCTATGGGGCACCGGGAGTGACACGTTCGCTGCTTCTGGCGGGACGCGCCCTGGCCGATCCGGCCATGGTCCACACCGCCCTGAACGCCATCGAGGCGATACGCCGGCGACCGGACCGGCAGCGACGCCTGGTCACGCCCACCTTCTGCCACGGAGAGGCAGGACTCGCCCATCTGTTCCACCGGACCGCCGTCGAGACGGGCATCAAGGTTTTCGCGGCCGAGGCCCGGCGACTGCACCAGCGCCTCGCTGGATCGTTCGATCCGCTCGCACGCTTCGGTTACCGGGCCGTTCAGGCACGAGGTGCTCTCGTGGACAGCCCGGGACTGCTCGACGGCGCGGCAGGGGTGGCCGCGGTGCTGTTGTCGGCGGCGGTCAACGACGCGCCGGACTGGGACCGGCTGTTCCTGGTCCGATGAGTAACGGTCGGGAACGCTGGAGATACCGGCCGTTGGACGGGTTCGCGGTCAGGATTCCGCTCCTCCCGGCCGGCACGGGGGCGCGGCGTGGAACCTCGGCGATCGATCTACTGAGCGCCCCCCTGACCAGCCTCGCCCTGTGGATCGGGAGCGAGGCGATGTGGGACTCACTGCATCGCGAGGTACCCGGCGGCGCACCGTCCGAGCGCAGCATCAGAAAGGCCCGCCGCTACCTCGACCGCATGTCGTGCCGCCCAACCCCTTACGGCCTGTTCGCGGGCGTCGCTCTCGGCAGCTGGGGCGACCACACCGACCTCGCCGTGCGGCGGATCCCGGACCGTGTGCGGACACACCTCGACATGGGCTGGCTCACGGCCCTGGTCGAACAGCTTGAGGCGGACAAGCGCATCCGACGTCAGCTGACCTTCACTCTCCACCCGGCGGTGTACGTCGCGGCCGGTCGGCTCCATCTGGTGGACCCCCTGGGCGCGCTGGAAGCCCGCCGGCCCCACTGTGTGACGTTGCGGGCGACCGGACCTGTCATGGAACTCCTCGAGACCGCACGCCGCCCCGTGCCCTACCCGCGGCTGGTCGAGGCTGTCCGTACCGCCGTCCCCGGTACGGCGGACTCCGTCTGCGAACAACTCATCGACCGGCTCCACGCGGCGGGTGTGCTGCTGAGCAGCCTGCGCCCTCCGCTGACCGTGCCGGATCCGGCACGGTACGTGTTGGACCGAATGGCCGTGCTGCGCGACGAAGCCGGCAGGACCGAATGGCTGCGGGCCCTGGTAGAGGGGCTGGACCACTGCGATGCACTGGCCCCCGCCGACAGTCTTCCCGCACGCCGCGCGCTGGCCGCACAGGCGAAGGGGCCAGCGTCGGCGACCTCTCCACCGTTCCGTACGGATGCGACGGCGGCCCTGTCCGGCACGCTGCTCGACCGGGCCGTCGGGCGGGAAGCGGCGAAAGCGGTGGAACTGCTCCTGCGTACATCGTCACAGCCGGACCGGCCGCCCGACGCGGTCGCCTACCGAGCGGCCTTTCACACCCGCTACGGAGCCTGGCGCCAAGTACCCCTGCTAGAAGTGATCAATCCCTACACAGGGCTCGGGCTTCCGGAGGACACCACCTCGGACCTGCCCGCGGACAGATCGTCCACCCGGGCCGAGCGGGACGAGACGCTGCTCGTGCTGGCGGCCGAAGCCCTCCGGACGGGCAGCCGGGCCGCTGCCCTGGACGACCGAACGCTGGCGCGGATCGAACGGCAACCGGATCCTCGGCGCTTGCCCGGGACGCTGGAGCTGGTGGTTGCGGTGGCGGCGTCCTCCTCGGCCGGCATCGACTCCGGCGCTTTCCGGATCGTCGTCTCGCCGATGGTGGGGGCGCGGGAAGCCGGCTGCACTCTGGGGCGCTTCGCCTTCCTCCTCGGAGATGAGGCACCAACCCTCATCAGGTCGCTGCGATCCGCGGGCGGCGCACCGGCCCGCGATCTCATTGACGCCGACATCGTTTACCAGCCCCTGCGGCCTCGCTCCGCCAACGTGGCGCTCTGCCCCCCTGTGCACGACCACGTGCTCCCGGTCGGTGTCGGGACGCAGTCGACCGACCCGCCTGCTCTTCACCTCGCCGACCTCACGGTTTCCCTGGAGGACGATGCCCTGGTCGTCCGATGGTCCGTCACCGGCCAACGCGTGCGGTTGCACTCGCCCCACATGCTCAACCCGTCGGCCGCCCCACGTGTGGTCCGCTTCCTGCGGCAGATCGACGAGACCCAGCGGCTTCAGCAGTTCGATTGGGGTGCCGCTGCCCGACTGCCGTTCCTGCCACGGCTGGAGCGCGGACGCGTCGTCCTCACGCCCGCCCGCTGGCGGCTGGACCGACGACTGATGCGGCCGACGGAACGCCAGGACTTCCGAAGCGCCTTCGCGGAGTTCCGGCAGCTGTGGCAGGTGCCTGACCTGGTCTACCTCGCGGAGGGCGACCACCGCGTCACCGTGGACCTGGACTCCCCGGACGACATGGAGGAGCTTCGCCGCAGCCTCCGGCGATCTGGCCATGTCTTCCTCCACGAGCGGTACCCCGACCCCGAAGACGCGTGGCTCCCCGGCCCGGCCGGGAACCATGCCGCCGAGATCGTCGTCCCTGTTGCCCTCGTCCGGGCGAAGAGCCCGCGCACCGAGGGGAACGACGACCGGGCGAGCAGCCGGTATTCCCCCGTCGACCGGCGAACGCGGCTCGCCCAACCGGGTTCGCAGTGGGTGTTCGCGAAGATCTACGCGCCGACCGTCAATCAGGACGACCTCCTCGCCGGACCGATCCACGATCTGGTGCGACAGGTGTCGGCCACCGGGAGGAGCACCGAGTGGCACTTCCTGCGTTACGCGGATCCGCTCCACCACCTCAGACTGCGATTCAAACTGAGGCCCGGCGAACACTGGTCCGAGCTGGCCACCGACGTCGCCCGCGCGCTGCGCGCGGACCTTGACGCGGGGGCCGTGGAGCGGCTCGTGTTCGACGCCTATGACCGGGAGATCGAGAGGTTCGCAGGGGTACGGGGCATGGACCTGGCCGAAGCGGTGTTCACCGCCGACAGCGCGATGGTGCTCTCCCTGGTACGTGATGTTGTTCGAGGCCGGGTGTCGCTCGACCGCACCCTGCTCGCCGTGGCCACGGTGGACGATCTCCTGGCCGCGCTGGGACTGGCGGCGGCAGAGCGAGAGGCTCTGGCCGCCGCTCTGGCCGGTGAGCGCACCGCGTCAGCAGCGGCCTTCAGGGAATCCGGCGCCACCCTCCGCACGCTTCTCGACGGGGGTTCTCCTCCGGAGGAAGTCCGGCACAGCCTTCGGCGCCGCCGACGCGCGATCACGTCCCTGGGCACGCCGGCCTCCCTGCCCGCCGAGTGGTCCGCGCCGGGGAGCGGCGTAGCGGCGTCGTTTGCGCACCTGCACTGCAACCGGTTGCTGGGAACGGACAGACCTCTGGAACGCGTGGTGTACGGACTTCTGGCGCGGACAAGACACAGCATCGCCCGGTGGCCGACGGTGTGACGCCCACGGCATCGGCCTGGTGTACGCCTACGAACCCGGCTTTCCGCCGTTGCCACCCTCGAGGGCATCAAGTCCTGTATTGCAAGGGCCGACAAGTGCCGCCTCAACGACGGCAACTGGCGCTGACAGACCTGTTGGCGGCCGGCCCTCGGCGGCGCCTGGTACTTCCGCAGTGACGGCGAGCCGCGGTCCGTCCCACGCCATCTGCCGCACTCCCTGCGCCATACCTGCGCCTCGTGGTTCGTTCAGAGGGAGGTATCACTCTCGTTTTCCCTCCTACGGGCGCCCAGCCCGAGACAATGCACAGGACATGGGTGATCTGACTGCCGCGCATCGCGGGTATGAGTACCAGGACCTGCTAGAAGCCTGTCGTGTGGTGGATCTGCCGCTGGGCGGGATCGTCGCCGTGCACGTTGACGAGAAACTGGTACCGGACGACCGTTTCGACGATCTCACGGTCATCGGGGCGGACGGATGCCGTGAGCGGACCCAGTTCAAGCACTCGGACAACGACGATCAGCCCCTCGCTTACGACACGTTCACTTCGGACGGCCGCGGACTGCGGCTCGATCGCCTCGTGGCAACCGCCGCCGCCGACCGCGACGGCCCAGGGGCCTCTGCCCGTACAGTCCGGCTGCGCATCGTGATGCGGGACGCACCACCGGACGATGCCGTGCTGCGCGCGGTCATGGTGCCCGCACGCGCGTCCGACGCGCCGTTTCTGGCGGGCATGAACACCACTCTCCTGAGGTTCGACGCCGAGGCTCTCTGGCGGGGGGTCGAGCTGCCAGCGCAGGGCAGGCGCAAGGCGGGAAACGTCTTCCGGTTCCTGGCTGAAGGTGACACGGCCGTGGCCAAGGAAGATCTGGAGTGGCTTTGCGAGCACCTGGTCGTGGAGCTCGCCGCGCCGCCCATGACGATGGACCTCCAGCGACCGGGGCCGGCGGAGCAGCTCCTCCTCCAGCGGGTGCGCGGCGAACTCGGCGCGGGTATCCACCCCAACGAAGGGCGCTCGCCAGCCGACGTGGCCGAGGCGCTGATCCGCACGGTCCGGGCCGCCCGTCAGCGGGACACCAAGGTCACATCGCAGGAACTGCTCCGCCGGGCACAGCTGCGCCAGGACTTCGGCGCCGTCCTACGCGCGCATCCCGTCGATCGGACCCTGGAAGTGGCGCGCCCAGGCGCGGTCGACGCCCTGGTGGAGGCTGCCGGGACCGCCGCAGCCGATGGCGATGTGTTGCTGGTGACCGGCCCGCCGGGGCAGGGAAAGTCCTGGGCGTGCCAGCAACTGGTCGAACAGCTCACCCGTGACGGATGGCTGGTCGCCGAACACTATTGCTACCTGGGTGACGCCGACGGCGACCAACTGACCCGGGTGATGACCGAATCGGTCTTCGGCAGCCTGCTCGGCCGGCTGGCCGAGGCGGATCCGAGCCTTGTCCACGATCAGCGTCCGCGCTTCGCCGCCGACGAGGAGGCACTGACGAACGCGGTGGCGACCGCTCTCCGCAAGGACCCCGCCCGGTCAGTGGCGCTCGTCGTGGACGGGCTGGACCACGTCACCCGCGTACACGGCGGGAGGACCAGGAGAGCGGACCCGTCGCTGGCCCTTGCCGAGGTACTCAGCTCGCTGCCGCTCCCAGTCGGGAGCGTGCTCATCGTCCTCAGTCAGCCCGGGACCCATCTCGACCCCCTCAGACAGGCGGGGGCAGCAACCGTCGCCGTACCGTCGCTCGCGCTGGAAGAACTCCGCGGCATGGCCGAGCGGCTCGGGCTCGTCCCGTCGAAGGGAAGCAGCCAGGCCGAGGCACTGCTGACCGATGACCGGGAGGTCGCGGACTTCCTCCACGCGCTACAGGAACGCTCAGGCGGAAACGCCCTGTACACGACGTACCTCTGCCGTGAGGTCGCCCTGCGCCCAGAGACGGTTGCGGACGCCGCGGCAACGGTGCGGGCGCTTCCCCCGTACCGCGATTCACTGGAGGACTACTACGCCCACCTCTACGAGACCCTCGGTGCTGAAGCCGATGTCGTCGCCGACATCATCGCCCTGCTCGGTATGCCGGTCACCCGCGAGGAACTCGGGCAGATCGTCCCCGACCGGGGTCACCGGATCGACCGCGCGCTGAAGGTTCTGGCCCCGGTGCTTTCCGAGCGGACCGGGCAGGGTGAGGTCCGGGTGTATCACGAGTCGTTCGCTCGCTACCTGCGCCTGGGGTACGAGGACCATCCCGATGCCCTGCGGTCGACGCTCGCGCTGATCGCCACATGGCTGTCTGGCAAGGGGCTGTTCGAAGATTCGAGAGCCTTCCGACGGCTCCTGTTGATCCTCGCCGAGTCCGGAAGCGACACCGAGGTGCTCAGCCACATCGGACGGGACTTCGTCGCCCGCGCCGTCTCGGCCGCGTTCCCGGCCTCGGCGATCAGGGACAACCTGGCCACCGGGCTGCGCTGCGCCGCCAGATCGGGAAACTGGCCGCTCGTCGTCCGCTGCGTCGAGCTGGCCCGGGCTGCGCAGACCTACGAGAGTGAGCGCTTTGACTCAGTGCTGGTGGACTTCGCCGACGTGCCGATCGCGTTGCTCGGTGCTCAGAGAATGGCGGACCGTCTCCTGTACGACGGACGGACCGTGATGCCCGCTCGGGCGGGCCTGCGAATGTGCGCGGCTCTTGATGCCGCAGGCGCGGTGGCACCCTGGCGCGAATACATGACGGCATTTCAGCACGAGGACGAATCCGACAACACCTCGTACGGGGAAGAGTCCGACCGGGCCGTCAGCCTGGCCTGGCTGCGCGGTCGGCTGCGACTGTCCGCGGCGTACCGGGGTGCAGAGGAGGAGATGCCCGGGCAGGACGAACTCAGCGCACCGGTGTCGCTGGACATCATCGCCCAGTGGCTCGATGAGCACCATGAACAGTCAGCGGCCGACGCCGTCGTGAAGGCGCTGCTCGACACCGTGGGAACCGATGCCGTTACCGGCCTGCTGCCGCGACTCGCAGCGGGCGGCCCGGTGTGTCTCTCGCTCGCCGAGCAGATTGCGGCCGGCGTGGTGCCCGGACAGCGGGGCAGCGCAGCACACTGGGCACAGCGGGCCGCCGGCTTGGGGCATCGGCCGGGGACGGTGCACCGGCTGCTGGCGCTGGGGGCCGCTGCGGACGACCTGTCCGGAGACCTGGCGGGGGACAGTTCCCCGGTCCGGCGCGGCGTGCTGCTCTCTCTCACCCGCGACATACAGCAGGAACGCGTCCACTGGAGTCCCGAGGCCGTCGCCCGATGGCTCGACGCGCTGGCGGTCGCTGCGGCAGCCGATCCCTTGGCGCTGGATGCGGCGGAGGCGCTCGTCCAAGGACCGGGCTGGTACCCCTGCTGGCTGCGGTTCGCGATCGCCCTCGTACGCGCCGAATCCGCCAGTGTGGACCTCCGGTCCGGCCTGGCGGTGGAAGCCCTCGGACTCCTGACCGGAGACCTCAGGCCCTTCGCTGGAAAGCCGCGTGCGTGCGACCTCTACGCGATACACCCGCTCGTCGAGGGGACGGTGCGCCGGGCGGTCGTGCTCGTGTCCGACGAGGACTGGACGCAGGCGTGGGAGACGCTCACCCGCGTCAGCCGGGGGATCAGCACCACTCTGCGAGGTGAACTGGGCGGTCCGCTGCCGGCCGATCTACTGCTCTCGATCGCCGTCGAGCAGGCGACGCCTGCACGGCGGGCCAGTGTGGACCAAGCCATCCAGAGCGAGTTCGAGCAGCAGGCCGGCGGACGCTACTACAGCGACCTCGCCGGGTACCTTCTCATCCACGCGCGCCTCGCCCTCGCCGCTGGTGAACCCGCCGTGGCAGAGACACGCTGGCTGGAAGCCTGCCGCTACCTGGTGGCCTACGGCTGGCACAAGGACATCACGGTCTATGAGGTCCTTGACCCGCTGCCCGCCCTCGTCGCCGCCGACCCCGCCCGGGGCAGGGCGCGGGTGGCGCAGCTCCAGCCGCTCTGCGAACGCCTGGCCCTGCACACCGACGGCAAGGAGACCCTCGCCGCCCGGCGGGAGTGGTGGCGGACACTGGCTAGGGCAGATCCTGCCGCCCTCGCCCAGCTCGCCGCCATCGGGCTCCTCGGTGACTGTAACGGCCCCAACGACCTCCTCCACGGCGCGCGGGTAAATCTCTGGCACAGCTGGAAGGACGAGGCGGATCCGATCGCGGCAACGGCGCTCCGCCTCACCCTGGACAGTCCGCTCCTGGACGGGGACGCGGCGGTACTGGACCGGCTCGTTCAGACGTCCGGTCCTTCGATGCCCGACGGCGTATCGGAGTTGCTCCGCTGCGCACTGAGCCGGGCGGACGAGCGGCCGATGCGCTACGACTCCTCCGACGGTGACGAGGCGAAGGCGTCAGACGAGCGACGGATCGCCGCGCTCAACGCCGTGGCCGTACGTGCCGGTGCGCCGAGCATCGAGCCCCTTCCCGACCTGCCGGTCGCAGAGGAATCCCGGAGTCGGAGCCGCGCGCCGGCACCCGCGCCGACACGCACGGCCGCGGACGTGCTGGCCGGTATGGTGCTGCCACCCGTACCCCCTGGCCCTGTCGGCCTGATCCGAGCACTGAGAGAATGGCGCCGGCGCCCTTACGGAACCGGTACACCACAGCTGGCCCTCGACCGCATGACGAACCTCATTGGTTACCGGCTGCTCAGCCTCGCCGGCAACGGACGTGCCGACGAAGCTCTACAACTCCTGAGGGCCATCGCCGGACCGTTTGACTTCCGTGACGGCCCCCTCCTCCTGCGCCAGCTCGCGGAGGGACTCGAACGACACGGCCAGGACAGCCTGGCCGCCGAAGCGTACGCACTGACCTGGGTGCGGACGCGCGGACAAGGCGGGTGGCTGAACTTCGGCGGGGAGACCTCCCTCGACGCCCTCAGCAGAGCCGCGCGGATCGATCCGGCCCTCACCTTCCGCGTCGTCGCCGAAGAGGCGGAAGCCATCGTGAGCACCGGCCGGTACGGCACCCACGGCGTCACGCAGGCGCTGATCTACGCCTTCGCCCGCCAAGCCGTCGGCCTGCCCGGGCACAGCTCCCTCGATCTGGGGTTCGCGCTGTGGGACGAAGCGGCGGCGGTCATCGAGAGCCGGGCGCCTCGGGTCCACGACAGCGACGACCCCGACTACCCCTACCACGCCCCCGAACGGGACACCGGCGCGGCCGTCTACGGCGATCTGGACCGCGCCTTCGCGACCGCGGCACTGGCGGGAGTGGCCCATGCGGGACGCGAGACCAAGCGGCGGTCGATGATCGCCGCGCGGGCTCTCGTCGCAATGCGCCCGGAGGCAGCGGCACCTGCCATGGCCCTGGCGCTGGAACACGCGACTGATCCGGCGACGCTGACCTGGCTGCTGTGTCTCCTCGAGGAGCAAGGGCCAGCCGGCCGGGCCGTCTTGGAGCACTGCCAAGACGCGCTCGGAGCGCTGGCCCAAGGACCTCTGCTCACCGTCCGGGCCCTTGCCCGACGGCTGCTCATCAATGCGGCGAGCGTTCCCATGGCGCCTTCCCTTCCGGACGCGTTGCAGCCCCCAGTCCGCCTGTGGACGCCCGGGCAGGAAGGCGACCGAGACGATCACGCGTGGGAAGGGCTTGTGCGAGAGCTGGCCGGCGCACGGCTGTGTGAAGCCGAGCCGCTGCAGCCGGGGCTGATCCGGGCGGTTCTGGCGGATGCCCGCCGCAGACTCGGCAGCGAGCATACGAAGGACAGGTACAGGGCTCAGCTCCGTGCCTACCGAAGCGCCGACAAACAACTACCGCCGGACGCCTACCTCGCCACTGAGGAGGCGGTCGAGGAAGCGGTCCAGAGAACGGCAGCGGGTAGCCGCGCTCACCGGCTCTCGAACGGTCCGGGCGTGTCCGATCCGCGCGCCTGGGAAGATCGACTGGCCACCACACTGACGGACAGCCCGATCGTTCCCCTGGCCTTCGAGGCGGCGCGTTGGCCGCGTCCCGGCCTTCGGACTCCGCCAGGTCCGGGCGATCCAACCGATTCAATGGCCGGCGTAATCGCGGAGACCGTCTCCGTGCGGCCTTTGGCGGAAGCGGACGTCCTGAGCGGCCGGCCACTTGATGGCTGGTACATCCTCGCTTCCGTGGAGAAGCGCAGGTTCCTGTCGTCGCACGGACGGACGACCGACTCGGTCAGCTTGAGGTTCTCAGGTCCGGAGGTAACGGCGCGCGGGGGCCAGGGGACCCCGGACGTCCCGCCGTTCTCGGACGGCGACCTCATTGAATGGGCTGAGCGGCCGGCGCAGCCACCTCTGGGGTCTCCACCTGCCAGCTTCCCACTGCTCGGTGTCGACCGCGACATGGTTGCGGCCGGGGATGCCGCCCATGGTCTGGGGCTGCCCGACCTCACGCTCACAGTGGGCTGGTGGCTCCGTGCCGCGCTGCACCTGCGGCCCGGGGCTCCCTTGACCCTAGAGGACGACCGTGGGCTGGCCCTCCGGCTTATCTGCTGGCGCACCGAGTACGAGAGGAGCTCCTACCACCTTGCCTGGCCGCGGATGACCGGTTGTGCCGTCGTGATCCGCCCCGATCTGCTGGAAGTCCTGGCCGGACGGGCACCAGCAGCCGTCGTCATCCGAGACTTCGTCTTGCACCTCGGGCATGGCGAAGAGGGCAAGTGACGCGGGAGCAGCTCGATCGTGTGAGGGAGGAGCCGCTGGCCGGCTCGGGTCCTCTACCTCACCGCCGCAACCCCAGCTACTGAGGTGGAACTCGCGGTTTCGCAGAGGCTGACGGCTGGTCTTCTGCTGCGGTATCACCGGGGCATGCGGTTTCCACACGCAGGGCATACGAGGAGGCCGATGTCGGAGGCTTCCGAGCCCCGGCCCGGGCCCGACCCGCCCTCCCTCGCAAGCGGGCCGCGTTCGTGCGTCACGCCGGTGAACGCGGCCCGCCCGCGAGGCCGTACTGAGGATCAGACCGGCAGGTACGGGCTCGGCCTGTCGTGCCAGCTGATGCGGAGCGCGTCGCGGGCGCGGGTGGCGGCCACGAAGAGCAGCGAGCGCGCCCTGAGCTCCTCGCGGGCACAGCGCTGGGGGTCGGTGGCGCGGTAGCGTTCGATGACCTCCGTGCGCGGGATGACGCCGTCGCGGGCGCCGACGATGGCCAGCTTCTGGTATTCGAGGCCTTTGAAGCGGTGCATCGTGCCGACGTGCACCTCGCCGTCCCCCTTGGGCCCGTCCTTGGTGAGTTCGGCGACGGTGATGCCCGCCTTGGTGGCCAGGTGGAACATCACCTGGCTGACCATGTCCCGTTCCGCGACGCACACGGCGATGCTGCCGCGCGGGTCGCGGCGCGGGCCGGCGCCGCCGTTGCCCGTGGCGATCTCCTCGCGCCAGGCGGTCAGCGCGGCCGCGAGCCGGTCGAGTTCGTCGTCCCAGGAATCGCAGCGGACCAGATCGGGCACGGGGCCGCGCAGGACGGAGCGGTACCCGTCGAGGGTGTCGGTGCTGTCGTCGAGGTCGTCATAGGCGAGGTTCCTGCCGGTGAGGTCGACCACCCGCATGGCCCGGGAGAGGATCTCCTTGGTGGTGCGGTAGCTGAGGGTGAGCCGGGACGAGCGGCCCCGGATGTTGACGCCCACGGTGCTGAGGGTGACCTGCTGGTCGTAGATGCGCTGGTGCGTGTCGCCGGCGATGAACAGGTCGTCGGGGCCGGGGGCGACCATGGCGCGCAGCATCTTCCAGTGGGCGGCGCGCAAGTCCTGGGCCTCGTCGACGACGATGTGGCGGTACCGGTGGTGGAGGAAGCGCATGCCGGAGCCGTCGTCGCGGTGGATGAGGTCCTTGCCGTCGACGGCTTCCTTGCGCTCCTGCCGTGCCCTGATCTTCGCGTCACGCTCCATTTCGAGGCGGGCGGCGCGTTCGGCGGCCTGCCCCCAGGTCTCCAGCCCCTCCGTGTCCAGACGGGCGGTGAACTGCTCCAGGATCTTCCAGATCTGGGCGCGCTCGGGGCGGGTGACGGAACGGCCGCGGCCGGCGCGGCGGGCTTCGAAGTACGCCTTCCGGCTGCCGATGGACTGGCCGAGGATCACCTGGTCCCACTCCTCGTAGAGGAACTCGGCGTCCCAGCGGCGCTCGTCGAGTTCGAGCAGGACCTGGCGCAGGACGTTGAGCGCGGTGCTGTCGTAGACGCGCTGCTTCGCCGAGCCCTTGACGGCGTTCTCGCTGAGGACGCGTGCGGCGAGCTGGTCGATGTGGGCGATCTCCACGCGGGCGAGCAGTTCGGGCTCCAGCAGTGAGGCGAGCCGGGCGCGCAGGTCGGTGGTGAGGTTCTTGGTGAACGTCGTCAGCAGGATCGGCTTGTTGTGCCCGGGCGGCAGCTGCTGTGCGAGGTGCTTGACCCGGTGCAGGGCGACGATCGTCTTGCCGGTGCCGGGGCCGCCCGAGACGCGGGCCGGGCCGTTGTAGGCGCGGTGGACGAGCTTGGCCTGGGTGGGGTGGAGGAAGACCTTCCAGGCGCGGAAGTCGCCTTCCTCCAGGGCGGCCTGGATGTCGGCGTCGATGGTGGTGACGGTGGTGCGGGCGAGCGCGGCACCGAGGTCCTGCTCGTAGTCCTGGCCGAGGTCGACCTTGACCGGTGCGGTGATTTCCTTGCGGACCTCGTCGAGGGGCATGCCGGCGGCGAGCCCGTACAGGATGTCCTTGGACAGCAGCGGCGCGCCGGCGACCAGCTGGTCGAGTTCGTCGCTGTCGGTGACGGCGAGCGCGAGGTCGATGAGCTGGTCGGCGACGCCCAGGTCACGCAGGTCGTCGGCGGTGACACCGGCGAGCAGGGGCCCGGCGGCGGCCGGGGCGGACTCGGGTGCGGGCTCCGGGACGGGTTCCGGGGCGGGCTCGGGTTCGGTGGGGGTGAGGGTGATGCCCGCGCGGTGCAGCACGCTCTCGCCCACGACGGAGAGGTCCACGAACTCGATCTCGCCCGTGATCCGGTTGATCGCGACCGAGAGTTCCTCGTAGACGTGCTTGCGGTGGCGCACCGCGATGACGAGCCAGTTCTCCCGGCCCTTGTCGTCGACGCCAGCCCTGGCCAGCAGTGCGCGATACGACTGGTCGATCTTGGCGCGGAAGACCCGTCCGTCGCCCTTGAGGGGCTTGAGGTCCAGGCCGGGGTGGTCCGGGTCCTCGCGGAAGCGGTGGCAGAAGTCGTAGAACCTGCCCTTGACCGAGCGGTCGAGCTTGTACAGCTCCTGTTCGGCCTTCTGGTAGAGGCTGAGCCGGGCGGTCATGGGATCAGTGCTGCCTTTCGTTGCCGTGGAGGTCGTGGGGGTCGTTCGTGCCGCGCGCTTTTGGAGTGCCGGGGAGCCTGCCGACGAGCGAGTCGAGGTGGTCGAGCCAGTCGGCCGCCGTACGGACCGTCCATCCCGCGTCGGCGTAGGCCCGCTCGCGCCGGCGGGCCTCCTCGTCGTCCTCGCCGTGCGGTGCGGCCACGACGGCGATCCGGACGCCGGGGTCCTGCCAGGCGAAGTCGGCCGGCCAGCGCCGCTCCCCGAGTTCGAAGCCGAAGACGGGGGCGAGCACGCCGTGTGCGGCGAGTTCGCGGGCGAGCCGGGTGAGCGCCGAGTCCGGCTCGTCCTCCTCGAGCAGGGGCAGGATCTCCTCGTCCCAGGCGGCGTCGCGCAGCAACCGGGCGACGGCCCGCTCGGCCACGGTGCCTCCGGCCTCCGCATCGGGCCCCGGCGCGGTGGTGGCGGGCTCCTCCTGCGCCACCGCCGCCGTCGGCTGCTGCGGCCGGCGCAGGGCGACGAGCGAGTCGAGTTCGCCGATGCCGCCGGTGACGGCCAGCACGTCGACCGGGAAGGCGGACGCGCGGCTGCCGGCCAGCTGCACGCCGTCCCCGCCGGCGAACGCGAGGAACTGCAGGAGGTTCGACCAGTAGAGCCAGGCACGCCAGCGCAGCTTGTGCGCGTCGGTGCCCAGGACCTCGTCCCGGTCGTCCAGCACGGCCAGGGCGCTCCACCGCAGTGCTTCCGGCTCCTCGCCGTCGGTCGCGTCGACGGTGAAGAGCAGGGGCAGGCCGCTCCGGTCGGCCGCCCGGAGCACCAGGACGGCCCCGTCGCCGGTGGCGGGCTCCGCGGGCGGTTCGCGGCCCGCGCCGTACGCGTCGAGCGCGGACCTCAGCGCCTGGCGCGCCTGGACGCGGTCCGCCTGCGTCGCCAGGGCGGCGGGCTCGGCCATGAGCCCGCCCACCAGGGCCCTGGCGCGGCGCCCCCACCGCTCCTTGGCCGGCTCGCGCAGGTAGGCGAGGAGCGTGTCGACGGGATTGGCGAACACGGCCCCGGCGAGGTCGGCGCGCTCGCCGCCCATCTCCTCGTACCAGTCCCTGGCGGTGTCCTGCGCGCTGCGCGGGTACGGCGGCCAGACCGGCTCGGCCTTCGCGGCCTCGCCTTTCTCGAACAGCTCCAGGTCGTCCCAGGTGATCTGGAAGACGACGTGGTTCCTGCCCCGCAACTGGTTGCGCTTGTCGCAGTCCGCGGCGATCCGGTTGTGCGCGCGGGTGGCATGGTAGCGGTGGCCGTCGAGGTAGACGGTGACGTACTCCTTGGGGCCGTCGGTGGACTCGAAGGTGAAGTCGGTGCGGGTGAACTCCATGTCCCGTTGCGCGGTGAGCCGCCAGTTGGCGCCCTGGCTGAAGCGCAGGTAGCCGCTGGCCGTGCTGCTCTCCTCCAGCACGGCGTCCCGCTCCCCGCCGGTCCAGGTGCGCAGGGCGGCCAGGAACCGGGCCTCCAGGTCGGACTCCACCTGCCGGTCCAGGCCGATCAGGTCCGTGCTGGGCAGTTTCGTGACCTTCCACAGGTCGACCGGCCGGCCGTCCTCGTCGCGCACCGGCTCGCCGTCCTGGTCGACCGGTCCCAGCAGGTCGTTGATGATCTGCAGGGCCGCGAGGCGCGAGACGGTGTCCTGGCGCCGTTCCTCGGTGTAGCGGTGCAGGCAGCGGTGGCAGGCGAGCCGACCTTCGTCGCGGCAGGGGCACTTCAGCAGTGCCCGCCGCGCGTCGGCGAGGGCCGCCCGGAAGTGGGCCGGGTCGGTGAGCCGGTGCAGGTAGCCGGTGCCGCCCGGCAGGCTGTCGAAGAGCACCAGGAAGTGCCGCGTCTCCCCGGTGGCCTGGTCGGGCATGCGTGCCAGGGTCGAGTCCAGGTGCTGCGGATCGCCGCCGAAGTGGTGGTCGACGCCCAGCCGCAGGGCCGCCCGGAAGGAGTGGATCTTCTCGTCGACCAGGACCGTGGCGGCCGGCAGCAGCACCCGCAGCGCCTCGGTGCGCAGCTGGTGTGCCAGCAGCACCGGTTCCTGCGGTACGTCCTGCGGCTTCCTCCCCCGGCGCAGCGGACACCACGGCTGGTGGTGCTTCAGCTTGGGGTTGCGCGCCGCCGCGGAGTCCAGGGCGTCGGTGTCGTGGTCGAAGACGGGCCGCCCGTCGGCGGTCGCCGCACCGCAGCCCGTGCACACGTGAAACGGCGCCATCCGCACGCTGTGCCCGGCGAAGTCGTCCTCCGCCCTGGCGTCGAACCGCATCGGGCCGACGTTGACCCGACGGATGACCGCCGTGCGGCAGAAGTCGATGCCGAACGTCTGCGTCGCGTGCCGCCAGGAGGTCTTCGGCTCGATGTCCTGCGCCGCGATGTCGACCGCGTCGATCACCGTGTAGTGGCGCTGCTCCCGGTCGTCCCTGTCGTCGCCGATCCGGGCGTCCTCCCGCTTGTCCCGGGAGGTGACGACGGCGGGTTCGACGACCTTGTGCAGGCAGGAGCCGTCGTCCGCGATCCGGGCGCTGCCGCAGCGCGGGCACGGAGAGCGGTCCTCCTCGGCGTTCTCCGTGCGCACGTACCCGCACTCCTGGCAGAACCGCCACAGCCGCCAGTCGGGGTCGGTGGCGGTGCCGATCTCCAGGCCGGTGACCTGGTGCTTGTAGCCGTTGACGTAGAAGGTGTTGCCGGGCGCGAACTCGGACAGGGCGTAGCGGCGGGGCCGGTCGTAGGCGCGGGTCTTGGACTTGTACCGCTCCCGGCCGGTCTTCTCGTCGACGCCCTCCGGCCAGTACAGCGTGGCGTTCAGGGTGGTCACCGCGTCGATGAGCGCGTAGTTCGGGAGCAGCCCGAGATCGCACAGAGCCTGCTGGGCGGTGGTGAGCCCGAGCGACAGCAACCGCTTGCCGACCGACCGGTGCTCGGCGTCCAGCTCGGCCTTCTGCCGGGCCTGCTCGTCGTCGCTGTCGTGCAGTTCGTCGCGCGCCTCGCCGATCATCCGCAGCCGACGGCGCAACACCTCCTCGCCACGCCGCCACTGGCGTTCGGCCTCCTCCACCGCGCCGCGCAGTCCGCGGGTGGCGTAGTCACGCAGCTCGCCGCGGGCCTGGTCGCTCACCCCGCCGGGGAACAACGCCAGGAACCCGTCGACCAGTCGGTCGCCGCGCGCGAGGGCGGCCTCGACCAGGTCGGCGAGGTAGCCCGAGGGCCCGAACAGCTCCGGCGCCCTCGCCGGGACCGCGGGCAGCGGTTTGCCGTCGGGGCGCGGCAGGCGTGTGCGGGCGGCCAGGTCCAGCAGGTGGGCCAGGTACTGCCGGCGCAGGATCTCGATCGCCGACAGGTGGCTGCCCGGCGGCACGATCCGGCCGGCGATCATCTCGCGCGGCTGGTCCAGGAAGTACAGGTCGCGGCGGCTGCGGTCGGGAATGGTCAGCAGGAACGCGTTGCCCGTGCGCCGCCCGGCCCGGCCCACCTGCTGGGCGTAGTTGGCGGGACGGCGCGGCAGCGCGGCCAGCACGACGGCGGACAGGTCGCCGATGTCGATGCCCATCTCCAGGGTGGGCGTGCACGACAGCACGTTGGGGTCCTTGAACCCGGTGCCGTGTTTGAACGCGGCCTCGACCCGCTCCCGCTCCGGCCGGGTGAGCATGCCGGTGTGCTCCGCGGTGATCACCTGGTAGGTGCCGGCCTTGCGGTACAGCCGCCGGTAGTAGTCGTCCCGGTAGTCCCGGTCCCGGTGATGCACACCCAGTTCCTCGGGGCGGTTCCCGGCGACCAGCCGGCCCCGACGGCAGCGGTACGACGGGCACGGCTGCCCGTGCCACTGGTCCAGTAGCTCCGGGTGGACGGTCTGCTCCCAGAAGCAGACCGGGCAGCGCACGAAGGCCTCGTTGACGATGTCGTCGGAGAGGAGTCGCACGTCGATCGCGCCCGGCTGGAGCCCGTAGACGCGCAGGCTGCTGTCGGCCGGGGTGCGTACCGACAGCAGTCCGGCCGCGACCAGGTCGGGCAGCAGCCGGTTCCAGAACCCGGCGGTCTGCTCGCGGGGCAGGTCGAGGCAGCGCTGCGCCCAGCGCTCGTACCAGGACAGCCGTCCCGTCGCGAAGTCGAACTCGCTCCTGGCCTTGGGCTGGTCGAGGAGGAACACGGGGGCCGCGACGCCCTTGGGGAAGGCGCGCATGCCGACCGGCCGCTTGCCCCAGATGAAGTAGCGGCTGGTCCCGGCCTCCCTCAGGTAGCCGTCCAGCCACTCGTGTCCGATCGCGCCCCTGGTGCGCAGCCGCTCCAGGAAGATCCGCAGGAAGGCGAGGTAGCGGGCGTCGTCCTGCTCGACGGGCGGCAGTCCGCCGCGCCGGCCCTCCTCGGCCAGATGCGCGGCCTTCACCACCGCGACCGCCGCCGCCACGTCCGCGACGCGCACCTGGGCCGCCGCCGTGCGGGTCAGCTCCAGGGTGCGGCCGTTGCGGGAGCGGAAACCGAACTCCATCAGGGCCTCGAACGCGAAGCGCTCACCGATCAGGTTCCACGTCGGTCGGTCGCCGCCGCGCCCCTGACCGGACAGCAGCCGCTTCACGCCCTGGACGTCGTGCAGGTCGGTCGGTACGACGGCGGCGAGCGTCGTGCGGTCGGTGGTGGCCGCGACGACGTCCGCGATCAGGTCGTTGAGCGCGGTCGGCCGGTCTTCCGAGAGGTGCTTCTTGAACAGGGCACGCAGGGAGAAGGTGTACGAACGGGAGGCGACGAACCCGGCCCGGTGCGCGGCGTCCTGCACCGAGTCGTTGAACATCAGCGTCTTGTCCTCGCCCTGCCCCTCGTCGAGCTCGCCCCCCGTGAACAGCTGGGTGATGGAGGCGGCGGCGAGCGCCGCCGCGCCGGTGCCGAGGAAGCGGATCGCGTTGCGCGAGCCGCATGCCGGGCACCAGTCTTCCTCGGCCGCCGTGTTGGCGGTCTCGCCCAGGTTCACCAGGACGAAGGCGGAGTCGCCGGTGGCCGGGCGCGGCTCCCCGGTGGTGGGGTCGTAGTCGCGGACGGGATCGGGCAGCCGCAGCCTCCGCTCCGGCCCGTCCAGCACACGCAGCTGTCCGCCCCGGCCGGCGGAGAGCGCGGACGCGGCATGCCCGCCGTCCGCGCCGCGCCCGGCCGACGTCATCGGCGCGGCACCGGAGCCCTCGCGAGCCTCGGCGTCCGTGGCCGCGATCAGGTTGCGCACCCGCATCTTGTCCTGGCTGACCGAGGCCCGCCTGATCTTGTGCGAGTCGACCTGGACGTGGGTGTCGTCGGTCTCCGGTGAGAACACCGCCCAGCCCGAACGCCCGCAGTCGCGGCAGTAGACGGCGGGCAGGAACAGGTTCGCGGCCTGGCCCGCCGTCGCCGTGGTGACCGGCGCCGTCCGGGCGTGCCGGTCGCCCTGCCGGTCCGCCGCACCGGCCGCGTCCCACTGGAATTCCGCCTTCGGCCACGGCAGCACGCCCCGCATGAGGCGGGAGACCGAGCGGGCCCACTGGTGCACCTCGATCTGCACCAAGGGCCGCGGACTCTTGGGCGTGGACTCCGGGTCGCGGGCGACGGCCAGCAGTGCGACGAAGCGGGCGAGAGCGGAGGCGGCGACCTCCGGCCGTTCGGTGATGGTCTTGCCCCACGACCGCGCGCCCTTGCGCCACATCAGGTCGAGCACTTCGCCGGTGGTGCGGACCTCGCCGTCCAGCGCCAGCATCACGGCGGAGGTGAGCGTCTGCCGCTTCAGGTTCCGGCCCAGCAGGAACGGGTCCGGATCGCGGGTGCCCGTCACCGCCTCGACGAGGTCGGCGAGCTCCTCCTTCCCGAGGGACGGATCGGGCAACAGCGCCAGCTCGTCGGGGGAGGGGTACGGCAGCGTCGGGTCGAAGTCGTCCGGCGGGAGGAACTCGTCGACGCTCTGCCGGTCCTCACCGATGATCGCGTCCTCGGTGAACTCGGTCCCGAAGACCTGCGTGGCGACGTCGAGGAGCCGGCGCACCCCTTCCCCGTCCGTGCCGGACGCGAGCGTCGCGGACGTGGCGACCGGGCAGATCCGCCCCAGCGGTCTCCCCGGCTCCGATGCCCCGACGGCGGCGGCCAGGCGCCGCAGCAGCATCGCCACGTCGGTGCCCTGGGCGCCGTCGTAGGTGTGGAACTCGTCCACGACGACGTACCGGATGTCCGCGCCGTTCCACAGCGCGGCGTCCTGGGAGCGCTGGAGGAGCAGGTCCAGCATCTTGTAGTTGGTGATCAGGATGTCCGGCGGCGACACCCACATGTCGGAACGGCGGGTGTGGACCCGGTCGTACTTCGTCTCCGCCTTGTCGCCGATATACAGGCCGGCGCGGAGCTTGCCGAGGTCGGCGTCGTACTCGCGCAGCAGGTCGTTGATGCGCTGCGCCTGGTCGGTGGCGAGCGCGTTCATCGGGTACAGGAACACGGCCTTGACACCGTTGTTCCCGGCGTTGCGCTCGCGCGCGCAGTGGTCCAGGACGGGGTAGAGGAATGACTCCGTCTTGCCGGACCCCGTACCGGTCGTGACGAGCGTCGGCCGCGGGGTCCGCCCGCCGGCCGACGACAGTCGCTCAAATGCCTTGGCCTGGTGGGCGTACGGAGTCCAGTCATCCGTCCGCCGCCAGTCCAGCAGCTCCTTCCAGGAGTCGTCGGCCCGCGTGAACGGCGTCCGTATCCGCAGGAACGGCCCCCGGAACATCCCGGACGTCTCGTCCCCGAGGAACCGGTGCAGCGACTCCCGGGCGCCCTCGTCGGTCAGCGCGTAGGTCGTGGACAGGTACTGGAGCAGGCTCTCCTTGAGCCCCTGCGCTTCGAGCGTCGGCCTCACGGCTTGGGCACCTCCTGCTTCACCGGGTCCCACTCACCCCGGGCGACGGCCTCGTCCAGCCGCTTCTGGAAGTAGGCGTGCGCCTCGCGCATCTCCTTCTCCCGGTCGGCCTTGTAGAAGGGAGCGGTGTAGCCGTCGGGGACGGGGTTGTTGTCGGGGTCGGCGAGGTACGCCTCGAACTGGCCCCAGGTCTCCTTGGTCTGCCGCTGACCGATGGTGCGCGCGTTGCCGGCGAGCTTCCAGCCCTCGGCGTCGAACCAGGTCACGGCCTCGTACTTCTGCAACACGGGGAAGCGACCACGGTAGGCGGCGATCAGCGAGTCGGCGCTCATACCGAGCCAGACGGCCACGAGGGCGTCGATCTCCACGAGAGCGGACCGGCGGGCGCGCTCGGTGCGAAGGGGGGTGTCGCGGCACCAGTCGGGGGTGACGTCGTGGAGCGGTTGCAGGCCGGGCCAGTCCAAAGCCCAGGGTTCGTAGGCGGGCCAGGTGGGGTCGTACAGCTCTCGCCAGAGGTCGGCGTAGGCGGTGGTGAGGCAGTTCAGGCGGAGGGTTCGCAGCAGCAGAGCCGGAGCCAGCGGGTGTGCACCATCGGATGGCGCGGGCGTTGCTTTAGCGCTCCTACCGAGAAGGTCGCTACGGCCGGTTACTCGAAGGAAGTAGTCGAGCGGGAGTGAAGCCCAAAATCCCGAAACGAGCACGGTATGGCGGTCATCGGGCATCGCCAGACTGTTCACGGCGTGAATGTGGGTAGTCCCAGGGGGGATCATTGCCGCGTATAGTGCACGCTCAGTATCCGGCGCGATTTGGCGACGCCAAGCTAGTCGGTAGAAAGTCGCGTATCGCCGCTTTGCGCGCTCGACTAGAAGTGCGTCGACCTTAGCAGAGTCAGCGTTCTCGGGAGCGATTCCCTCCGTCCGGGCAATTTTCTGGCGGGCGCGTGCTACTGCCTTCTCGTCCTCACGAAGACGGTCAAGGACACTATGCTCGGTCCAACGCTCCTGGGCTTTGAGGTACGCCTGGCTACGACCCTCCGCGCGCACATACTCCGTGTCGGGAACGAAGTCAGGGGGAAGCGTCGCCAAGTCAGTCCCGTATGGGTCGTTGCTGTTAGCGTCGTGGCGTTTGAAGATGGGTGTGGCAACGCTAATCTGTGTGCCTTTGAGGATCACATGGCGCCAGCGAGTCGGTTGATACTCCAGGCCGGTAGAAGCGTCCGGACGGTTGTAGTCAATCAACTTCTCTTTCTTAGCGCCACTCTCGTCGTAACCACGTGTCATCTGTGGCTCAAGCGCACGCAAGCGCAGCGGATAGGCCGCCAGGGCGCTAATTGCGCTGGCCTCTGCTGTGCTTACGGGAAACAGTAGCCGTGCTCGCTCGACTGGTTCGTCCTCTTCGTCAAGCAGACGCTGCCAAACGGACAGTAGATCCGTATCGACGCGGACGACCCGAGATCGATGCGGTCGCTCATCGAACTCACCATTGCGGTACCGGATACCAGGCACCTCGCCACTGCCGTCATGCGTGGCGGAGAACCGCAAGGCGTCTGTCGAGACCAGCCAGGACAAATGGTCGAACCCGATTTCCTGCTGGCGGCCGTACACGTGCACACCGAAGTGAGCGGTGTGCCCAACGGGCTCAGGGAAGAACCTCTGCCCCGCATTGACGAAGTCGCCATGGATGCGCAGCCGCCGGTAGGCGGCTTCCCTCAGCGCACCCTCCTTGTCACCGGTGAAGTGAGAGTCGGGGTGGACCAGCCCCGTCGTTCCGGATGCCGACACGTGGGCCCACACCTGGCACATAAAGGCCCGGTACAGATCCGGCTGCGTGCCGGTCAGCAGGGGATAGACCTGTGAAGCCCCGAAGACAGCGACCTGCCCGCTGACGTTGGTCAGCTCATCCAGCACGTACTGACGAGCCTTCGGTACTCGCAGCAGCTCAGCCCGCCGCTTCTCCTTCTCCGCCGTTGAGGCCCGCTCCGTGAGCTCGAACCACGGCTCGTGTTCGGCCAGTACCGCCCCCTCGTTCCACCGAGGCCGCACCCACGGCGGGTTACCCACCTGCAAGTCGAACCCGCCGCCCTGCGCGAAGACCAGTGCGAAGTCCAACTCCCAATGCAGGAAACCCTGCTCCTCCGCGATGTTGGTGACCACGTGCATCCAGGGGAAGCGGATCTCCGGGTCCGCGAGGTCCATTCCCATCAGGCGGGGGAGGTTCTTCTCGAAGTCCTTGAGTGCGTCCAGGTTGTCGAACTCGGTGACCAGGTTCTCCTCGTCGGGGTCCACCGTGCCCAGCAGGGCCTCCAGGAAGTCCAGCCAGTCGTCCAGCTCGACCAACGCAATGGTGTTCCGCCAGGTCCGCCGCTTGGACTGCTTCGGTGCGTTGCGCCTGGACCGGCCTCCCGCCTCCACCGTCTGGAGGTCGATGAGCGGCTCCTCCTCCGCCAGCGCGGACACCAGGGACTCCTGCGTCGGCCCCGACGCGAACAGCATGGTCTGCTCGGTGAAACGCGGACCCGGGATCGTCGCCTTCGCGGGCCCGCCGCCCCCGTCCGGGGAAACCGCTCCCGCCTCCCCGCCGACCAGCGGCACGCCCAGCAGGTCACCGAGCGCGTCCGCGGAGGCCGTCGCCGGCACCGTGTCGTCGTACACCCCGTCCGTGCCGTCCAGCAGGGACGCCTTGTCGGCCGGCCAGAACCACAGGGCGCACCAGGCGTCCATGACCTTCTTCAGGCGCCAGTACGGCGTCTCGGTCGCCAGGAACAGGTCGGCCATGACCTGCTCCTTCGGCACCGCGCCCGCCGCCGTGCGCAGGAAGGCGTACTCGGGGTCGTCCGGCGCCGCGCCCCACACGTCGATCTTCCGCGCGATCGCCGCCTCGGAGAGCTGCATGCGCTTGATGACCAGCGACCACAGGAACTCGGCCCGCTTGGCCGCGTCCCGCAGCCGGGTGAACTGGGAGGGCGCTTCCTTCCTCGGCCTGCCCGCCTTGTCGAGCTTGGGCGTGCCGTCCTTGTTCAGGTGCGCGGTGCCGCGCTTGGGCCGCTGGAGGATGCCCTTCTTCCAGGCGGCCAGCCGCGCCACCTGATCCTTGGCGAGTTCCTTGGCCTCCTTCGAGCCGGTCACCGCCGCCCACCCGGGGCTGGGCAGCAGGAACTGGTGCACCGCGTCCTCGGGCAGCGGCTGGGGCTCACCGTCCTTGAGGAACGGCAGCGGCGTCGGTGCGAGGGTGTTCTTCGCCGCGAGCCAGGCCTTCGCCGGGGAGACGACGTCCTCGCCCGCGTACACCGCCCGTCGTCCGCCGATCAGCGAGTTGCCCCGCCGCAGGTGCAGTCCGAACCACGGCGCCCGCATCCCCGGATGCATGGTGTTGAGCCACAGCGAGACCTCGGCCAGCTCCACGCCCGTGGCGTTCAGGTCGACGCCGTAGGCGTTGTGCAGGGCGACGTACGCCTTGACCTTCTGCTTCTCGGTCAGCGCGTCCGCGGCCGGGACGGAGACGCCCAACTCGTCCTGCCGACGGCGCAGGTACTCCTCGGCGACCTGGTTGATCGCCTCGTTGAGGAACGCGCCGGAGCCCAGCGCGGGCTCGCAGATCTTGTACTTCAGCAGTTCCGAGGCCCGCGTCCGGACGACCTCGCCGTTCTCGTCGCGCTCCTGGTCGAGGAGGTGCTTCAGCGCCAGCTCGACGGTGACCTTGGTCAGGGACTCGGGGGTGTAGTAGGAGGCGGACGTCTCGCGGTCGCGGCCCGCCAGCCGGTAGACGAACTCGCCCACCTTGTACTTCTTCGGCCCGCGCAGGCCCTTGAGCGCGTCGTGCTCGTCGTACAGGACCCAGGTCTTCTCCGGATACTCCTTCAGACGGTGCGCGGGCACCAGCCACGAGCCCTTCTCCGGGTCACCGCCCTTGGCGACCTCGCACAGCTCCTCCTCGGCGATGATGCCGGTGTACGACATCAGGCCCTCGTACACGGCGCCGAGCTGGTTGATGCCGAGGTTGCGGTAGGAGATGAAGCCGCCGCGCTCCCCGCGCCGCTTGGCCTTCTTCATGGTCAGCAGCCGCAGCACCTCGTGCAGTGCGCTGTTGCGCAGCCGCAGGTCCAGCCACGCCGGCTCGGCGTCCTCGTCGCTGCGCGGGTCGAGGACACCCCGGCCGATCAGACGGATGGACTTCGGTTCGAAGA
The DNA here is from genome assembly GCF_040680575.1 of Streptomyces sp. NPDC052020. Classification (NCBI taxonomy): domain Bacteria; kingdom Bacillati; phylum Actinomycetota; class Actinomycetes; order Kitasatosporales; family Streptomycetaceae; genus Streptomyces; species Streptomyces sp. NPDC052020. The sequence continues at coordinate 110,716 of NZ_JBFAWY010000021.1, forward strand.
GCTCGCTGCGCAGCGGCTCGAAGCGCAGGCCGCGGTCCTCGCTGCGCCGCTTGGCCTTGAGCTTGCGGGTCTCCTCGTCGTCGTCCGGCAGGTCGTCGTCGGGCTCGGTGCCGTAGGGGCGGTGGCCGTGGTTGACCTTGTTGAACAGGACGTCGAGGGAGGCGAAGAGGTGGAAGCCCTTGCGGGCCTCCTCCTCGACGAGCTGCTCGTCGCGCTCGACGAGTTCCCGCAGTCGCGCCACCGAGTAGCCGGCCTCGTAGGTGCCGTCGTCGGCGGGCAGGATGCCCAGCTCCGGGCGGGCCTCGGCGTACAGCAGGAACAGGATGCGGTAGAGGTAGCGCAGCGATTCGCGGGTGAGTTGCTTGGCGAACGGCAGCTTCGGGTCCTCGATCTGACGGGGTTCGACACCGGCCTCGTCCAGCCGGGCCAGGACCTCGTTGGCGATGATCTCGACCGAGCGCTGCAGTCCCTCGCGCAGTTCGCCGGAGACGCCGACCGCGTTGTCGCGGGAGGCCTTGATCAGGGCGTCGATGCCCGGTCCCTTGCCATCCTCGGCGGGAGCGAGCATCTCGTGGCTGAACAGGGCGGCGATGGTGGCCAGTTCGCCGGTCTGCTTGCGGTCGTTGCGCTCCAGCGCGGCGTCGAGGTTGACGGCCAGGAAGCGGCCCTCGTCCCACACCTGGCGGTCGGCCAGGACGAGGACGCCGCCGCACAGCAGGAGCACGAAACGGGGCGGTTCCCCGCCGGGTTCGCCCAGTTCGCTGCGGAAGAGCCAGGTGGCGAGGGACTCGCCGGTCTCGTAGACCTCGCTGCCGCTCACCCGCAGCGGGTGCAGCAGCCGGCCGGGACCGTCCGCGTCCAGGGCGGTGTCGTTGCCGTCGGCCCAGCCGCACTCGACGGCCACGATGCCGTCGCCGTGCCAGGCCGTGGCCACGCTGTGCTCGCGTCCGGCGCGGTGGACGGTGAGCTCCCGCCGCTCGGGAGCGCCGGAGAAACCGAGCGCTGCGAGCACCTTGTCGTGCCAGGCGCCGAGCCGCTCGCGCCAGTCACCGTCCTGGTAGGTGTTGAGGCGGGCTCCGGCGGAGGCGCTGTTCCCGTCGGCGTCGTCCTCGGCGTCCAGCTTGGCGCGCTCGGCGAAGAAGTTGCGGAACTCCTCCGACAGGTACGTGCCGCGCAGGGCGCGCACCCTCTCCCTCGGCGTGGGGCGCGGGTCCTTCTCGTCGGTCTCGCGGCCGGTCCAGGCGGAGAGGAGGCCCTTCTTGAGGTCCTGGCCCAGCTGTTCGGCGAAGTAGTGCGCCGACAGGTACTCGCCGCGGTTGGAGAAGGAGTCGAAGTCAGTGCTCATCGGGTGGTCTTCCCAGCGGCGGAGGTGGACAGGGGCTGCAGGACGCAGAGCAGGCGCAGCATGGGCGCTCCGGAGGTCTTCAGCGACTTGATGAGCGTCTTGCGACGGCTCGCCGTGAGGTTGATGCCGTTGCGGCCCTTCGCCGAGCGGGCGGAGGCGAACAGGGCGTCCTGCTGCCACCGCGTCACGCGCTTCTCGTACGGGGCGAGCATCTCGTCGATCCGCCACGCGTACTCGGCCTCCCGTTCACGCAGGTGCCGTGCGGCCTCGTCGATCGCCCGGGGCACGAGCCGTTGCAGTGCCTCGCGCTCCTCCTCGGACACGGCGCGGCCGGGCATCTTCGGACCCACGCCGCACGCGTCGAGGAAGGCCGCGTCCATGCGCACGACGCGGGGCGCGTCGGGCAGGCCGACGACGGCCATCCACTCCACCACGGTGGGGCGGCCCAGCGCGTTGGAGTGGATGCCCTGCACCAGGTGGACCGGGCCGGTCAGCTCGTCCGGCAGGCGGGGGTCCAGCTTGGCCGCGGCGTCGGCGTCGGGTTGGCAGGCGAGGACGAACGCCTCGTCGTGGCGCAGGGACGCCAGGGCCTTGTCGGTCACCCACTCCAGCACGGGATGCACGTCCGAGACGTAACTGACGTTGGGCCACTGGGTCTTGGAAGACTCCCGGGCCGCCTTCAGCCGCTTCTCCCCGAGCCCCTTGTCGAAGGTGATCCGCAGCCGGCCGGGAGCCTTGCTCGTGGGCAGGATGTTCTGCTCGGCCAGGTACGACTTGGGCAGCGCCTTGAAGCGGTACTGGAGGTCGGCCGGCGGCTCGAAGGCGATGGTGCCGTCGTCCTCGTGCCGCAGCTTCAGCTCGTTGTCCGCCCCGGTGGGACAGATCTGGCGCAGGGCCTCCTCGAAGTAGGCGGAGGTGGAGCGGAACAGGTTCGGGACGGTCGCGTAGGCCACGTCGTCCTGGGCCTGCTTGGCGCCGATGTTGCCCATCAGCTTCCGGAGCATCGACGGGGCGCCGCCACTGGACCGCTTGATGGACTCCTCCACGGTGCGGCCGGCGAGCAGGTCGCGGGTGAGGCGGTTCTCCTCCTCCTGCGCCCGGTACAGGCCGGTGACCGCCTCGGCCGATCCGTCGATCCGGTGCGCCTCCTCCTCGCGCCTGAGGAGCTTCGCGCCGACCAGCCGGTCGTCGAGCGGCAGGGCCTCGCCGGTCTCCGGGTCACGGCGCCACTCCACGTCGCTGGTGAGAACCAGGGCGCGGAACTGTGGCTTCTCCTTCTGCCCGTAGCGGTCGACACGGCCGTTGCGCTGCTCGATGCGGATCAGCGACCAGGGCAGGTCGTAGTGGACGAGCTGGTGGCACTCCTGGTGGAGGTTGACGCCCTCGGAGGCGACGTCGCCCGTGAACAGGATGCGCACCGGGTCGTCGCGCAGCCCGAACTTCTCGACGATCCGCTTCTGCTCGTCCTCGTTGGTGGCCTCGCCGTGCATGACCTGCGCCGCTCCGCCGTACACCAGCCAGGGCCGGTTCTTCCTCTCGCCGGCCTCGACGGAGCCGGTCTTCTGGAACCCGAGCCGGGCGGGCACGACCTCGGCCAGCCAGGTCAGCGTGGGTATGCGCTCGGAGAAGACGACGACGCGGGTGTCCGAACCCGGACCGACGCCGATCTTCTTCAGCTGCTCGACCAGCGCGTCCAGCTTCGCGGAGTCCTCGTCCCCGATCTCGCCGACCAGCCGTTCCAGCTCCACGATCGCCTCGCGCTCGACCCTGAGCGCGGCCTCGCGGGCGGCCAGGTCCTCGCCCTTCCTCACCTTCGCGGGCCCGGCCAGGTAGCGGCGTCGTGCCTCCAGTGACTTCTGCAGCGCCTTGTGCGAGGAGAGGAAGGCCTTGAGGAAGTTGTACGCGGCGAGCGGGTCGGCGCAGACCGAGGAGGCGGCCGGATCGCGCGGGATCCAGCGGGCGGCCAGCTCCTCGAAGACCGCGCGCTCCTTCTCGGTGGCCCGCGCGGGGACCGGCTCGGACGGGCCGCGGTCGGCCCACACCCCCTTGAGGGAGTCCCGCACCTCTTTGTCCGTCTTGGTGCGCCGGATGTAGAGGTGGTCGAGGTCCTTCACGTCGTAGTCCGACGGGTTCGCGATCGCGGCCTCGTCCAGCATCCTGATCAGCTCGGCGAACGACTCGGCGTCGCCGTTGTGCGGGGTCGCCGAGGCGAGGATCAACGCGTCGGTGCGGCGGGCCAGCAGACGGGCGAGGTCGTTGTTCTTCGTGCCGCGGTTGACCAGGTTGTGGGACTCGTCGATCACGACGGCGTCCCACTCGGTGGAGTCCAAGTGGTGGGCGTACACGTCACTCTTGAGCGTGTCCACGGAGATGATCGCCCGCTTGAAGTACGCGAACGGGTTCCGTCCTGCCGGGATGTCCTGCTGGACGCGCTGGATGCCCGTGGAGTCGAGCCGGACGAGCGGGATGGAGAACCGGGTCCACAGCTCGCGCTGGAACTGCTCCAGGACGTGGGCCGGGGTGACCACGAGGATCCGCTCACCCCGCCCGCGCCGGATCAGCTCGGCCAGCAGGATGCCGATCTCCAGCGTCTTGCCGAGGCCCACCACGTCCGCGATGAGGATCCGCGGCTGCGGGTTCTTCATCGAGAGAGCCAGTTCGGCCGGCCGGAGCTGGTGGGTCTGCCCGTCCATGAGGAAGCTGTCGGCCAGGGCGAGGCCGTGCTCGGTCTGGGGCAGTGCCGTCTTGCGGATCACGGCCTCCAGGTAGAGGCGCGCCTTGCGGTGGTTGGGGGAGTCGTCCGGGACCAGCTCGGTCTTCCGCGGGTCGAGCACCTGGATGTCGTCGAGCCGGCTGTAGAAGACCGCGTCGGTGCCCCGCACGAACGGGGAGACGCCGGTGACCTCCACCATCCAGCCGTCCCGGGCCGTGGGCGCGACCTTCCGGACGAGCCACTGCTCGTCGCGGACCCGGACCTGGGCGCCCGGCGCGTAGGCGACCGCCCCGCCGCCCAGTCGCGCCACGTCCCCCGACGCGTCGAGGACGATCCCGTCCTCGCTCACCACATCGAGTACGCCCTGGCCGTCACCGACCTCCGCAACGATGGTCACCTGCTGCTCCATCTTCCGCCCCCGGAACTCCTGGACTGCCGTCATACACGGCTCGTCCATGTCTTTGCTGCTTACACGTATCGCATGCCGCCGATCTCGTTCCCCACGGCGTGACCTGGGGCCGGCTTCAAAGACCCGGCTGTGCGGCGTACCGCGCCCGCAACTCCTCGGCGACACGCAGTGACGCGGGCGGCCGCCTCGGCTTCCGGACCGCGGGAACGGAGTCGTCGGCCGCCGGGCCGTCGGGCGCCGGGCCGTCGGGCGCCGCGTCGCTCACCGGCGAGTCGGACACCACCGTGGCCTGACTGACCCCGATGGCCGCGGCGGCGTCCTCCTCATCAGGCCCCGGCCCGGCTGGCGGAGGACTGTCCAGAGGACTGTCCGACGCGTCCTCGCCGAATTCGATGGCCCGTTCGGCAAGCCGCTCCCACACAGCCGGCGGGTCGTTCCTTGGGGCCGATACCGTTACGTCCGTCGCGGTGGCGTCGATCAGGGCGTGCCGGGCCTCCATGGGGGACAGGCCTACCGCGGACAGCACATTCGTGCAGCCCGTCATCACCGCGTCGAGGGAGGGCCGGACGGCTGGATCGTGGGCCAGCATGGAGCCGATCAGCGGTACCAAGGCCTCGGGGAGGCCCCTCAGGTCCGGGGCGTGGCCGGGGTTGGCGACCTGCCCGACGATCGCCTCCCAGCGTGCCCCGTCGTAGGGGTAGTGTCCGGTGGCCGCGTACAGCAGGACCGTCCCGAGTCCGTATACGTCGGCGGACTCCCTGACCCTCGTCCGCCCCAGCGCCTGCTCGGGCGGCATGCAGCGCACAGTACCGATGATCATCCCGCTGTGGGACAACGTGTCCTTGGAGGTGTCGAGGAACGCACCGAGGCCGAAGTCGATCAGGATGGGGCCGTACACGCCCAGCATGACGTTCTGCGGCTTCAAGTCGCGGTGGAGCAGTCCCACCGCGTGAACGGCCTGGAGCCCCTCCGCGAGCAGAGCGCCGAGACTGGCCACCAGCGGGGCGGGCAACGGACCGTTCTCGTCCACGTACGTCAGCAGTGTCCGGCCCGGCACGTACTCCATGGCCAGCCAGGGTCGCTCCGCGTAGGGGTCGGCGTCGAGGAACCGGGCGACCCGGTTCGTCCCCACCACCGTCCGGGCGATGAGCGCTTCCTTCTCGAAGCGCGCACGGGCGACCGGGTCCAGCCGGTCCGAGCGGATCAGCTTCACGGCGACCGGATCGCCGGCGGGCGAGAAGGCCAGATAGACCTCACCCATTCCCCCCGAGCCCAGCTCCCGCTCGACCACGTACCGGCCGATCTGCTCGGGCACCCCGTTCATCAACCGTGCGCATCCTCTCGTGCACCGCATGCCCCCCACGCGGCTTCAGCAGGCCTACACCTTAATCCCCCGCGTGAAGTGGAGGAACTCATACGCCTGTTGCCGTGCGGAAAGACCGTCATGGAAGCCGCTCCTCGGGCGACCGAGGGCGGGGCCGGACGGCGCTGGTGCTCCCCACCGGGGGAGGTCGTGTCAGGGAACACGAATGTCACGGCCCAGGGTGCGGCAGGTCGGATCCGGCCCCGCCTCAGACCCGTGACGAACCCGGACCACGTGCTCCGCGCGAACGCGAGGCGAGGGCCGCCGCGCTCCGTGTGGAGTCCCGTACGTGTATGGCGGCGTCGACGGCGATCCCGACGCACTCGCCGCCGTCTCCACCGCTGCGTGTGCTCTTGAACCAGCGGAGCTCGTCGGGCTGTCGGCTGTTCGTCGATCGCGTGTCCCCGACCTTGATCTGCTGGCCCAGGGCCCAAAACAGGTCCGCGACCTCGTCCGTGCCGTCTGCCTCGCCGCCCGCGGGAATCCCCGTACCCGGCGAACCGACCGTCGGCACGGCTCACTTCCGCACCTTGTTCCCACCACCGCGCACGGCGCGCACTCCGCGCCACACCGCCGAGTGCCGGCTGGCCGCACAGCGGGACGAGCCGGAGGCCGCCGACGACGACAGCGTGGCCACGGCCTCCCTCCTCATCGCCGAACTGACCGCGAACCGGGCTTCGCACGACCGGGTGAGGGGCAGGGCCGCCCGTCTCGCCCTCGCCTTGACTCCCACCACCCTGCTCGGGGTCACCGACGCGCGGGGCGAGCGCCGCCCCGTGCCGTGCCGGCCCCAGCCGTCGACGCCGACGATGGGTTCGGACGAGGACTGCTCCCGGTCGCCTCGCTTGCCGACGCCCGGGGCTGCGAGCCGTACCCGCCGGGCGGCAAGACGGTGTGGGCGGAGTGCGCCCGGAGGGCACCGCTCAGGACGAGCCCCGGCTCTCCCAGCGGTCCCGGAACCAGGTCAGCGTCTCGGTGAGCAGCTCCCGGTTGCGGTCCTTCTCCAGCAGGGACAGCCGGATGTTGGGGCGCAGCTCCAGCTTGCCTTGCGGGATGTCGACACCGTCCAGGGCGTTGAGGCGGGTGAGGAGTTCGGCGCGCAGCGCGCGGTCGGTGAACGGCTCCCGTGCGGCCATGTACTGGAACACCACCTCCGCCGTGCCCCCGCGCCCGGCACCGGGGTAGAGCGTCATCGGCCAGATGCCACGGCCGGGGCCGCCCGCCTCGCCGAGCATGAGGTACGCGCTCGTGGTGACGTGTCCGGCACCGTGGCCGATCCAGCCGCCCAGTGACTCCCAGTGGGCGAAGAGCGCGCGGACCGCTTCGACCGTCTCGGGGGAGTCGTCGGCGGCGAGCTGGCGGAAGAACCGTTCGGCGCGGGTCTCCTCGCCCGGCGCTCCCGCGGTTTTCTCCTGAGCGGTGTCCTCGCCGTCCGCCCGGTCGTCGTCCGTGCCGGCGAGCAGCGCGGCGAGGTCGTCGGCGGTGAGCCGCTGGGCCGGGTCGGCGGCCCCGGTGGCCGTGAAGCGGACGCCGTCGGCGGTCAGCCGGGCGCGGACGTCGTCGCTTCCCGCCTCTTGGGGCGCCGCCCACCGGAAGCCGTCGGAGACCTTGCCCTCGGAGGTGAGGACACGGTACGCGTTGACCACTCCGGGGGTGTTGGCCAGGTGGTTGCCCACGGCCTGAGCCCCGGAGCCGAGGAACGCGGCGAGGTCGCCGTACGAGGTCCAGGTGCCGTGGGGGAGTGCGGCGAGGACCTGGTGGGCGAGCTGCCAGTCGCGGTTGCGTTCCGCGCGGCCCACTCCCCGCAGCGGGGCCGGCCACAACGCGATGGCGCGGTCCGCGAGTTCGTCGGCGCGGGCCAGGATCTCGCGCACGCCCCAGTGCTCGGTGGCTGCGATGCGGCGGTTCATCTCCAGGTGGCTGCCCCGAAGCAGGTCCTGCTTCCGCTCGAAGGGGTGGTTGGACAACTCCGCGTTCACCGCGGTGAGCGTCAGGTTGCCGAGGGTGTGCTGGAACCGGGCGTGCAGTTCCTCCGCGGTCTCGCCCTCGTCGGCCTCCTCGCGCAGGGCACGCAGCCACTCGTCGCCGGGCGACTGCGGCATGACGTGCTCGACGGTGAGCTGCGCGGCGGCGAAGTCGACCGGTTCGGGATGCCCGTAGCTCTCCTCCAGCCGCTGTAGCACCAGCTTGCGCTGCTGCCACCGGCCGTACTGGTAGAACGGCGCCGTCCTGATCTTCTCGCGCAGTTCAACGTCGTCGGGCCAGAAGCGGTTCTCGGAGGAGAGGAGCCGGTGCAGTCCCTCAGTGACAGGCACGTCGAGCGGGAGCTGCCCGGGCACGGCCTGGAAGATCCGGTTAAGGTTGTTGGTCGGGACCCGGCAAATCATCCGGCGGACGAGGAAGCTCTCGATGTACGCCAGGGCACGGGCGGTCTCGGAGGAGTCCAGCTCCCCGCGCTCACGCCGGTCGAACAGCAACATCACGGCGGGGTAGGTGACGGCCGCCTGCCACGCGTCCAGACGGCGGAGCGCGGCCCGGACCGCGGCATCCGGCTCCTCCTCGGGGTGCAGCAGCCGGCGGAAGTGGGCGCCGCGCCGGTGGAGTTCCCTGATGTACTCCTCGATCTCCGCCTCGCCCGTCCTGTTCTCTTCGAAGCGCTTCTGCTGGGCCGCGTACAGATCCTGGCGGCGGACCCGGTCGTCCCCGTCGAACACCAGCTGCAACCACATGAGCTGTTCCAACTCGTCGTTGCTCAGGCTGTCTTGCAGGGGGAGCCAGTAGGTCTCGTAGACGTGCTCGCCACGCGTCGGAAGCCGCATGAAGAGGTAGTTGCGCAGCAGGTCGGCCTGGCTCAGCTTGAGACCGGTGTTGTTGAGTGACTCGAAGATGCGGTGCACGTTGTCGCCGCGCTCGGCGGTCACCGACACCAGTGTGAGCCGGGAGGTGATTGCCTGCTCGATGCGGAACACATCCTGCGGAGCCGCCGGATCCTCCGCCTCGATCAACTTCTTGCGGAAGAACGCGTAGGCGGTGCCGATGCCGCTGCCGGTGGCCTGATCGGTGAGGGAGCCGCGGATGTGGGCGGCGAACTGCGGCCGGTCCGCTTGTGTCGGCAGCAGGCGGAGGTGGTCATTGCCGCTCCTCCGCTTGTTGATCAGGTATTCCTCGTTGATGCGCTCGGCCTCGTCCGGCCTGGCGTCCGCGACGTGATCGCGGATGGCGGCCAGAGCCAGGGACAGCGTGGTCAGTCGCTGCTGGCCGTCGACGACGAGCCAGCGGGGGAACGTCGCCTCGTTCTGCGGCGACGGCGCGAGCACGACGGAGCCGAGGAAGTGCGTGCTCGCCTTCTCCTCCTGCGACTCAAGCAGCTCGGCCTGTTCCAGGATGTCGCTCCACAGCTGCTTGAGGTGCTTCTCGGTCCAGGAGTACGTCCGCTGGTAGAGCGGCACCTGGAACTGCTGCGCCCGGCCCTGCACCAGATCGGCGAACAACGTCTCCTTCGCCTGCATGATGGCCCCCTTGATCTCGATCGTCCGCAGCCGATTACACCAGGCCCGGCCGTCCTCTGTACCGGGAAAGCCCCGTGATGCGCGGAACCGCCAGGGGCGTTCTCACCACCAGCAGTTGAAGGGGCCCTGGCCGCATAGGGTGTCGGTGGGGCCGCATCCTGCCACCTGAACGTCCCCTGGCGCCGTCCACTTCGGCGTGCGCCAGGTAGGAGCCGTCCTCGTCCAGCAGCAGGTCGACGTCCGCCTGGACGAGCGGGATGCCCGAGAGCCGCGTCGCCACCCGCACCCAGAGCCGGCGCGGCAGGCCGTTGCCCTCTCCAAAGGCCAGCGCGGTGAGCAGGGCCATGGTCTTGGCGTGCCGCTCCTGCGGCAGTCGCTGGAGATACGCCTCGAAGGCGCCTCCCACGTCCGACGGCAGTTGCTCCGCCCAGCCCGGCGCGGCGGTGTCGACGACCGGGCCGCGCAGCAGCGCGCTTGCATAATCGGAGTCCCCGAAGCGCCGGGTTCCGGTGGGGGCTCTCCTCGATGCGCTGGGCGGTGAGTCACTCTTGGGTTGACGTCGCGGGTGGCCGTTCTCAGTCGGTGAGCAGTCATCAGTGAACATCCGCACACCGAGGTGACCACAGCCTTGCCCGGCATGGGCGTCAAGCTCGAAGCCGAGTTCCTCGCCACCACGGCTGGAGACCTGGACGCTTGTGGACGGCGCTTTTGGACGTAGCGTGGGTCGGGGCCGGGGCGGTGCTCAGGGGGTCGGCAGGCAGGTCAGCGGCGTCGGTGATCTGGGCCCAGACGGCGAAGCCGACGGTCGTCTCGGCGCAGTAGTCGGTGACGGCCTTCAGGTGGCCGGGGGTGCCTCTATGCCGGCACTCCCCGGACCCGAGGATCCCGAGGAACGTCGATTCTCCGGTGCGTTGCGGCAGGGCCCGGCGACGGGTGTGGGTGTCAGCCCCCGCCGGTGCGGGACCTTGGCTGTGTCGCGTCGGAGGGCGGATCGGCCCGCGCGGCACCCTGGCCGGTGGCCTGGGCCAGCAGGGCGAGAGCGGCCTGTGACGGCGATCCCGCCTCTGCGGTGGCGACCACGACGAGGGGGCCCCGCCCGCTGCTCATGGCCTGCTGGATGACGGTCAGCGGCCCGACCAGCGGATGGCGCATCTCGTAGTCGGTGGCGGCGCAGGTCTTGACCCGGTGGTCGGCCCATATCGAGGCGAACTCGGGGCTTTTCGCCGATAGTTCGCCCAGGAGCGCATGGAGTGCCGCGTCCTCCGGGTGTTGAGCCGCCACCAAGCGCAGGTTGCCGACGACGGCCCTGGCCTTGCTCGGCCAGTCCGCGTACAGGTCACGGACATGGCCGTCGAGGAACACCAGCCGGGCCATGTTGGGGCGGTGCGCCGGCAGGTCGGGAGCACCGAAGTCCAAGTGCCCGGCGAACAGCGCGTGGCCCAGCCGGTTCCAGGCCAGCACGTCGCTTCGCCTGCCGAGCACGATCGCGGGAACGTCGCCGAGCGCGTCCAGGAACTGACGTGTCGCCTCCGGCACCTCTTCCGGCGCCGGACGCCGGCCCCGGGTGCGCTGTCTGCCCACCCGGGCCAGGTCGTGCAGGTACCGCCGCTCGGACTCGTCCAGCCGCAGCGCCCCGGCGATCGCGTCGAGCACCTCAGGGGACGCGCTCAGCGACTGCCCTTGTTCCAGCCGCGTGTAGTAGGAGGTGCTCACCCCCGCCAGCAGCGCCAGTTCCTCGCGCCGAAGCCCCGGCACACGCCGGCGTTCCCCGTAGGTGGGTATCCCGATGTCCTGCGGTCGCAGCTGGGAGCGCCGCGTCTGCAGGAAGTCCCCGAGTTGCGTCCTTCCGTCCATGGCCTTGAGTATGCGCCGTCTCGCCGCACCGAGCCTGACCCGGTTGTGGTGAGGAAAAGACGGGTCTGGTTGTGCGCCCGCGTCCTGGGTGAAGTCGAAGGTGCCCGATCCGGTGCCCCGCACTCGCTCAGGAGGTCGCCATGACCACTGCCACCACCGGGAGCGATCCCATCGAGGCCCGGACGCGGCCGGCTTCGCCTTCACCAGGCGCAGTCGGGCCGACGCGCGGCCGCCGTTCGCGTAACCGGGCAGCCGAACCCCCTCTCCCATCGAGCGGATCCTCCGAACTCCAAGGACGTCCCATGGAACAGATCATCCTCGGCAATGTCTCCATCACCCGGGTGCGGGAATACTTCGGTTCTGTCGACATGACGCCTGACACCTTCCTCCCGGAAAGCTCGAAAGAAGTCTGGGAGGCCGGCGCCGACTGGCTGGTCCCGCATTTCCTGGATTCCGGGACCAACATGGTGAATGCGGCGATCCAGACCTGGCTGCTGCGCAGCGAGGGCAGGACGATCCTGGTCGACACCGGTGTGGGCAACCACAAGGAGCGTCCCTACGCGCCGGTCTGGAGCCACCTCGACACGGATTTCCTGGCCGATCTCGCCCGGTGCGGTGTCCAGCCGGAGGACGTGGACATCGTGATCAACACGCATCTCCACATCGATCACGTCGGCTGGAACACCTACCTGGACGGCCGGCAGTGGGTGCCCACCTTCCCCAACGCCACCTATCTGATGCCGAGGGACGACTTCGACTTCTGGAACCCCGAGAACGGCCACCGGTCGCTGCTCGGCCGCGGCAACCAGAACGTCTTCGAGGACAGTGTCGCCCCGGTGCACCGGGCCGGTCTGACCCGGCTGTGGGAGAACAGCTGCCGGATCGACGCGAACCTGCGCCTGGAGGCCGCTGCCGGGCACACGCCGGGCAACTCCGTGCTGACTCTCACCTCGGGCACGGACCGCGCGGTGTTCGTCGGCGACATACTGCACAGCCCGGTGCAGATCCTGGAGCCGGACGTCAACAGCTGCTTCTGCGAGGATCCGGCCGAAGCCCGCGCCACCCGCCGCAGGGTGCTGGGCTGGGCGGCCGACAACAACGCCCTGCTGATCCCGGCCCACCTGGGCGGCCACGGCGCCGCCGAAGTCGTACGCGAGGGGAGCGCCTTCGCCATCAAGGGCTGGGCGCCCTTCACCCCGTACACCGAGTACCCCGAGTACGCCGCGCGGGGCTGAAGTACGCGGAAAGGAACCAGGGATGAGCCACCACCCCGGTCCCGTCGTGACCACCGCGCAGGGAGCCGTCCGCGGTCGGCGCCAGGACGACGGCACCGCCGCCTTCCTGAACATCCCCTACGCCGCTCCTCCTCTGGGCGCCGACCGGTTCGCGCCGCCGCAGCCGCACGAGCCGTGGGACGGCGTACGGGAGGCCACCGCGCCCGGCCCCAACGCGCCACAGGCCGAGCGCAGGCTCGGCAGCATCGACATGGTCCCCTACTTCGGCACCGGCTGGAGCCGCGGCGGGGACTACCTCACCGTCAACGTGTGGGCGCCCGCTGCCGCACAGGGCGGCCTGCCGGTCATGGTGTTCGTGCACGGCGGCGGATTCGTCGCGGGTTCGGCACGGGCCGCGCTGTACGACGGCTCCGCCTTCGCCCGTGACGGCGTCGTCCTCGTCACCCTCAACTACCGGCTCGGCATCGCCGGTTTCCTCGACCTGCCCGGGGCACCCGCCAACCGCGGTCTGCTCGACGTCGTCGCCGCGCTGCGCTGGGTGCGGGAGAACATCGCCGCGTTCGGCGGTGCCCCGGACGACGTCACGCTCTTCGGCCAGTCGGCCGGGGCCACCGTCGTCGGCGGCGTCCTCGCCACCGCGGCGGCCGAGGGCCTGTTCCGCAGGGTGATCACGCAGAGCGGCAGCGGTCTGGGCGCGTTCACCACCGGGCAAGCCGCCCGGGTCACCTCCGCAGCCGCCGAGGTCCTGGGCGTCGAGCCGCATGTGGACGCCTTCGCGGAGATCTCCGACGAGCGTCTGGTGGCGGCCGCCTCCAAGCTCGCGGGGCTCGACCTGCGGACCGCCGCCCACCGCGACCCGCTGCTCGGCCTCAGCCCTTTCAGCCTGGTCATGGACACCCAGCCCGCCGAAGCCGTCGCCACCGGACAGGGCTCCGGCGTCGACCTGCTCATCGGCACCAACACCGAAGAGGGACTCCTCTACCTGGTCCCCGCGGGCAGGTACGCCACCTCGGCCGCCGAGGACGTGGACGACACGGCGGCCCGCTCGCACCCCGACCCGGCGCGGCTCGTCGAGACGTACCGCAGGACACGCCCCGAGGCGTCCTACGGCGCACTGCGCTCCGCCATCATGACCGACGCGTTGTTCGGCGCGGGCAGCAGGGCCCTGGCCACCGCTCACTCCGGCCACACAGCATCCTCGACCTTCGCCTACGAGTTCGCCTGGCGCTCGCATGCCCTGGACGGAGAACTCGGCGCCGCGCACGCGGTCGAGCTGCCCTTCGTCTTCGACCTCACCCACCTGCCGCAGTTGCTCGACCCCGCCGCTCTGCTCGGCCCCGACAAGCCCCCCGCGGATCTCGCGGCCCGCATGCACGAGACCTGGATCCGGTTCGCCGCCACCGGCGACCCCGGCTGGGACCCGTACGACACCGAACACAGGGCCACGATGCGCATCGACGCCGAGTGGTCCCAGGTCGACGACCCCCGCGGCGAGGAACGACAGGTCTGGAGCTGATGCCCGTACGAGTTCTGTCCGCTCACCCACGTGGGCCGCGCCCGCCCACGGCCTGCTGGCGGACGGGGCGAGGCCAGGAGCGGATCGAGCTGCCACGGTCACGGATCGCGCAAAGTGGGTCCTTCACGCTGCTGTTCGGGACCCGCTGGCCAGCATGGTCGGACGCTGCGGTCACGTCCCGTGTGAGCCGCCCCGCGGGTCGTTCAGGACCTGCAGTTACCGCAGAGCGGCCCGGAAGTGCGACGCGCGGGGCCTGCCTGCGGTGAGGAGGGAATCAGGCCCGGCGCGGGTTGAGTGTGGTCACATTGCGGCGTGGTCGCAGGCTCGGGCGGCGACGCCGTAGTGCACGTTTTCGTTCCGCAGGATGTCGTAGCACAGCATCCAGTCGCGGTGCCCGTGGTAACAGGCGTAGAAGTGTTCGGTCTTGAAGGTGTATCCCTGGCTCTCCAGGTAGGACAGGCAGGAGTTGGTGTCGGCGTGGGCCGCGGGGGCGGTGAGGCAGACGCCGGAGAGGGCTAGGGCGACGCCGGATAGGGCGGTTGCCATTTTGCGGGTGAACTTCATGGGAAGACCTCCGGATGGTATTTCGTGTCGGGGGTTGCTTGGCTCCGCAGGCATGTATGCTTCGGGGGTTCCGGGTGATTCCTGACCGGGAGGGGCGTGCGGGAGCGTATTGTCGCGCAGGAGGTGTTTCGTCTATTTCCTGCGTGTGGGTGGTCGCGTCCGTCACGGTCCGTTCAAGGCCGACCCGTCCTTATTGTTTCCACGTAGGACCGTGTATTGCCTGTCCTTCCGGAATGGCTGCTGTTCACTGACGGGTCAGCCCTGGAGCCGTAGCCGAAGGAGTTCGGTGTCGGCCGCGTCGTCCGTTCTGTGCTTCGTGCGAGCCAGGGGAGTCCTGTGTCCGGTCTTCGCCGGTGGCGGCCGGTACCGCGCGATGCCCGTGTCGGGGCCGGGTGGGATGGAATGGTTCTGGGGCCTCGCGCGGGTGTGGTCACAGCCGCCGTTGGTTCACAGCAGACGCCACTCCTGGTACGGCCGGCCGGCATCGCACGTCTGCTGGACGGCGCCGGTGCCGTTGTAGATGCCGCCTCCCGCGATCTCCAGGCACTTGCCGCTGTGACGGGCGACCAGTGTGAGGTAGCCGTTGGGGCGCTGGACGAGCTTCCACTCCTGGTTGGGGGTGTCGTAGCAGTGCCACTGGTGGACCTTGCCCCCGTCGGCCTGGCTCGCTTCCGCGACGTCCAGGCACTTGCCGCTGTGGTCGGCGCTCACCTTGTAGTAGCCGTCGCCAAGCGAGGTCAAGGTCCAGTTCTGGTTGGCGGCGGGGTAGCACTCCCACTGGTGGACGAACGCGCCGTCGGCCTGGCTGGCGGTGGCCACGTCCAGGCACTTGCCGCTGTGATGGGCCTCCAGTTTGGCGTTGAGCGGGGCGGCGCTCGCGGGCGCGGCCGATCCGGCGGCCAGCATCATCGCGCTGAGCGCGAGGGCGGACAGGCCGGCGGCGAATGCTCGCCTGAATGTCTTCACGGTGACCTCCTCGAAAGCCGTCCCTGTTTGGGCGGCTGAGCCATCACCTTGTATAGCGGAAAACAGCAGGCTTTTTAAAGAGCAGAGGTAAATCATATTATGTTTATGTACCGTCTTCATGCAGTCGTATGGTGCGATGAACAATTGAAGGCGTGTCCGTGTGGCAGCTGGGGCGGCGGAACTAAATCGAATGCGCGAGATCGTCACTTGGTTGCCGTGCGGTCGCCCGAACGGGCTATGTGACGGGTTGGCTTTACCGTCATCGACGACGGCGGCTTCGAGTCACCCTCCGCCACGACGCAGGGCTTCAACTCCTACAACCAGGGGGCCGATATCGGTCCGTGGAGGGTTCTGAGCGGAGGCATTGACCTCTACGGCCCCGGCTTCGTGAACACCGTCGAAGGCGGCCAGGCCGTCGAACTCAACCAGCTCGCTCCGGGCGGTGTGGAGCAGACCTTCGCCACCACGCCGGGGCAGAGGTACACGGCCACCTACCTCCTGTCCGGCTTCCCCGGCTTCGCCGGTGAGGGCGGACCGGCGGTGAAGACGGGGCAGGTTCTCGTGAACGGACAGGTCGCAGACACCTTTGCCTTCGACGTCACCGGCAAGTCCCGGATGGACATGGGCTGGCAGCCCCAACTGTTCACGTTCGTCGCGGACAGCACCAGCACCAGACTGTCCTTCATCAGCACCACCCCCGGCAACTACGGCTCCGTCATCGACAACGTCCAGGTCAGGGCCGACTGCTCCACCCCGCCCCGCCCCTCCCCCTGCCCGTAGAGGAACCCACCGGCGGCGGCACAGGCCTCCCATACATCACCGCCGGATTCCTGGGGCCGACGGCCGTGCCCCCGGTGCCCAGCTCTGCGGCGGTGCTCCCCGCCAACATCGACTCAGTCCGCTACGAACGCCCCCACGTCTCCACGAGAAGTCCCCTCCCGCGCTCCGGTCGGTCAGGCCCCACCAGTTGATCGCGATGTGGTCGCGGCGGCGAGGCTCGAGGAGGGCCCCGCAGGTCCGACAGCCCTCATAGCCAGAAGAAGTCCTACGCGCGGGAAGAACTCGACAGAGCCCCGCGGAGGGGGACTGCTGCAAGCGCTGGGGATCTTCCAGTGGCCCACTGCCGACCAGTTGTGGAAGTTGACCCGGCCGGAGAACCGGCACGACAAGCTCACGTGGGACACCTCCTGGATCTCCAGGGCCACCCGCTGGTGCGATCGAGGCCGCCAGCGCCGCCGTTGGGCGTTTGAGGTGTAGGGCCGGTGGTACGCCCATTCGTCGAGCAGGCAGCGGAGGAAGCGTCGATCTTGCCGTTGGTCTGGGGTAAGAGGCGGTGTACTCCGGGGAGCCCACTGATCACGCACTCGGGCGCTCCTACGGTGGCCTGAGCGCCAGGGTCCACCTGGCCGTGACGGCCGTGCACGGCCCCTCGCCTTTACCGTCACCGCAGGCCCAGACAGGTGATGCACCGCTCCGAGACGGTGATGTCGCGCATCCGGGTGCCCCGCAACGGCCCGGGCAGCTGCCGGACTCGGTCCCTGACCGTTCTGGCCGACCGCGCATACTCCTCATGTGCCATCCGCAGCCACCTGCGGCGCCGGGGTATCCGCGCGGTCATCTCGCAGCCGTCCGACCAAGTCGGCCACCGCCTGCGGCGATCCCACGCATGCGGGCGGCCGCATCCTTCAGCCATCGTTCTCCGCCGTCCAGGGCCCGTCGGTCGATCGGACGCAGCAGCCTCGCGGCATCCAGCACGCCAGCGATTCGACGCTGACCGGGCTCGGCGTAGCGGACCGCGGTCGAGATCACCCGACGCTGGTGTGGTCGCCGAGCTGCACCATCCGGTCGGCCAGCCTGCCCGAGCCCGGCCCGGTCCCGGCGCGGCCGAGGTGTATCGCTCCCAGACACAGACCCTCGCCAGCGGCCGTCCGCCACGGCGCGAGCAGCCGCTCGGCCACATCCGTACGCTCCGCCTGCAGCGCGCCGGCCCGTTCGGAGGCCGGCTCCAGCCCATGCTTAGCTGCTGTCCCTCCCCATGCAGGCGTCGGTGAGAAGGCTCCGCGAACGGGCCGTCTCGCGCAGCACCTCGCCGCCGCGCACCCTCACAGGTGACGGCCTCGGAGGGCAGCGCCAGACGGTGGCCGTGCGGCCTCCCGCTCGCCGAGCTGCTCCATCCAAGGCTCGACAGGGGCGGTGCCCGAGGCATCGGCCGTGTCGTCGCCGCAGACCAGCAGCAGGTGTTCCGCCGGCTTCTCATCAGCTTCCTCCACCCCAACGACGAACGGAAACCAGTCGAGTCGACACCCGGCACGGCTCTTTTCCGGTTTTCCTCCCCCGCGCGCGGTCGGGGCGCGGTTGGATGTCCTCATGACCTCCGCCGAACACGCGCGGCTGATGCGCGCCAACCAGGCGAACTGGGACGCCCGCACTCCGGTCCACGTCGCCAGCCGGTTCTACGGCCTGGACGAGGACCTGGATCCGGAGCGCTGGTTCGCCGCGTTCGAGTGGGAGGACCTCGGCGAGTTGTCCGGCCGGGACGTGCT
>NZ_JBFAWY010000022.1:0-47405 GCF_040680575.1 Streptomyces sp. NPDC052020
TCGATCCGATTTCCTCGGTGCTTTCCAGGTTCCCGCTCTCGCGTTTCCCTTTCCGGCGGTTCCGACTCTATCAGATCCTCTCGGGCCTGATTCCCAGTCAGAGTGGGCTGCCTTCCCGGCCGTTGGGCCGTTCCGACGTCTCAAACCTTAGCGGATCCGCTCGGCGATTCCCAATCGAGTCGATCGGACCGTCGAGCGCCCATCGGAATTGAATTCGAGCATGCGAAAACAACCCGGTGAGGAGATCGTGCAGGTGGTTTGAGTGCCGCTTCAGCGGCGGAAGGTGCTACCGCAGAACCGTTACGGCCCCGTGGCAACTCGAAGAACCTTACGGATCGGTCAGGGGGGTGTCAAGCGTCCCTGTCAAGATCTTTTAATCCAGGTCGCTGAGCCGGCCGCCGGCGTCCGGCTGGGCGTGCTCGACCCTGCGCAGGAGGCGGGTGAGCACCTCACCGAGAGCCGTCCGCTCCTGTGGGGACAGGTCCTGGAGGAGGTCCTCCTCGAAGACCGTGGCCAGGCGCATGGCCTCCAGCCACTTCTCCCGGCCCTCCTGGGTCAGCTCGACGATGACCCGCACCCGGTTGGACTCGTCGCGCTCCCGGGTCACCAGGCCCTCGGTGACCATGCGGTCGATGCGGTGGGTCATGGCGGCGGGGGTCAGACCGAGGCGCTTGGCCAGATCGCCGGGGCCCAAGCGGTAGGGGGCACCGGACAGGACGAGCGCCTTCAGGACCTCCCACTCGGCGTTGCTGATGCCGAGGGCCGCGGTCTGGCGGCCGTAGGCGACGTTCATGCGGCGGTTCAGGCGGGAGAGCGCCGAAACGATCTTTTCGACCTGGGGGTCGAGGTCCTGGAACTCGCGCTGGTAGGCGGCGATCTGTTCTTCGAGTGTCGGCTCGCTGACGCCGGAGGTGTCGCCCATGGGCGCAGTATCGCACGGCACGTCTTTGCCTTGAAGTCCTTCACTGTGTACTCTTTAGCTTCGAAGTTTAGCTTCTAAGTCTTCAGGTTTCAGTTATGACGCCGGTCCCCGTCGCGGGGGCCGGTGCGAGCACAGAGAGAGGTGAACGTGACCAGGGCGATGGGCGCAGCGATGCGCCGGATTCACGTGGGCAACGCACTCAGCGCGTTCGGGCTCGGTTTCACCGTCCCCTACCTGTACGTCTATGTGGCGCAGGTGCGGGGACTGGGTTCTGTCACGGCGGGTCTCGTACTCGCCGTCTTCGCCGTGGCCGCGCTGATCGTGCTGCCGTTCGCCGGGCGGGCCATCGTCCGGCGGGGCCCGCTGCCGGTGCTGCTCGCCGCCCTGGTCACCGCCGCGGTCGGGGCGCTGAGCCTGGGGCTGGCGAGCAGTGCCGCCGCCGTCCTGCTGTCGGCCGCGGCGCTGGGCGCCGGGCAGGCCGTCATGCAGCCGGCGCTCGCGACGATGATCGTGGACTGTTCCTCGACGGAGACGCGGTCGCGGGCGTTCGCGATGCAGTTCTTCCTGCAGAACCTCGGTCTCGGCGTCGGTGGGCTCATCGGCGGTCATCTGGTCGACACGTCGAGCGCGTCGTCGTTCACGCTGCTGTTCGCGATCGAGGCGGCGATGTTCCTGCTGCTCGTCGTGGTGATGGCGACGGTGCGGACGCCGCGCGCGCCGCGGGTCGAGGAGGCGCCGGGGCAGTCGGGGAAGGGCGGCTGGAAGCAGCTGCTGGGCAACCGGGCCATGGTGCAGCTGTGTGTGCTGGGCTTCGTGCTGTTCTTCGCCTGCTACGGGCAGTTCGAGTCGGGGCTGAGCGCGTACGGCGTCGAG
The DNA here is from genome assembly GCF_040680575.1 of Streptomyces sp. NPDC052020. Classification (NCBI taxonomy): domain Bacteria; kingdom Bacillati; phylum Actinomycetota; class Actinomycetes; order Kitasatosporales; family Streptomycetaceae; genus Streptomyces; species Streptomyces sp. NPDC052020. The sequence continues at coordinate 1,796 of NZ_JBFAWY010000022.1, forward strand.
GCCGCCGGAATCTCGACGTCCGCGCTGGGAACGGCGCTGGCGGCGAACACCCTGATGATCGTCGTCGCGCAGTTCGCGGTGCTGAAGTTCGTCGAGCGGCGGAAGCGGTCGCGGGTCATCGCCGCGGTGGGGCTGATCTGGGCCGTGGCGTGGGCCGTGGCCGGGTACGCGGGTCTCGGACACGGCAGCCAGGCCATGGCGACCGCCGCGTTCATCTCGACGTACGCGCTGTTCGGGCTGGGTGAGGCGATGCTGTCGCCGACGCTGGCCCCGTTGGTGGCCGATCTGGCGCCGACCGGGATGGCCGGGCAGTACAACTCCGCCTTCGCGCTGGTGAAGCAGCTCGCGCTGGCCATCGGGCCGGCGGTGGGCGGGCCGCTCGGGGCCTCGCTGCACGCGCCGTACATCGTGGCGTTCCTGCTGTTCTCGCTCGGCATCACGGTGCTGGCGCTGCGGTTGGGGCGGCAGCTCACCCAGGCGCAGGACCAGCCGTGGGCGGCGCGCAGCCGGGTGGTCTCGCGGGGCGGTTCGGCCGCCGGGGCCGTGCCCGCGGACGCGTAGCCCCGCCCGGCGGCGGCCGTCACCGGGCCGGCAGGACGAACTCGCACCACACCGCTTTTCCGCCGCCCGGGGTGCGTCGGCTCCCCCAGTTCGACGCGATGGTGGCGATGATGGCGATGCCGCGGCCGGTCTCGTCGCCGGGTTCGGCCCGGCGGCGACGGGGCAGGTGGTCGTCGCCGTCGGTCACCTCGACGATCAGACGCCGGTCGGTGCGGCGCAGGCGCAGGCGCATCGGGGGCATGCCGTGCTGGAGGGAGTTGGCGACCAGTTCGCTGGCGGCCAGGACGCCCAGGTCGTGCAGGTCCGTGGGGAAGCGCCAGCTGGTCAGGACGCCGGAGGCGAAGGCACGCGCGCGGGGGGCCGCTTCCACGCCGCCGAGCAGTTCCAGGGCGGCGTTGCGGAACAGTTCGCCCTCCGGGCCCGTGCGGGCCGGGTGCTGGAGGACCAGGACGGCCACGTCGTCGTCGTGGTCGGCGGTGACCCCGGCGGAGCGGACCAGGCGGTCGCAGATCACCTTGGGGGTGCCCGTGGCGCCGGCCAGGGCGCGCTCCAGGGCGGCGATGCCCTCGTCCAGGTCCTCGTCGCGGCGCTCCACCAGGCCGTCGGTGTAGAGGACGGCCGTGGAGCCGGGGGTGAGGGGGACCGACCCGGAGGCGTGCATCCAGCCGCCGGTGCCGAGCGGCGGGCCGGTGGGTTCGTCGGCGCGCAGGACGGTGCCGGTGTCGTCGCGGACCAGGATCGGCAGATGGCCGGCGGAGGCGTACACCAGCCGGCCCTCGTTCGGGTCGTGGATGGCGTACACGCAGGTGGCGATCTGGTTGGCGTCGATCTCGGCGGCCAGTCCGTCGAGGAGCTGGAGGATCTCGTGCGGGGGCAGGTCGAGGCGCGCGTACGCCCGCACGGCCGTGCGGAGCTGGCCCATCACGGCGGCCGCGCGGACGCCCCGTCCCATGACGTCGCCGATGACCAGGGCGGTGCGGCCGCCGCCGAGCGTGATCACGTCGTACCAGTCGCCGCCGACCGCGGCCTCCGTGCCACCGGGGTGGTAGGTCGCGGCGATGCGCAGGTCGTCCGGCTGTTCGAGCTTCTGGGGGAGGAGGGAGTGCTGGAGGGTGACGGCCGTCTCGCGCTGGCGGCGTTCGCTGGCGCGCAGGCGTGCGGCGGCCTCGGCGTGGTCGGTGACGTCGGTGGCGAAGACGAGCACGCCGCCGGTGTCGCCCTCGGCGACCGGGGTGCAGGTGAAGGTGTAGGAGCGGCCGTCGGGGGCTTTGCGGGACTTGACCGTGCGAGGCCGGCCGCTGCGCTGGACCTGGTCGAGCAGCGGGAACAGGCCGAGCTCGTCCAGTTCGAGGAGTGCTTCGCGGGCCCGCCGGCCCAGGGGGCGCGCGCCGAAGGCCGCGGTGTAGGCGTCGTTGACGTAGGCGATGCGGTGGTCGGGGCCGTGGAGGAGGGCGACGAGGGCCGGGACGCGGTCGAGGACCTCGCGCGCCGGCAGGTCGTCGACGGCCGGCACGGGCGGTGTCTCGTCGGTCGGCTGTTCGGCGCGGGCGGCGGGCACGGAGCCCTCTCCCCGCCGGTCCGGGCCGACCGTCGTACCGGCCCGCGCCGCGGCGCGGCGCTGCGTTCGGGGGAGTCGGACGCTCCAGCGCGTGAAGTCCACGAATCCTTGCCTCGTGTAGTCGTCGGCGGCCGGCACCGGAACCGGCCGGGGCCGGGGGACCGCGCGGGATGAGCGGCGGCCCGCCCGGGGTGCCGGCCCAGTCTGGCAGTGAGCCGGCCGACCCGGCGTCATCCGTCAGACGCCGGGCCGGGCGGAGGAGTTCCAGGCTTCGGTCAGGACGACCCCTTCGGGTTGCGCGGGGGTTCCTCCGGAGGCTTGCCCCCGGCCGCGAGTTCGAATTCCGCTCGGGGGTGTTCGAGTGAGCCGAGGGAGACGATCTCGCGCGCGAAGAAGCCGGAGAGGGTCCATTCGGCCAGGACGCGCGCCTTGCGGTTGGCGGTGGGCACGCGGCTGAGGTGGTAGGCGCGGTGCAGCAGCCACGCGGGATAGCCCGTCAGCTTGCGCCCGCGGACCTGGGCGACGCCCCGGTGGAACCCGAGGGAGGCGACCGATCCCGCGTGGCGGTGCGCGTACGTCGTCAGGGGTTCGCCGCGCAGGGCGTGCGCGATGTTGTCGCCGAGCACCTTGGCCTGCCGTACGGCGTGCTGGGCGTTGGGGGCGCACTCGGCTCCGGGGGCGTCGGCGGTGACGTCCGGTACGGCCGCGGCGTCACCGGCCGCCCAGGCGTGCGGGGCACCCTCCACGGTCAGCTGGGGGGTGCATTTCAGCCGCCCGCGCGGGGTGCGGGGCAGGTCGGTGGCGGCGAGGAGCGGATGGGGTTTGACACCGGCCGTCCAGACGACCGTACGGGTGGGGAGGCGGGTGCCGTCGCTGAGGACGGCGACGCGGTCCGCGCAGGACTCCAGGCGGGTCCGCAGGCGTACGTCGATGTTGCGGCGGCGCAGTTCGGTGACCGTGTGGCGGCCCAGCTCCTCGCCGACCTCGGGCAGGACGCGGCCCGCGGCTTCGACGAGGATCCACTTCATGTCCTCGCGGGTGACGTTGTGATAGGAGCGCGCGGCCTGGCGGGCCATGTCCTCCAGTTCGCCCAGTGCCTCCACACCCGCGTAGCCACCGCCGACGAAGACGAAGGTGAGGGCGGCGTCGCGCAGCGCGGGGTCGCGGGTGGAGGAGGCGATGTCCATCTGCTCGATGACGTGGTTGCGCAGGCCGATGGCCTCTTCCACGGTCTTGAAGCCGATGCCGTGCTCGGCGAGCCCCGGGACGGGCAGGGCGCGCGCGACGGAGCCGGGCGCGAGGACGATCTCGTCGTACGTCAGCCGCCGGGCGCCCGCCCCCTCCTCCTCGGTGGCGAGGGTGGTGACGGTGGCCGTGCGCGCCGCGTGGTCGACGGCCGTGGCCTCACCGATGAGGACGCGGCACCGGTCGAGGACGCGGCGCAGGGGCACGACCACGTGGCGGGGGGAGAGGGAACCGGCGGCGGCCTCGGGCAGGAACGGCTGGTACGTCATGTAGGGGTCGGGGGTGACGACCGTGATCTCGGCCTCGCCGCGCCGCAGTTCGTCCTTCAGCTTCCGCTGGAGCCGCAGTGCCGTGTACATCCCGACGTAGCCGCCGCCGACAACGAGAATGCGCGCGCGTTCCTTCACCATCCCATGACGCACCCGTAGCCGGAGTTTGTCCACAGGCCCGGCGATTTGTATGACCGGAGGGCATGAGCGCGCGCCATCCGCCGGCTCACCGTGTCGCCGGGCAGCCGCGCAGGTCAGGGGCTGTGAGCCGGGGAGCGGGCCGCAGCACGGCCGGGGGAGGCGTCTGCCGTACTCCGATCGGGGGCCACTCCGTGCGGAACCTGCCCCTTCTGAATTGACCCTCGCTCAACTATGTTCGTCTCGACGGGGTGTGGGGGGATGCGCGCTCACTCGGATCCGCGACGGGCGGGGCCGGCAGCGGGGTCCGTTCCGCACGCTCCGGCTTTCAAGGCGGGGAGAGTCTCCGGGGGGAGACGTCATTACCGGGGGAAAGTCTATGCATGTTCACGACTCGCATTGGTCGTCCGGACGCTCGGCGGCGGCCAGGCCGCCGGCGGCGCCCGTGTCGTCGCTGACGCCCGTGTCGGCCGCGCCGTCCGCCGTGACGGCCGGCGGCATGGCGGGCCCCGGCCGCGGGGACGCGGCCCGTACGACGCCGCTGCGCGTGGACGCGCAGCGCAATCTGGAGCATGTGCTGCGCGCCGCGCGGGAGGTGTTCGGCGAGCTCGGGTACGGGGCGCCGATGGAGGACGTCGCGCGACGCGCGCGGGTCGGTGTCGGCACGGTCTACCGGCGCTTTCCCAGCAAGGACGTCCTGGTGCGGCGGATCGCCGAGGAGGAGACCTCCCGGCTGACCGATCAGGCGCGCGCCGCGCTCGTCCAGGAGGACGAGCCGTGGTCGGCGCTCTCGCGCTTCCTGCGCACGTCGGTGGCCTCCGGCGCCGGGCGGCTGCTGCCGCCGCAGGTGCTGCGGGTGGGGGTGGCGGACGAGTCCGGCGACGATGCCGGGGAGGCACGGGTTCCGCAGCAGCGGACCCAGCCGGGCGCCGGTGAGCTGCGGCTGGTCGCCGGGGACCGGACGGCCGTCGCGGATACCGCTTCCGGGCCCGCCGAGTACGACGCCGGAGCCGAGGCGCTGCTGGAGGTCGTGGGCCAGCTGGTCGACCGGGCGCGCGCGGCGGGCGAGCTGCGGCCGGACGTGTCGGTGTCGGACATCCTGCTGGTGATAGCGACGGCGGCTCCCTCACTGCCGGACGCGGCACAGCGGGCGGCGGCGTCGGCACGGCTGCTGGACATCCTGCTGGAGGGACTGCGGTCACGGCCCGCGTGAGCGGAGTCGTCCACCGGATCTCGCGGGGGCGGCCCCGCGAGATCGCCGGCCGGACACTCCTTCAGTACTGCCGTACCGCGAATCCCCTCGGACGAGTGACCGTCCGCACTCCGGGAGCGTGACCGAAGGCCCGCCGCGGGCCCACGGAGGACGACGACGGGGCCCTGGCGGGCTGGGCGGAGTCGACGTGCGCTTGCGCCTGACCCCTGCCGGCCGACGACGTACGACCGTACCGCGCCCGAGCGGCCCCGCAGCCGCGCGCGGCGGGAAGGGACGTGCCGGGGGGTGTCCGCCCGCAGCGGTTGGCGCGTCCACCCGGGTGCGTTGGCCGGCGACCGATTCCGCGCCGTTCCGAGGACGGACACCCCCGGCACGGCCCGCCCCCGCCCACCACGAGAAGGCGCTACGCGCACCCCACCGGAGCCGCACAGGCGCCACAGACACGACGGCGCACCCCCACCGGCCCGCACAGGCCGCAGGCACGGCGTCCCCAGCCGCCGCCCCCGGCCCGGTCACCCCCGCCGCACCACGGCCCCCGCCCCCAGCGCCCCCCGCTGCGGCGCGATCCCCGCCGGTACGGCGCGCTGGCGTCCAGGCGTCCCCGTCCAGCAGGTCCCCCGCCGCGCCAGGAGGCGGCGGAGCCACAGCTCCAGGGAGACCAGATCGGCCAGGCCGTCCAGCGGCAGCGGCTCCCCCGCCGCCGCCCCTCGCAGCGCCGTACGCACGACCCTCGCCTCCACCAGCCCCGCCTCCGCGAGCAGCGGCGCCTCGAACAGCGCCACCAGGGAGTCACCGGCCACCCGCAGCCCCGTCCGCGCCGCCGCGGTCGCCACCGCCTGCGTCGGCGCCCCCCAGCCCGGCGGCAGCCCGCTCACCCCGGCGCCCTCCAGCACCGCCCGCAGGATCGCCGCTCGCGCCCCCGGCCGCACCCGCAGCGCCTCCGGCAGGGCCCGGCACGCCCGGACGACCTGGTTGTCGAGGAACGGGGCGTGCAGCCGCTGGAAGCGGATCTCGGCGGCATGCTCCAGCACCCGCACCTCGGCCGCCTGCCGCGCCAGCGCCGCACGCGCCCGGAAGTCGCCCGGCCGCTGCCCCGGCCCCACCCCCGACCGCTGCGTCGACGCCTGAAGACGAACCGATACTTCGGCCAGCGCCTCCCCGGTCAGCCACCGCGCCGCGGGCCCGGGCCCGCCCCAGGACAGTGCGGCGAGCGACGCCTCCACGGCCCCACCGACGCCATCCGCCCCGCCACCGCCACCGGACCACCTCGCCCGGTCCGCGCGGCCCGCCCGGCCGACCCGGCCGGGCGGCCCACCCGCGTCGTCGAAGCGCCGCCGCAGCAACCGCTCGGCGAGGTCCTCCAGCCCCGCCCGGTACGGCGTCCGCGCCAGCCGCCGCGCCGCGGCGTACACGCGCGCGGGGACCAGCACCGAGCCGTCGGCCTTCGCCAAGGCGGCCACCGGCCGCACGAGATGGCGCCGCTTGCGGTCCATCAGCAGGTCGGCCAGTCGGGCCGGATGGGCGTCCAGCACCTGCCGGGCGCCGTACCCGGTGAAGTGGTCCGCGCTGCCCGCCGCCAGCCGGGCCCGGTGCCGCGCCGCCGACACCAGGCAGGGCCCGGGTTCGTCCGTCAGCGGCCCGTCCAGGTCGGCGTACGGCAGGGTCTCCTCGCCCCCGGTCACCACCACGTGGTGCAGCCGGGGACCGGCGGCCAGCGCCCCCGCCCGTTCCAGCTCGGCTTCCGGCCCGCCGACGGCCAGGTCGTTGAACGTGACGGCCAGCAGCCGCTCCCCCGCTCCCGTGCCGCCGTGGCCCAGCAGGGTCCCGGGTCTGCCGGGCAGTCCCGCCGCGAGCAGCGCCAGCGTGCCGGAGGCGGGTCCGCCCGACAGGTCCGCCCCGATCCCCGGGGCCGGCATCCCGCGCGCGGCCCGCCGGTCGGCGGGCCCCATGCCGGGCACGGGCCCGGGGTCGATGCCGTCCCCGGGGAATCCGGGGACGTGGCGGGGGGCGTCGAGCCGGGTGCGCACGGCCTCCACGAGTGCCTCCCGCACACCGTCGACCGCGCTGTCGGGATCGGCCGGAGGCGCGGCCACCGCCAGTGAGGCGACCGGCTCGTACCCGGCCACCTCCCGGGCCCCGGCGCGCAGGATCAGCGCGTGCCCCGGCGGAACGCGCTTCACGCCGTCGTACGGGGTGGCGTCGTCCAGCGCCGCCGGTACGTCGGGAGCGGCCAGCAGGGCGGCGAGATACCCGAAGTCGAGGTTGGCCTCGACGAGGTCGGCCAGTGGCAGCGCGGCCGTCGCGTACGCCGTACCGCCCGCCCAGGGGGTGTGGAACACGGGCCGCGCACCGGCGAGATCGCCGCACACCGTGATCCGCCGCCCCACCTGGACGACGGCCGTGTAACTGCCGGGCCAGGCGGTCAGATGACGCAGGGCGCCCCCGCGCGCGGCGAAGAGCGCGACGCGCAGCTGCTCGTCCGTCGCCCCGCAGATACCGAGGACGGCGATCCGGGTCCGGGCGTCGGCCTGGACGACGCGCACCTCGTCGGGGCGCCAGTCGCCGACCGCCCACAGGGGATCGGGGTCGCCCCACAGAAGCTGGGAGCCCACGGGCCGCACGGTCTCGCCGTCGTACCCGGTGGTTCCCGCGGAACCGGCCCCGGCGACGCCGACGGCACCCGCGGCGGTGCTGCTCCATCCCACCAACCACCGCATCGACGCCTCCACAGGCTGTGGACAACCAGTGCACCGTACGAACTGGTTCCCCATGCTGCCATGAAGGGCGCGCGCCAGAGGGCCGGCGGAGCCGCTCGCGCTCCCGTGAACGCGCCCCCGCGGCGACCCCGTGAGGCGTCCGGCACCCCGTGGGCCCCAACGACCGTGCCGCCCGCGCTCGCCGGCGCTGTCGCGGCCGCGATCGGATAATCGACGGGCACCCGGCAGAGCCCCCCTCCCCCGCCCGCCGCACGGGCACCCCAACAGCGGATCCCGCCCGCCGCACGGGCACCCCAACAGCGGATCCCGCCCGCCGCACGGGACCCAGCAGCGGATCCCCGCCGTTTCCCGGACACCCGACAGCGGGTCCCACCGCTGTCGGCCTGTCGGCCGTCCCCACGCACCGACGGACCGCCCCGCCACCCTCACGGCGCGAAATACGCCCCTGACGCGGACCCCTGTACCACCTGACGCTTCGTCACTTACCGTGGTAGACACGAGATTGCCCGAGAAGACGCCGGGTCTATTTTCGGCCAAATCATAAACGCCGGACCGCGTTCGAACACGCTCCGTACATACTCCGTACAGGCTCCGCACACCGTCCGGCGAGCGTACGGTCCGGGAGGCGGGACACGCCTCCCGGACCGGTCCGCCGCCCGCGGGGATGGAGGCGGCGGTGTCCCCCAGCCCACTGGATCCAGTACAGCGGGCCGACCCACGCGGCACCCATGGAACCGCTCCCGGCTCCGGCCGGAGAAGAGCGCACGGCCGGGCGCACGGCCACACACCGGGAGCACACGGCCACCGTCCGTACAGACGCCGCACTTCAGTACGGACCACAATCCCGCCATCCGGGACATGGCCTCTTAACGCTTGGGATTCGGCGAACTACGCTGTGTTTACGAATGCCGCATGGTTATGCCATCGCGGCAGCCGTCTGTGTCGAGGGGTGGCGCATGTCCAGGGAGCAACGCGGGCCGAACGAAAAACTCGGCGCCGTTCTCGCCCTCGCGGGAATCTCGAACGCGGGACTCGCACGGCGTGTCAACGACCTCGGTGCGCAACGCGGGTTGACTCTTCGCTACGACAAGACGTCGGTGGCGCGCTGGGTGTCGAAGGGCATGGTGCCGCAGGGCGCGGCGCCGCACCTCATCGCCGCCGCCATCGGCCAGAAGCTCGGCCGCCCGGTGCCGCTCCACGAGATCGGCCTGGCGGACGCGGATCCCGCTCCCGAGGTCGGCCTCGCCTTCCCGCGAGACGTCGGACAGGCCGTCAAGTCCGCCACGGAGCTGTACCGCCTCGACCTCGCCGGCCGCCGCGCGGGCTCCGGCGGCATCTGGCAGTCCCTGGCCGGATCGTTCGCGGTGAGCGCGTACGCGACGCCCGCCTCGCGCTGGCTGATAACCCCGGCCGACAGCTCGGTGGCGCGTGAGGCGAGCCCGGCGGAGGGCTCGGGGGCACCGCTCAAAGTCGGCCACAGCGATGTGCAGAAGCTGCGGGAGGCCGCCGAGGACGCCCGCCGCTGGGACTCCAAGTACGGCGGCGGCGACTGGCGCTCCTCCATGGTCCCCGAGTGCCTGCGGGTGGAGGCGGCGCCGCTGCTCCTCGGGTCCTACTCGGACGAGGTCGGCCGCGCCCTGTTCGGCGCCGCGGCCGAACTGACCCGCCTCGCCGGCTGGATGGCCTTCGACACCGGCCAGCAGGAGGCGGCCCAGCGCTACTACATCCAGGCCCTGCGCCTGGCCCGCGCGGCGGCCGACGTCCCGCTCGGCGGTTATGTCCTGGCCTCCATGTCGCTCCAGGCGACCTACCGGGGCTTCGGCGACGAGGGCGTCGACCTGGCGCAGGCCGCCCTGGAACGCAACCGCGGCCTGGCCACGGCCCGCACGATGAGCTTCTTCCGGCTGGTCGAGGCCCGGGCGCACGCCCGCGCGGGCGACGCCCAGGCGGCCGGCGCGGCCCTGAGGGCCGCCGAGAGCTGGCTGGAGCGGGCCCGCCCCGGCGACCACGACCCGAGCTGGCTCGGCTTCTACTCCTACGACCGCTTCGCCGCCGACGCGGCCGAGTGCTATCGCGATCTGAAGGCGCCCCGCCAGGTCCGCCGGTTCACGGAGCAGGCGCTCTCCAGGCCGACCGAGGAGTACGTCCGCTCGCACGGCCTGCGCCTGGTCGTGTCGGCGGTCGCCGAACTGGAGTCGGGCAACCTGGACGCGGCCTGCGAGCAGGGCGTGCGCGCGGTCGAGGTCGCCGGACGCATCTCCTCCGCCCGCACCACCGAGTACGTCAAGGACCTCCTGCACCGCCTGGAGCCCTACGGCGACGAACCGCGCGTGATGGAGCTGCGCGAGCGGGCCCGCCCCCTGCTGATGGCCCCGGCCTGACCAGGCCCGCCCCGCTCCCGTGTTTGAAGGCATTGTCAGTGGCGCAGTGCACTATCGGACCCGGGAGGTGGAGCAGGTGGAGCGGGAGAAGATCGCCTACGACTGCGACGTGCTGGTGATCGGCGGCGGGATCGTCGGCCTGTCGACGGCGTACGCGATCACCCGCGCGGCCCCCGGCACGCGGGTCACGGTCCTGGAGAAGGAGCCGGGCCCGGCCCGGCACCAGACGGGCCGCAACAGCGGCGTCATCCACAGCGGCATCTACTACCGGCCCGGGTCGCTGAAGGCCCGCTACGCCGTGCGGGGCGCCGCCGAGATGATCAAGTTCTGCGCGGAGTACGGCATCGCCCACGCCGTCACCGGCAAGCTGATCGTCGCCACCGACCGCGCGGAGCTCCCGCGCCTGCACGCACTCGTCCAGCGCGGCCGGGAGAACGGCATACCGGTACGGGAACTGGGCGCGGCCCAGATCACCGAGTACGAGCCCGAGGTCCGCGGCCTGGCCGCGATACACGTCGGCACCACCGGCGTCTGCGACTACGTGGCGGTCGCCCGGCAGCTGGCCGCGGCCTCCGGCGCGCGGATCCGCTACGGCGCCCAGGTCCTGCGCATCGACCGCCGCCCCTCCCGCGGCGTCGCCGTGCTCACCCGTTCGGGGGACGTCGTCCGCGCCCGTGTCCTGGTCAACTGCGCCGGGCTGTACTGCGACGAGGTGGCCCGGATGGCGGGGGACGACCCCGGCATGCGCATCGTGCCGTTCCGGGGCGAGTACTACGAGCTGGCCCGGCCCGACCTCGTACGGGGCCTGGTCTACCCCGTGCCGGACCCGGCGTTCCCGTTCCTCGGGGTGCACCTGACCCGGGGCATCGACGGCGGCGTGCACATCGGCCCGAACGCGGTGCCGGCCCTGGCCCGCGAGGGCTACGGATGGAGCGCGGTCCGCCCGCGCGAGCTGGCGTCCACCCTCACCTGGCCGGGCTCCTGGCACATCGCCCGGCGCCACTGGCGCTACGGCGCCGGTGAGCTGCGGCGCTCCCTGTCCAAGGGCGCCTTCACCGGCGCGGTGCGCAGGCTGCTGCCCGCCGTGACCGAGGACGACCTGGTGCCGGCGGCCGCGGGCGTGCGCGCACAGGCGGTGCTGCCGGACGGCACCCTGGTGGACGACTTCCTGATCCGGGAAGGCGCCCGCACGGTCCACGTCCTGAACGCGCCCTCGCCCGCGGCGACCGCGTCGCTGCCGATCGGCAGAGAAGTGGCGAGGCGCGCGCTGACCGCCCTGGCCGGGACCTGACCCGCGGTCCCGCGGTGGCCGCCCACCGAACCGCCGCAGGCCCCGCGGGCCCGAGCAGGGCGCGCACGCCCGCGCAGGCCCCCCGTACCCCCGTAAAATCGACCCCACTGTGTCTGACTCCCTCAACGCCCCCGAGGCCCCCCAGCCCCCCGCCCCCTCCCACCCCGGCGACGGCGGCTCCCTCCGGCCCGCCCGGGCCAAGGGTGAGCCCCGTTTCCCGGAAGGACCGAAGGCCGACCCGGCAGGCTCGCACTTCGAGCGGCGGATCAGGAGCTTCCAGCCGCGCCGCAGCCGCGTGACCGCCGGGCAGGCCGACGCGCTCCAGCGGCTGTGGCCGAAGTGGGGTTTCGACATCGACGGGCAGCGCGTCCTCGACCCGGCCGAGCTCTTCGGCAACGCCCACCCCGTCGTCCTGGAGATCGGCTTCGGCATGGGCGAGGCCACCGCCCAGATGGCCGCCGCCGATCCGGACACCAACATCCTGGCGGTCGACGTCCACACCCCCGGCCAGGGCAACCTGCTCAACCTCGCCGAGCGGGGCGGGCTGTCCAACATCCGCGTCGGCAACGGCGACGCGATCATCCTGCTGCGCGAGATGCTCGGCCCCGACTCCCTCGACGGACTCCGCGTCTACTTCCCCGACCCCTGGCCCAAGAAGCGGCACCACAAGCGGCGGCTGATCCAGCCGGAGTTCCTGACGCTGGCCGCGACCCGCCTCAAGCCGGGCGCGATCGCCCACTGCGCCACCGACTGGGAGCCGTACGCCGAGCAGATGCTCGAGGTGTTCACCGCGCACCCCGACTACGAGAACACCCAGCCGGACGGCGGCTTCGCGCCGCGTCCCGCCCACCGCCCCCTGACCCGTTTCGAGGGCCAGGGACTGGACAAGGGTCATGTGGTGAACGACCTGCTCTTCCGCCGCGTACGGCGGCGGCCGCAGCCCGAGCCGACCGACCAGCACCGACTCCAGCCCCCCACCGGCGCCTGAAGCCCGCCGCTCCCCGCGGGCGGCGCCTTCGTCTCGTTAGGGTCAATGCCGTGGCCACCAGTCCCCCGCACCCGACGACGTATCCCAGCGGCCCGCCGAGCGGTCCTCCCGGCGGACCCCTGCGGAACACGCATCCGCACTGGTGGCAGCGCCCCTGGGTGCGCTACGGCGCGCTGACCACCCTGCTGGCGCTCTCCGGTCTCGTCATCCTGGCCCTGGTCCGCGAGGAGACCGGCACCCAGGGGTTCCTGGTCGGCCTCGGCCTGGCCATCCTGCCCGTGCCGCTGCTGCTGGCCGCGTTCCGGTGGCTGGACCGGGTCGAGCCCGGGCCCTGGCGCAACCTGCTGTTCTGCTTCGCCTGGGGCGCCTGCGCCGCCGCGCTCATCGCGATCGTCGCCAACAGCTTCGCCACCCAGTGGATAGCGACCGCGACCGCGGACCCGGACGGCGCCGACACCCTGGGCGCCACCGTCATAGCCCCGGTCGTCGAGGAGTCCGCGAAGGCCGCCGCCGTCCTGCTGGTCTTCCTCTTCCGCAGGCGGGACTTCACCGGCATCGTCGACGGGGTCGTCATCGCCGGCGTCACCGCCACCGGCTTCGCGTTCACCGAGAACATCCTCTATCTCGGGAACGCCTTCGGTACCGACCAGCTCACCGGTGACGGCGGCATCGCCTCCGTCACCGTGGCGACCTTCTTCGTCCGCGTCGTGATGTCGCCGTTCGCGCATCCGCTCTTCACGGTGCTCACCGGCATCGGCTTCGGCGTCGCCGCGCTGCGACCGGACCGCCGTCCGGCACCGCGCGTACTGCTCCCGCTGACCGGCCTGCTGCTCGCGATGGGCATGCACGCGCTGTGGAACGGCTCGTCCACCCTCGGCGACTACGGCTTCTTCGCGGTCTACGCGGCGTTCATGGTGCCGGCCTTCGGCCTGCTGACCTGGCTGGTGATCTGGACGCGGCAGCGCGAGCTGAGGACGGTGCGGACCGAACTGCCGCCCTACGTCGCGGCCGGCTGGCTGTCCCCGCCCGAGCCTTACGCGCTGGGCTCGATGCGCGCGCGCCGTATCGCGCGGGAGTACGCCCGCCGGTACGCGGGGAGACCGGCGGCGCGGACGGTCGCGCGGTACGAGGCGTACGCGACCTCGCTGGCGTTCCTGCGCCACCGGGCCCGCCACGGCCGGGCGGGCGCCGACTTCGCCGTACGGGAGCGGGAGCTGCTGCGGGAGCTGTGGAGCCGCCACGAGCTGGCCCGCCCGGCGCTGGAACACGCGGCGCGGATCACCGCGCCGCCGCTGCCGGTCGTGCCGCCACCGGCTCCCTGGCCCCCGTACGGCCCGGCGGCGACCCCGCACCCCCAGGTCCACCCCCAGGCGCACCCGCAGACGCCGTACGCCGCCCCCGCCCCGTACCAGCCGCAGCCCCATCCGCTGCCCCACCAGCAGCCTCAGCCCCAGCCGTACTACGAGTACAACCCGTACCGCTCGTAGGCCCCGCGTAGCCCCTGCGCCTCGCCCCGGGACCCCGCGCGGCCCGTCCGGCGTCTCAGGCGGACGCCTCCGTCAGCCTGCCGAGCTCCTCCGCCGTCAGGGTCAGCTCCGCCACGCCCAGAAGGGCGGGGAGCTGTTCCACGGTCCGGGCGGAGGCGATCGGCGCGGCCACCGTCGGCTGGGCAGCGAGCCAGGCCAGGGCGACCGCGGCCACCGGCGCGTCATGGGCCTGGGCGATCTCGTCCAGGACGGCGAGGACCCGCTGCCCGCGCTCGGTCCCCAGGTGCTGCGCGGCGCTGCCGGCTCGCGCGCTGTCGACGGTGGTGCCGGGCCGGTACTTGCCGGTGAGGAAGCCGGAGGCGAGGGCGAAGTAGGGGACGGCGGCCAGCCCGGCCCGCTCGGCCGCGTCCTGGAGCTCGCCCTCGTAGGTGTCGCGCGAGACGAGGTTGTAGTGGGGCTGGAGCGCGACGTACCGGGCGAGGCCCTCGCGCTCGGAGAACTCCAGGGAGGCCCGCAGCCGTTCGGCGGAGATGTTGGAGGCGGCGATGTACCGCACCTTGCCCGCCCGCACCAGCTCGTCGAGGGCGCCGATGATCTCCTCCACCGGCACCTCGGGCCGGTCGAAGTGGGTGTAGTAGAGGTCGATGTGGTCGGTGCCCAGGCGGCGCAGGGAGGCGTCGGCCGCGGCCTTGATGTTTGCCGCGGACAGGCCCTGGTACTCGGGGTGCTGGCCGACCTTGGTGGCGATGACGACGTCCGCGCGGTTGCCGCGGGACTTCAGCCACCTGCCGATGACGGTCTCGGACTCCCCGCCGCTGTTGCCGTCGACCCAGGCGGAGTAGGAGTCGGCGGTGTCGATGAAGTTGCCCCCGGCGGCCGTGTAGGCGTCGAGCACGGTGAAGGAGGCCGCCTCGTCGGCGGTCCAGCCGAAGACGTTGCCGCCGAGGGAGAGGGGGAAGACCTCGAGGTCCGAGAAACCGAGCTTGCGAAGAGAAGTCATGCTTCACCGCAACATCGGGACCAGCGGGACATATTCCCTCAAACCCCACGGCGTTTCAGAGGGTGAGGCCCTTGCTCCGCAGCCAGGCCGCCGGGTCCACACCGGAGGCGGACCCCGCCGGGTGGACCTCCAGGTGCAGGTGCGCGCCCGTGACGTTGCCGGTGGAGCCCACGCGTCCGATCACGTCCCCGGTGGCGACCTTCTGGCCGACGCTGACGCTGATGGAGGACTGGTGGGCGTACCAGATCTCCGTGCCGTCGTCGAGGGTGAGCACCGTCTTGTAGCCGTAGGCGCCGGCCCAGCCCGCCGAGGTGATCGTGCCGCTGTGCACGGCCTTGATCAGCGTGCCGGTGGGGGCGGCGAAGTCCAGGCCGGTGTGGTGACCGGAGGACCAGTACGGACCGGCCTGCCCGAAGGTGGAGGTGAGGGTGTACGAGGAGGTCGGCAGCGCGTACTGGCGGGCGAGCTCGGCGAGCCGCTCCGCCTCGGCCTTCTTCCGGGCCTCCTCCTCGGCCTTCGCCTTCTCGGCGGCGGCCTTGGCCTCGGCCTCCTTCGCCGCCTTGGCCGCGGCCTGCGCCGCCTCCTTCTCGGCGGCGGCAGCGGCGTCGGCGACGGCCTTGCTCTCGACCTGGGCCTGCTGCTGCTCGGCCTGCGCCATGATCCGCGCCCGCAGCGCCTCGCCCGCGTCGGTGGCGCCCTGCGCGGTGCCGGAGGAGGTCATGCCGGCGCCGCTGAGCGGAGTGGCGGGAACCTCCGGCGCGGACGGCTCCTCGTCGTCCGCGACGAGCGAGGCCACGGACGGCAGATCGGGCATGGAGATCGACACCGGCGGCTTGCCGGCCTGGGCGCTGGCCATGCCGCCCGCGCCGACGGCCGCTATGACACCGACACCGAGGACGGTGGAGCTGCGGGCGAGTCCGCCGCGCTGCTTGGCGACGCGGTGCCGGCCGCGTACCGGGCGGACGGACTCCGCGGTGGGGTTCCACTCCTCGAAGGGACCCTCGCCGGGAAGGGGGCCGCCGTGACCGAAGCCGTCGGCGTCATGGGGGCTCGGCACGAACGGGGCCTCGGGGGCAGGCCGGTTGGACGCCACGTGGGCGCGCTCCTTTCCTTCCTTCTCCGCCTACCGGGTTAGCTGACGGGTTCGGAGCAGGAAGGTCTCCTACGCGCGTATAACCGCCGTGTCTCCACGGCGTCATACGCCCGATTCACCCCAAGGTGATGGTTCCCCGGTTCCCTGACGGGATTCGGCGCGTGCGCACGGAGCCGCCTCCTGTGACGGCTGGGACGACCGCGCTGCGTTATCGAACGTTAATAGACGCGAGGTACGGATTCCAAGCCGTTCCTCTTGATCATTAACGATACTCGGGGGGACCAACAGGTTATTACCAGGACATTTTGGGCGAGTTGACTACCCCTCAGGCGCCTATCTCACACCGCATCACGTCTGATGGTTAGTCAGTTGTTATGCGCAGGGCGGTCGCGCCGTCACCGTTCGTGACATCGATCAAGGGGACCGTGGTGCGGTCAGGGACGCCGTACGGCGAGCAGCGCCATGTCGTCGGCCATGCCGCCCCCGGAGTGCCGGCGCACGTCGTCGGCGAGCGCGGCCAGCAGCTCGGCGGGGTTGGGGAAGGCGCGGCCGGCGAGCCGGAGCCCGGGGTCGTAGAACTCGCCGTGGGCGTCGCGGGCTTCGGTGAGGCCGTCGGTGTAGAAGAGCAGCGTGGCTCCGCCGGGGAAGACCGCCTCCTCGGCCCGGTCGGGCCACACGCCCAGCTCCCCCATGCCGAGGGGCAGCGCGTACTCCCGGGTGGGCGGCAGGGCGCGCAGGGTGCCGTCGGCGTACAGCAGCAGCGGCGGCGGATGTCCCCGGTTGACGATACGGATGACCCCGTCACCGTGCGGGAGTTCGGCGAGGACGGCGGTGGTGAACCCTTCGAAGGCGTCGAGCCCTTCCCGCCGGGTGCCTTCGCGGGCCAGCGCCCGCTCCAGCCGCTGGGCGACCGCCTCCAGCGTCGCCTCCTGCTCGGCGGCCTCCCGGAACGCCCCGATCACCACGGCGACCGCCGCCACCGCTCCCATGCCCTTTCCGCGTACGTCCCCGACGACGAGCCGGAGGCCGTGCGGGCTGTCCTGCACGGCGTACAGGTCGCCGCCGATGAACGCGTCCGCCTGCGCCGCCTCGTAGCGGGCCGCGATCTCGAAGCCGCCGATCCGCTCGGCGGGCTCGGGCAGCACCGCCCGCTGGGCCGCCTCGGCGATCTCGCGGGCGGAGGCGAGGCGCTCGCCGGTGCGCCGGACGAGGCCGTTGATGAGCACGGCGAGCACGGCGACCGTCGCCACGGTGACCAGCTCGGTGAGCGCGTCGATCCGCGTCAGGACACCGAAGCCGAGGTGGATCCCGAGCACGGCGGCGACGGAGGCGATCCCGGTGAGCAGGGTGCCGCGCCGGGAGAAGAGCGGGGCGGCGACCAGGGGCGCGGCGGCGAAGAGGGGGGCCGCGGTGAAGTTCCGCGGGCTGAGGCAGTCATACACGACCCCGATGACGAGGAGCAGCGCGGGGAGCAGCCGTACCAGCACCTGGAGTCGGGAACCCGGCCGCCGCGCCCCGCCGCCGGACGGCGCGGGAACCCTGGCGTACGGACCCTCCTCCACGTCACCAGGCCGCACCACTCGTCTCCCACCGGTCCCGCAGGTCGCGTCCACGCCGTTGTCGTCCCGCCCCGTCCGTCCAGGGTTCCCGGCGCGGGGGCGGGGAGCGAGCCGTGAGGGCCGACCGGATGACCGCGCGGGAGAGGAGCGAACCGCGCGCGAACGCGCCGATGGCCGGAATCCTTTCGGATTCCGGCCATCGGCCTTCAGTAGCGGGGACAGGATTTGAACCTGCGACCTCTGGGTTATGAGCCCAGCGAGCTACCGAGCTGCTCCACCCCGCGTCGTTGTGTCTCTAGTGTACGCCATGTCGGAGGCCGCCGGTACACGATCTTCCGGAACGCCGCTGACCTGCGGTTTTCAGGCTCCGAAGGCCCCGAAGGGCTCCGGAGCGGCCTCCCGGCCCGTGGGAACGAGCCGGTCGCCGACCCGCCCCCGTCACCGCCCGGCCGGATCAGTGGGTCGGGCCGGGCAGTCGGTCAGTCGGTCAGGTGACGGTTGGGTTCCTTGGCCCGGGCCTCCAGCCCGGGAAGGAGGACGACGGTGGCGCCCCCGGCCGAGAGCACCCCGCTGCCGTCGGCGCCGGGCACGAACGTGTCGGGCTCGCGCCAGGCCGTGACCACCCGCCGCACCCCCGCGTCGAGGATGAGCCGGGCGCACGGGGCGGGCCGGGAGGCGCGGCGGGCGCACGGCTCCAGGCTGCTGTACACCGTGGCGGTCGCGAGCCGCGGATCGGCCGGGTCGGTCTTGGCGAGCGCCGCCTCCTCCGCGTGCACCACCGGGTCCCCGCCCTCACGGGAGTGGCCGCGGGCGAGTTCGGTGCCGTCGGCCGCGACCACCACCGCTCCCACGCTGAACGCCGTCCGGGAGGGCGGGCAGCGCGCCGCCAGATCGCAGGCGAGCGCGAGCCAGTGCCGGTCGGCGGCCGACACGGTGCCGCCCGTGCCGGGAGCCGTCGGCTGGTAGCGCATGAGCACGACGTCCCCGACCGGCCGCGTCTCCACCAGCCGCAGCCGCCCGCCCGGATAGGCGCCGGGCCCGAACAGCCGGGGCGCGTCCGGGTCTCCGACCAGCAGCGGCGCGAGCGCGAGGTGCAGCTCGTCGGCGAGCCCCTGCTGCAACAGCTGGGTGTGGACGCTTCCCCCGCCCTCCACCATCAGCCGCCGCACCCCGCGCTCACCGTGCAGGTGCTCCAGCACCGCCCGCCAGTCCAGCCCGGCGCCGAGCGCGACGACGTCGGCGGCGATCCCGAGCGCGCGCGCCCGCCCGGCCCCCCGCTCCGTCGTGCAGAGGACCTTGCCTCCACCGGTGTGCCAGAACGGCGCCGCCGGGTCCAGCTCCCCCGAGCCGCTGACCGCCACCTTCAGCGGGAACTCCGGCTTCCCCGCGGCGATCCGGGCCGCCCGCCGCTCGGGCGAGTTGACGAGCAGCCGCGGGTTGTCGGCCCGGATGGTGCCGGCCCCCACCAGGATCGCGTCGGCGGACGCCCGCACCTCGTCGACCCGGTCGAAGTCGTCCGGGCCGGACAGCAGCAGACGCTCCGGGCCGGCGTCGTCCAGGTACCCGTCGAGGGAGACGGCGGCGGAGAGCAGGACGTACGGAAAGGGCATCGGCGGGCTCCGGGAGGTCGAGCGGTGCGGACGGCAGGGCAACGCTATGAGAACGCCCATGGTCCCCGTCGGCCGCGGGCAGCCCCCGACCACGTGTCTTCGCCGCCCTCAGTACGTGGACCAGGCGCGTCGGCAGCGATCACACGACCTGAACAAAAAGGACAGGACCCCAGCTCACTTCCCGTGTGAGCTGGGGTCCTTCTCGTAGGCCCTGTGGGACTCGAACCCACAACCAATGGATTAAAAGTCCACTGCTCTGCCAATTGAGCTAAGGGCCCAGGCGAGGGTGCCACCCCGAGCATAGCCGGACGCGGCCGTGTCTCCGATCGGGTATCGGAGACACGGCCGTGCCGCGGGCCGAACAGGGGGCGTCCGGCCCGGACATCCGTCACGGATCGACCAGGTCGTCGGCCGGGGAGCGGGCCGGATCGCCGGCCGGCTCGGACGTGTCCGCGCGGGATGCCTCCCGGGTCCGGGTACGGGCATGGCCGGGGACGAGGAACCAGTGCCGGGCCGACGCCAGCCACCAGGCCGCCGCGAAGCCCAGGACGGCGAGGACGGCGACCGGGGCGTAGTTGAAGGTCTCCCAGGTCACCGGGGACACCTGGGGCAGCATGAACAGGACGGTGAGGAAGCCGACCCAGGCCACGGCCACCACGCCCACCACCTGCGACCAGCGGCCCAGGTGCCAGGGGCCGCGCTCGAAGGCGGGGCCCTTGCGGACGCGCAGCAGGGTCGGGATGACGTAGGCGATGTAGAGGCCGATCACGGCGATGGAGGTGACCGCGGCGTAGGCCGTGACATTGATCAGGTACGGCAGTCCCAGCACCAGCGCTCCCCCGGCCGCCAGCCACACCGCGGCGACCGGGGTGCGAGTGCGCGGGCTCACCGTGTGCCAGAGGCGGGAGAAGGGCAGCGCCCCGTCACGGGAGAAGGCGTAGATCATGCGGCTGTTGGCCGTCACGGAGGCCATGCCGCAGAAAAGCTGGGCGCCGATGACGACGAGCAGCAGCAGTTTCCCGGTGGTCGCGCCGAGCGCGTCGAGGAGGATCTGGGCGGGCGGGGCGCCGGTCGGGGAGGTGAGGGCGCCCTCGTAGGACTGGATCGCGAAGGTGAAGCCGAGCAGGAGGACGAACCCCGCGATCCAGGAGGTCCAGATGGAGCGGACGATGCCCTTCGGCCCGGCGATGGACGCCTCCCGCGTCTCCTCCGTCATGTGGGCGGAGGCGTCGTAGCCGGTGAAGGTGTACTGGGCCATCAGCAGGCCGAGCAGGACGACGTACGCGCCGCTGCCCCAGCCGGTGTTGTTCACGAACTCGCCGAAGACGAAGGACGCGGACTGGTGCCGGTCGGGGACGAGGGCGAGCGCTCCGGCGATGACCGCCACGCCCAGGACGTGCCACCACACGCTGACGCTGTTGAGCAGGCCGACGACGCGGACGCCGAAGGTGTTCAGCAGGCCGTGCAGGAGCAGGATCGCCGCGAAGAGCAGGATGGTGCGGCCGGGGGTGACCTCGAAGCCGAACTGGAGGTTCAGGTAGGCGCCGAGGAAGGACGCGGCGCCGAAGTCGATGCCGGCCGTCACGGCCACCTGCCCCAGCACGTTGAACCAGCCCGTGAACCAGGCCCAGGCCGCGGCCGTCCGCGCGGGCGCCAGCCGGTGCGCCCAGAAGTACAGGCCCGCCGAGGTCGGGTACGCCGAGCAGATCTCGGCCATCGCCAGCCCGACGAACAGCGTCATCAGGCCGACGGCGACCCAGCCCCAGGTGATCACGGCGGGGCCGCCCGTGTTCATGCCGAAGAGGTAGAGGGTCAGGCAGCCCGACAGGACCGAGATGATCGTGAAGGAGACCGCGTAGTTGGAGAACGCCGACATGCGGCGGGCCAGGACCTGGGTGTAACCGAGCTGGGCCAGCCGTTCCTCGTCCGACAGCCCGCCGGCCTTGCCGTCATCCGTCATGCCCCCAGCGATTCCCGCGCCGGGGGCGTGACATGCGTCACTCGGCGGCCGGACGCGGCGGCCGGTCCGGTCAGCGCACCAGCCGGGCCGTACCCCGCACCTCCAGCGGAGCGCCGACGCCGTCCGCGGTCGCCGGCACCTTCCGCACAGGAAAAACGCCGCGGCCCCCACCCGTCAGGGCAGGGGCCACGGCGCTCAGTGCCGCTTCAGCACGGCGGCTCAGCCGTTGCGCTTCCAGCGCGGCTTGTCCTCGCGGCGCCCGAAGGACGAACCACCGCGGTGGTCGTCGCGACGGCCGTACGGACGCTCGTGCCCGCCGGTGCGGAAGCCGGGGCGGTCGCCCTGGCGGTCGCGGTTGAACGGACGGTCGCTGCCGCGGTGGCCGCCGCGGTCGTCACGGCGGAAGCCGCCACGGTCGCCGTCGCGGCGGTCGAAGGAACGCCCACCGCGGTCGCCGTCCCGGCGGTCGTCGCGACGGTCGTCCCGGCGGAAGCCGCCACGGTCGCCACCACGCTCGCCGTCCCGGCGGTCGTCACGGCGGAAACCGCCCCGGTCGTCGCGGCGGAAGCCGCCGCGGTCGTCACGCCGCTCGAAGGAACGCCCGCCCCGGTCACCGTCACGGCGGTCGTCGCGTCGGTCGTCCCGGCGGAAGCCGCCACGGTCGCCGTCACGGCGGTCACGGTCGTAGCCGCGGTCACGGTCACGGTCCCGGTTGAACCCGCCCCGGTCGTCACGCCGCTCGAAGGAACGCCCGCCCCGGTCACCGTCACGGCGCTCGAAGGAACGGTCCCGGTCGTACGACCGCTCGCGCCCGAACCCACCGCGCTCGTCACGCCGCTCGCGCCGCTCGTACGACCCCGAAGAGGCCGGGCGCTCGGACCGCTCGGACCTCTCGGACCGCTCCGGCCGCTCGAACCGCTCCGAGCGCTCCACGTCCCGCGCGCCCGGCTGCTCCGGCACCGACACCTCGGCCGCCGTCGCCGTCGCCGTCGCGGTCGCCTCGGCCGTACCGGCCGCCGCCGTGATCGCGGCGGGGTCCTCGCCCCGCTCGCGCGCCACCCGGGCGAGGAGCCGGTCGGCTTCCTCGCGCAGCTCCGTCGCGCGCCGCTGGGCCCGCTCCAGCTCCTTGGTGAGCTGGGCGACCTCGCGCTCGGCCTGCTGCGCCGCGTTGCCCGCGGACTCCGCCTGGACCTCGGTCATCGACCGGGCACCGGTGATCTCGGCGACCTCCGGGTCGAAGGCCGCGCCGCCCTGGATGATGTGGCGTTGGGCGTCGACGCCCGCGTCCTCCATCAGACGGAAGATCTGGCGCCGCTGGTGCGGCAGGGACAGGGAGACGACCGTGCCGGTGCGGCCCGCGCGGGCGGTGCGGCCGGCCCGGTGCAGGTAGTCCTTGTGGTCGCCGGCCGGGTCCACGTTCAGGACCAGGTCGATGCCGTCGACGTGGATGCCGCGCGCGGCGACGTCGGTGGCGACGAGGACGTTGACGTAACCGTCCTTGAAGTCGGCCAGCGTGCGGGTGCGCGCGCCCTGGGTCATGCCGCCGTGCAGCGCGTCGGCCTTCACGCCCGCCTCGCGGAGCTGGTCGGCGACGCGGTCGGCGCCCAGCTGGGTGCGGACGAAGATGATGGTGCGGCCCTTGCGGGAGGCGATGGCCGCGGTGACCGGCGCCTTGTCCTTGGGCTTCACGACCAGGATGTGGTGCGACATGGTCGTCACCGCGCCCTGCGCCGCGTCGACCTCGTGCGTGGCCGGGTCGGTGAGATACCGGTCGACGAGGGTCTTGATCTCGTTCTCCATGGTGGCGGAGAAGAGCATGCGCTGACCGCCGGCCGGGACCTGGTCGAGCAGCTCGGTGACCTCGGGCAGGAAGCCCAGGTCCGACATCTGGTCGGCCTCGTCGAGGACGGTGATCTGGACGTTCTCCAGGGAGCAGGCACCGCGGTTGATGATGTCGCGCAGCCGGCCCGGCGTGGCGACGAGCACGTCCACGCCCTTCTCCAGGGCGTAGATCTGGTTGCCCATGGAGGTGCCGCCGCAGACGACCTTCATCTTCAGGCCGAGGACGTCGCCGTACGGCTGGAGCGCGTCGGCGACCTGCATGGCCAGCTCACGGGTGGGCGTCAGGATGACGGCCCGCGGCTTGTGCTTCTCGGTGCGGCCGCCGGCCAGCTGCGCCAGCGTCGGCAGACCGAAGGAGAGGGTCTTGCCGGAACCGGTACGGCCCCGACCGAGGATGTCCCTGCCGGCCAGGGCGTCCGGGATGGTCGCGGCCTGGATCGGGAAGGGGGTGGTCACGCCGTTCTGCGCGAGCTTGCGGACGACGCCCTCGGGCAGCCCCAGGTCCGCGAAGGTGACCTCGGGGGTGTCGGGGGTGCCGTTTCCGGCGGTCGCCGCGGCCTCTGCGGCCTCGATGTGCTCCGCGTTCTCGGAGTTCTCGGGCAGGACGACGTGATCAGTACTGGTGATGGACATGCGAATGCGAAACCTTCCGGAGGATCGTCGGCACGCGCCCGTCAACTCCGTGATTCGCGATTCGCAATACGACCGCCTCGATGCGGTCCACCACGGCTTAGGAGAGTACGCGCCACACGGCGCGCTCTGTGTTGGCGCCGGGCAAATGGGATCAAACGATCTGCCACCATACTCACTCACCGCCCCCGAAGGCAAACCGCGCCACGAACGCCCAGCTCGGCCCGCCCTTCCCCGCCTCTCCACCCAGCTCCTCCGCCCGGTCCGGCCTCCCCAGGCCCTCCTCCCCAGGCGCTCCGCCCCGGCGTCTTCAGACCGGCGCGCCCGCTTCCGGCGCCGGCTCGCGCTGCGCCAGCTGCGGCCCCGGCGGCTCGTGCGCCGACGACGACGGCTCGGCCACCGTGGGCTCCGGCGTCGGGGTGGCGGGCGGCTCCCTCGTCGGCGTCGGCTCGGGAGCGACCGTACGAGTGGGTTCCGGAACGGCCGTACGGCTGGGAGCGGGTCTGGGCGGTCCGCCGGCCGCCGGGGCGGAGAGGCTCGGGGCGGCGGTCGGCGCGCCCGAGGCCGGCGCCTCCTCCTCCGCCTCGCCTTCGCCCTTCCCCTTCCCGTCCTTCTTCCGCCCCTTGCCCTCGCCCTTCCCGTCGCCCTTGCCGCTCCGGTCGCCGCCGCCGGCCGCCGCCGCGCCGTACCCGGAACCCGCGCCCGGCAGCACCACCCCGCCGTCAGGCTCCTCGGCGCCCCGCTCCCCGGCGGAGCGCGACGGCTTGGCGCTCCCGCCGGAGGCGTCGTCGCCCACGCTCATACAGCCGGTGGCGGCGACGACGGCGACGACCGTGGCGGCCAGGCGGACGGGTACGTACAAGGGGCGCACGGGAAGCCACCTCCGGAACGGGGTGAATGAGTCAACGTGCCCAACTCCCCCCGCCCGCAAGAGGACACGCGCGCCACACCGGCGGATGTCACCCGTACCCGAGGGCGTGCAACCGCTCGTCGTCGATCCCGAAGTGGTGCGCGATCTCGTGCACCACGGTCACCTCCGTCTCGGCGACGACCTCCTCCCGCGTCTCGCACAGCCGCAGCGTCGGCCCCCGGTAGATCGTGATGCGGTCCGGCAGCACGCCCGCGTACCACTCCCCGCGTTCCGTCAGCGGCGTCCCCTCGTACAGCCCGAGCAGCTCGGGATCGTCCGCCGGCGGTTCGTCCTCCACGAACACCGCGACGTTGTCCATCAGCCGCGTCAGCTCCGGCGGGATCCGGTCGAGCGCCTCGGCGACCAGTTCCTCGAACTCCTCGCGCGTCATCTCCAGCACAGGATCATTGTGGAGTACGCCACCCCTCGCGCGAGAGGCGTCCGCACCCCGCATACCGGTCCGGTGACGTGGGCATAGGGGACCAATGGTCCGCGTCCCTGCCGCAGTCCTGCACATGATCCACCGGGTCCGGACGGCCCCCGGCGCCCCGGCCCGCCGCCGTGCCCGCGCCACCGCGGTCGAACTCGGCCGGCAACCCCATCCCTGGCGCCGCGCCGCCGGCCTCGTCGCCGTCGTCGTGCTCGGGGCCTGGCTGGGCCTGCTCGTCGCCGGCGACGTCCGCGTACCGGTCGGCCCCATGAACACGACGATGACGCTGCGCCCCTCCTTCGCCGGCGGCACGAAGATCAACGTCTCCCCGCTCGGCGCCCTCCAGTTCGACAGCCACGTCGCCCCCGTCCGCCTGGACGTGAACGTCGACCAGCTCGACCCGGACCGCGCCCAGGCCCTCGTCGACCATCCCGAGCGCCTCTCCGGCCTCCAGGACGAGGTCGCCCGGGACGTCGGCCACGGCACCCTCGGCCTGGCCGTAC
Source organism: Streptomyces sp. NPDC052020 (assembly GCF_040680575.1). Classification (NCBI taxonomy): domain Bacteria; kingdom Bacillati; phylum Actinomycetota; class Actinomycetes; order Kitasatosporales; family Streptomycetaceae; genus Streptomyces; species Streptomyces sp. NPDC052020. The sequence goes on from NZ_JBFAWY010000022.1 coordinate 27,181, forward strand.
GCTCCGGCGTCGCCGTCGTCACCGGCGCCACCGCCCTCGGCCTCCTGGTCTACCGCCGCCCCCGCCGCGCCCTGGCCGCCGGCGGTCTCGCCCTGGCCCTCCTGGCGGCCTCGGGCGGCACGGCGTACGCCACCTGGAACCCCGACTCCGTGCTGGAGCCCCGGTTCTCCGGCCTGCTCTCCTCCGCCCCGTCCCTGGTCGGCAACGCGCGGAGCATCGTCACCGAGTTCGACGTCTACCAGAAGGAGCTGGCCCGCCTGGTGACGAACGTGACGAAGCTGTACGACGCCACCTCCACGCTCCCCGCCTACGCGCCGGACCCCACCACCATCCGGGTCCTGCACGTCTCCGACATCCACCTGAACCCGGCGAGCTGGAAGATCATCGCCTCGCTCGTGAAGCAGTACAAGGTGGACGTGATCGTCGACTCGGGCGACACGATGGACCACGGAACGGCCGCCGAGAACGGCTTCCTGGACCCGGTCCGGGACCTGGGCGCCCCCTACGTCTGGGTGCGCGGCAACCACGACTCGCTCGTCACCCAGCGCTACCTGGAACGCATGAGGAACGTGCACGTCCTCGACCACGGCCGCGCGGTGACCGTCGCCGGCCTGCGCTTCGCCGGCACCGGCGACCCCCAGTTCACCCCCGACCGCTCCACGAAGCCCGGCGCCGAGACCTCCCAGGAACTGGCCGGCGCCCGCCTCGCCTCCGCCCTGCGCGACCAGCGTGCCGCCGGCACCCCCGTCGACGTCGCGATCGCCCACGAGCCGTCGGCGGCCCGCGAGGTCGACGGTGAGGTGCCGCTGGTGCTGGCCGGCCACATCCACCACCAGAAGACGGAGGTCATGAAGTACGGCACCCGGCTGCGCGTGGAGGGCTCGACCGGCGGCAGCGGCCTGCGCGCCGTCGAGGGCGAACACCCCGACCCGATCCAGGCGTCGATCCTCTACTTCGACCGCGACACCCGCCGCCTCCAGGCGTGGGACGCGATCGAACTGGGCGGCCTGGGCCTGACGACGGCCGAGGTCAGCCGCCACCTCCCCAAGGAGAACCAGCCGGGGGCCGGCCCCGCCTCCGGCGCCACGCAGAGCCCCGCGCGGACCCCTGCGCAGAGCGCTCCGGCCCCCTCCGGGACCCGCACTCCGTAAACCGTTTTGGCGATCCCTCCCGCCATCCCATATGCTTCTCACGTCCCCGACGCGCTGAGAAGCGCCCAGGCGGGCCGATAGCCCTCATCGTCTAGCGGCCTAGGACGCCGCCCTTTCAAGGCGGTAGCACGGGTTCGAATCCCGTTGGGGGCACGCAGTACGGTGTGCGACACTTGGCTAGCCAGTCCGCACACATCCACATGGTCCTGTGGAGCAGTTTGGAGTGCTCGCCACCCTGTCAAGGTGGAGGCCGCGGGTTCAAATCCCGTCAGGACCGCTGAGGTTTCACGTGAAACCTCGTGGCTGGGTAGCTCAGTTGGTACGAGCGTCCGCCTGAAAAGCGGAAGGTCGCCGGTTCGACCCCGGCCCCAGCCACCACCGCCCATCCGGGCAGACACCCCCGTCGGTCTCATCGGCGGGGGTTTTGTCGTGCCGCGGAGACGCCCAGTGACGTTTCTTGATCTGTTCGCGCTCCTGGAGTGGGGGCCGGGGACGCCGGTTCCCGGTCTTCTGGGAGGGTTCACGTGCGTTTCAGACATGCCGTAGGGGCCCTGGGGCTGGCCATCGCGACCGCGCTGCCGGCGGCCGGGACCGCCGTGGCCGACGAGGCCGTGACGGCCGGGCGGTTCACCGCCACCGACTACTCCTCGGGCTCCCCCGCCCTGGTCACCCTCGACCCCGCGAACGGAACGGTCACCGCCACCTACGCCCGGGACGCCGAGGACGGCGTCCTCACGCCCGGGGGCTCGCAGGTGGCGTACATCGACCGGCGGGACACCTGCATCCCCCAGCCGGAGGGGGGCTGCGCCCACGCCCGCGACCTCGTCGTCGCGGACGCGGACGGCGGCACCCCGCGCGTCCTGGTCCCGGGCGTCCAGCCCGAGGCCAACGAGGCCCCGTACGTCGGACACCCCGACTGGTCCCCCGACGGGCAGCGCATCGTCTACGACAGCCCGCGCGGCCTGGAGTGGGTCAGGGCCGACGGCACCGGCCGGGAACTGCTCAGCCCGGGCAGCCGCGGCACCTTCTCGCCCGACGGCCGGACCATCGCCTTCGTGCGGACCACCGCGTACCCCACCGAGGACAGCTACGAGTACGGCACGGACATCCACCTCCTGGACACCATCACCCGCGAGGAACGCCGGCTCACCACCGGCCGCGACATCAGCTCCACCCCCGTCGACTGGTCGCCCGACGGCAGCGCGCTCGTCTACGTCACCCGCTACGGCCTCCACAGCGTCGACGCGGCCACCGGCGCCACCACCGACCTGCACCGCGACTGGCAGGTCCCGCTCTCCGGCTTCCGCAACCCGGTCTACTCACCCGACGGCCGCCGGATCGCCTTCCAGGCGTACGACTACACGACCGGCTCCGCGAGCGTGTACGCCATCGACGCCGGTGGCGGCGGCAACCCCGAACTGCTCACGGACCATCCCGTGAACCTGACCGACTGGCTCGCCGGGTAGTCCCGGTCCGGCCTCACCGCGCGCCGCCCGGGGTGTCCGGTCCGCCCGCCGGACGCCCCGGGCAAAAGCGCTCGCCACGGAATTCCCGGGGATGAGATCCTGGATCGCGTATGTCTACGCACTCCGCCCCCGCCCTCGGCAGCCTCGCCGGCCGCCTGACCGAGCTGTCCCCGCGTGACGCGCACCGCCTCGGCCGGCGGCTGGAAGGCGCGCGCAAGATCCGCAAGCCGGAGGCCCGCGCCGCCGTTCTCACCGAGATCGAGGCGGACGTCGAGCGGGCCGAACGGCGCGTCGGTGAGCGCCGCGCCCGCGTGCCCGCCATCACCTATCCCGAACAACTGCCGGTCAGCCAGAAGAAGGACGCGATCGCCGCGGCCATCCGCGACCATCAGGTCGTGATCGTCGCCGGTGAGACGGGGTCCGGCAAGACGACGCAGATCCCCAAGATCTGTCTCGAACTCGGCCGCGGCGTCCGCGGCATGATCGGGCACACCCAGCCCCGGCGGATCGCCGCCCGGACGGTCGCCGAACGCGTGGCCGAGGAGCTGGACACCCCGCTCGGCGAGGCCGTCGGCTGGAAGGTCCGGTTCACCGACCAGGTGAATCCGGAGGCCACGTTCGTCAAGCTGATGACGGACGGCATCCTGCTCGCGGAGATCCAGACCGACCGCGAGCTGCGCGCCTACGACACGATCATCATCGACGAGGCGCACGAGCGGTCCCTGAACATCGACTTCCTGCTGGGCTACCTCGCCCAGCTACTGCCCAAGCGTCCCGACCTCAAGGTCGTCATCACCTCGGCGACCATCGACCCGGAGCGCTTCTCCCGGCACTTCGGCGACGCCCCGATCATCGAGGTCAGCGGCCGGACGTATCCCGTGGAGGTCCGCTACCGGCCCCTGCTCGAAGAGGACTCCGACGACGCCGACCGCGACCAGATCACCGCGATCACGGACGCCGTCGAGGAGCTGATGGCGGAGGGGCCCGGCGACATCCTGGTCTTCCTCTCCGGGGAGCGGGAGATCCGGGACACGGCGGACGCGCTGACCAAGAAGCAGTACCGGTTCACCGAGATCCTGCCGCTGTACGCCCGGCTCTCCCACGCCGAGCAGCACCGCGTCTTCCAGCCGCACTCCGGCCGCAGGATCGTTCTGGCCACCAACGTGGCCGAAACCTCGCTGACCGTCCCGGGCATCAAGTACGTCATCGACCCCGGCTTCGCCCGGATCTCCCGCTACAGCCACCGCACCAAGGTGCAGCGGCTGCCCATCGAGCCGATCTCGCAGGCCAGCGCCAACCAGCGCAAGGGCCGCTGCGGCCGTACCTCCGACGGCATCTGCATCCGGCTGTACAGCGAGGACGACTTCGAGGCGCGGCCTGAGTTCACGGACGCGGAGATCCTGCGGACCAACCTCGCCTCGGTCATCCTCCAGATGACCGCCGCCGGTCTCGGCGACATCGAGAAGTTCCCCTTCATCGACCCGCCGGACCACCGCAACATCCGCGACGGCGTCCAGCTGCTCCAGGAGCTCGGTGCCCTCGACCCGGCCCAGAAGGACCCGCGCAAGCGGCTGACGGAGACCGGCCGCAAGCTGGCCCAGCTGCCCGTCGACCCGCGACTGGCCCGGATGGTGCTGGAGGCCGACAAGAACGGCTGTGTCCGCGAGGTCATGGTGATCGCCGCCGCGCTGTCCATCCAGGACCCGCGCGAGCGCCCGGCCGACAAGCAGACGCAGGCCGACCAACAGCACGCCCGCTTCAAGGACGAGACCAGCGACTTCCTCGCCTACCTCAATCTGTGGCGCTACGTCCGCGAGCAGCAGAAGGAGCGCGGCTCGTCGTCCTTCCGCCGGATGTGCAAGCAGGAGTACCTCAACTTCCTGCGCATTCGCGAATGGCAGGACATCTACGCCCAGCTGCGCACGGTCGCGAAGCAGATGGGCATCCACCTCAACGACGACGACGCCCCCGCCGACCGCGTCCACGTCTCCCTGCTCGCCGGGCTGCTCTCGCACGTCGGCATGAAGGACGTGAAGGAGGGCGCGAAGAACGAGTACCTGGGCGCCCGCAACGCCAAGTTCGCGATCTTTCCCGGATCGGCGCTGTTCAAGAAGCCGCCGCGTTTCGTGATGTCCGCCGAGCTCGTCGAGACCTCCCGGCTGTGGGCCCGGGTCAACGCGAAGATCGAGCCGGAGTGGGTCGAGCCCCTCGCCCAGCACCTGATCAAGCGCACGTACAGCGAGCCGCACTGGGAGAAGGACCAGGCGGCGGTGATGGCGTACGAGAAGGTGACGCTGTACGGCGTGCCGATCGTCGCCCAGCGCAAGGTGAACTACGGCCGGATCGATCCGGAGGTCAGCCGTGAGCTGTTCATCCGGCACGCCCTCGTCGAGGGCGACTGGCGCACGCACCACAAGTTCTTCGCCGACAACCGCAAGCTCCTGACCGAGGTCGAGGAGCTGGAGCACCGCGCGCGCCGCCGGGACATCCTCGTCGACGACGAGACGCTGTTCGACTTCTACGACCGGCGGATCCCCGACCACGTCGTCTCCGGCGCCCACTTCGACTCGTGGTGGAAGCACAAGCGGCACGAGCAGCCCGACTTCCTCGACTTCGAGCGCGAGATGCTCATCAACGAGAAGGCGGGCGCGGTCACCAAGGACGACTATCCGGACTCCTGGCGCCAGGGGAACCTGAAGTTCCGCGTCACGTACCAGTTCGAGCCGGGGGCGGACGCCGACGGCGTCACGGTCCACATCCCGCTCCAGGTCCTCAACCAGGTCACCGGCGAGGGCTTCGACTGGCAGATCCCGGGCCTGCGGGAAGAGCTGGTCACCGAGCTCATCCGTTCCCTTCCCAAGCCGATCCGCCGCAACTACGTCCCGGCCCCGAACTACGCCAAGGCGTTCCTGGAGCGGGCGGTCCCGCTCCAGGAACCGCTGACGGTGACCATGGCGCGTGAGCTGAAGCGCATGGTCGGGGTCCCCTTCGAGGCCGAGGACTTCGACTGGGCCAAGGTGCCCGACCACCTCAAGATCACGTTCCGGATCGTGGACGAGCGGCGCCGCAAGCTGGCCGAGGACAAGGACCTGGAGGCGCTCAAGCTCCGCCTGAAGCCGAAGGCGCGCCAGGCCCTGTCCCAGGCCGCGGCCGCCACCGCCTCCCGCCAGGGCGGGCCGTCCCTGGAGCGCACCGGCCTGACCGACTGGACGATCGGCGCGCTGACCCGCGTCTTCGAGACCCGCCGCGCCGGCCAGCCGGTGAAGGCCTACCCCGCGCTGGTCGACGACGGACCGGCGGCGAACACCGTCTCGGTCCGCCTGTTCGACACCGAGGCGGAGCAGGCCGAGGCGATGTGGAAGGGCACGCGCCGGCTGATCCTGCGCAACATCCCGGTCAACCCAGCGAAGTTCGCGTCCGAAAAGCTGACCAACCAGCAGAAGCTCGGGCTGTCGGCGAATCCGCACGGCTCGATCCAGGCGCTGTTCGACGACTGCGCGATGGCGGCCGCCGACAAGCTCATCGCCGACTTCGGCGGCCCGGTGTGGGACGAGGAGTCGTACCGGAAGCTGTACGACAAGGTCCGCGCGGAGATCGTCGACACGACCGTGCGCACGGTCGGCCAGGTCCAGCAGGTGCTGGCCGCCTGGCAGGCCTGTGAGCGCCGTCTGAAGGCCGTACGGAGCCCCGCGCTGCTGCCGAACCTCCAGGACGTGCGCAAGCAGCTGGACGGCCTGGTGAAGCCCGGTTTCGTGACGGAGGTGGGCATCCGCCGGCTGCCCGACCTGATGCGCTACCTGATCGCCGCGGACCGGCGTCTGCAGCAGATGCCGGCCAACGTCCAGCGGGACACCACCCGCATGGAGAAGGTCCACGAGATGCGGGACGAGTACGCGTGGCTGCTGGAGCAGCTGCCGCAGGGCCGCCCGGTTCCCCAGCAGGTCCTGGAGATCCGCTGGATGATCGAGGAGCTCCGGGTCAGCTACTTCGCCCACGCGCTCGGCACCGCGTACCCGGTCTCGGACAAGCGGATCGTGAAGGCGATCGACGCGGCGGCGCCGTAGCGGCACCCTGACGGAGGGTGAGTTCGACCAAGGGGCTCACCCTCCTGTAGAGTCTCTTCTCGCAGCGCAACGCACGAATGGCGCGGCAAATCCTGGTCCTGTGGAGCAGTTTGGAGTGCTCGCCACCCTGTCAAGGTGGAGGCCGCGGGTTCAAATCCCGTCAGGACCGCAGTAAAGAGTGAGGCCCGCACCCGCAAGGGACCGCGGGCCTCACTCATGTCCCCGTGTCGCACCCCGTCAGTTCTGCGGCGGGGGTACGGAGAAGAGCCCGGGCCGGTCGGCCCGGGCTCTTCTCCGTGTCCGCACCGGGCCCGCGCCGGCCCTCGCGCCGGGCGCGGATGTCCGTCAAGGCCCCGGGCGCCCGCCACGCGGCCTTGACGGCGTCACTTTCGCTCGGTACTCCGGAGGCAGGGCCCGTTGACCGTACGGCCCTCGGAGGTGGCGTATGGCGGCATCGGCGAGGCACGAGACCCGGGCACTGCTCCGCGCGCATCTGTCGGCCGCGTCGTCGTACCGCCATCTGACGCGCCACTGCCCGATCTGCCACCGTCTGCTGCGGCTGGCGATGGACTCCGGCCCCCAGCCCGTGAACGGCCCTCAGGAGGCCGGGGAGGACGAGCGTCCCGCCCCCGCGTGACCGCCGTCGGCCTCAACCTCCGTACGGCGCACGGGTTCTGGAACCCAGAGCTCCTCTAGCGCACATATGCCAGAGCCAACAAGCACTCTGGCATGTGACGGGTGTCACCGCATGAGTTTTTGGAAGTGCGGTATTTACACCCCGCCTACAAGCGGTCAATTTAATATGTGCAATTGCACCGGCGTCCCAGCCGTCCGCACAGCCGATCCGACACCCCTCCCCAGACTTCGACAAGGACGCTCACAGAGACGCCCGCCGGGCCCGCCACCAGGCACGGAAGGGCGCCGGACGGCACAGGAGGACCCCGGCCCGCACAAAAAAGATCGCGCTGGACCCGGCGGAGTCCAGCGCGATCGACGACGCACCCGCACCGGGGCATGGGGTCTGTTGGGGCAGATCCCCGCGTCGCTTGGAGCTATGGGTTCGAGCGCCTCGCCAGGTTGGGGGGCCTGACGGATTGCCCGGTTATGCGGCTGTTCAGGCCTCGCTGCGCTGCTGCGGGATGCCCGCGAGCAGAGCGCGGACCTCGGCCTCGCGGTAGCGGCGGTGCCCGCCGAGCGTGCGGATCGACGTGAGCTTGCCGGCCTTCGCCCAGCGCGTGACCGTCTTCGGGTCGACGCGGAACATGGTGGCGACCTCAGCCGGGGTCAGCAGCGGCTCGGCATCAGGGGTGCGAGCGGTCATGAGCGGCCTCCTCGGGAGAACCGAACCTTCTCGGTTCTTTCCTCTAAATTCTGCACCTTGACCCGCGTTGCCCGAAATGGCGGACGCGAGTCGAGTCGGTTATAGGACGAACGGCTTGTCCTCGGCACTACAACTACACCATCTGTCCAGCCGCGTCGGCCAAACCGATGGAATTGCCCTCCCAGGTGTTCATCAGCGACGGATGCCGATGGACCATGCCATAGCGGACAGTCACGCCACTGTGACGATCAGTCACAGGGCGATCAGGAGATACCAGACCCCCCATAAGCGTGCAATGCTGAGATTCCGCCCACAGTGCACCACAGCGGGACGGACGGAGCCTCCCCGGACTCCTTGTCCTATTTTGGCATGAGGGGGGGCAACGGGCGCAAGAGTGGGGTACGTGCGGTCCGTCACGCTTGAGAGAAAAGCCCGGATCGGGACCTACGTCCCGGGTCCGGGGCGCGTCAGCCCTGGGGTGCCCCGCACCTTGACGGAGCATCAGGAACCTCAGAGCCAGGACGAAACCCCAAAACGGGCGTCACGTCAAACGCCCGTTCGCAACCGCGCGCGGACGTCAGTTCGCCGAGCGCCGCTCGCGCACCGCCCGCCAGCGGTCCACGAGCCTCCCGTAGGCCGCCACCGCGGCGGCCTCGTCGCCGTGCCGCAGCGCCTCGATGCCCTCGGCCACATCCGCCGCCGAGTGGTCGTCCTCCAGCTCGCCGGCCGGCAGTACGTGCACCAGACCCCCGTAGTCCAGCTCGACGTACGACCGCGGATGGAACTCCTCCAGCCAGCGCCCCACGTCCACCAGGCCGTCGATGAGCGGCCCCTCGTCCACGGCGTCCCTCAGGGCCCGCAGCGCCCGCGCCACCCGGCGCCGGGCCTGCACCATGGGCGTCCGGTAGCGCAGCACCGGCGGCTCGGCGGCCGCGTCGCCGGAGCCCTTGACGTACTCGCGCTCCTCGTCGGCGACGAGCACGAACCAGTTGATCGGCACCTGCCAGGCGGCGGTGCGGATCCACGGGCGGGCGTCCGGGTTGCGGGCGAGCCAGCGCTCGTAGTCCTGCGCGGCCTGGCGGCGGACCAGCGGGGGCAGCGCCGCGTCCAGGACCGGCGGCGGGAGCTCCTCGACGACCTCCTCCAGGGCCTGCCAGCCCCGCAGCCGGGTACCCCAGGGGCACACGCAGACCACCCCGTCCGTCTCCAGGACGAACGCGTCGCCGCTCTCGTGCACCGGCACGGGCACCGGCGGGGTGGGCACCAGATCTGCCAGGGCCCGGCGCAGCTCGTCCTGGTAGGTGGGCAGGTCGCCGCGGCGGGCGTAGCGCGCCCAGTGGCCGCGCTCCGGTTCGGGGAAGGCGGCCAGCGGTTCGTACACGCGCAGGTACGTCGCGTAGGGGACGATCACGGAGGTCACCTTGGGCACGCCTGCTCCCTCCCCCGCGCACCGTCGCGAAAACCTGCGGAAGTACCGCAGCCGCGCGGGAAGCCCACGCGCATCGTCGCACGGCCGTACTCCGTGCGGAGGTGATCTCGACCACTGTGCGGCGGCGGGACGCCGACAGGCTCTAATCTCGTGCCACCAGCTCCCGGCCACCCCTTTGGGAGCCGGTCCCACCCGCCGCACCTTACCGAGGAGTCACCACCGTGACCGACGTAACCGGCGCGTCTGCTGATGTACTGCACACCCTGTTCCGGTCGGATCAGGGAGGTCATGAGCAAGTCGTGCTCTGCCAGGACCGTGCCACCGGCCTGAAGGCCGTCATCGCCCTCCACTCCACCGCCCTGGGCCCCGCCCTCGGCGGCACCCGCTTCTACCCGTACGCGAACGAGGCGGAGGCGGTCGCCGACGCGCTGAACCTCGCGCGCGGGATGTCCTACAAGAACGCCATGGCCGGTCTCGACCACGGCGGCGGCAAGGCCGTGATCATCGGCAACCCCGAGCAGGACAAGACCGAGGAACTGCTGCTGGCCTACGGGCGCTTCGTCGCCTCGCTCGGCGGGCGGTACGTCACCGCCTGCGACGTGGGCACCTACGTCGCCGACATGGACGTCGTGGCGCGCGCGTGCCGCTGGACGACCGGGCGGTCCCCGGAGAACGGCGGCGCGGGCGACTCCTCCGTGCTGACCGCCTTCGGCGTCTACCAGGGGATGCGGGCCAGCGCCCAGCACCTGTGGGGCGACCCGTCGCTGCGCGACCGCACGGTGGGCATCGCGGGCGTCGGCAAGGTCGGTCACCACCTCGTGGAGCACCTGATGGCGGAGGGCGCCCGGGTCGTCGTCACCGACGTCCGCGAGGAGGCCGTACGGCGGATCACCGAGCGGCACCCGTCGGTGCGCGCCGTCGCCGACACCGCCGCCCTGGTCCGCACCGAGGGCCTGGACGTCTACGCCCCCTGCGCGCTCGGCGGGGCGCTGAACGACGACACCGTGCCGGTGCTGACCGCGAAGGTGGTCTGCGGAGCGGCCAACAACCAGCTCGCCCACCCGGGCGTGGAGAAGGACCTCGCCGACCGCGGGATCCTCTACGCGCCGGACTACGTGGTGAACGCCGGCGGCGTCATCCAGGTCGCCGACGAGCTGCACGGTTTCGATTTCGAGCGGTGCAAGGCGAAGGCGGCGAAGATCTACGACACGACGCTCGCCATATTCGCACGTGCGAAGGAGGACGGTATTCCGCCGGCCGCCGCGGCCGACCGGATCGCCGAGCAGCGCATGGCGGAGGCCCGCACTCGCCCGGCAGCGCACTGATTCCGCGCGCGGCCGGAGGAGCTTGGTCGCACATATGACCGGTACCCGCCGGTGGGCAGTTGGAGAGAACTCTCACTTTCACCGGCGGGTCGAGCGTGGAGAAGTGGTTAAAATCGCCGTTGACCAGCGAGGACAGGGCGCCTCGAAGGTCCTGGGCGCGGGCACGTCATGCGGGCGACGTACCGTATGGGCGCGGGCTCAGGTACCGTGGAAGCCCTACGGACCGGCCTCTCCACGGAGAGTCCGTTCCGGATCATGAACGCGTGTCAAGACTCTGGGGCCGTCGAGCCCCGTCGTTGAGGGGGTCGAGCCATGGGGCGCGGCCGGGCCAAGGCCAAGCAGACGAAGGTCGCCCGCCAGCTGAAGTACAACAGCGGTGGGACGGATCTCGCACGCCTGGCCGAGGAGCTGGGCGCATCGACTGCGAACGCGTCGCCGAACGGCGGCGAACGGTTCCAGGACGATGAGCACGACGACGACCTGTACGCAAAGTACGCCGACCTCTACGAGGACGACGACGAGGACGAGGACAGCCAGTCCCCGCAGCAGCGTCGCGGCGCTTGACCTTGCACTGAGCACCAACCCGGTCGGTGACGTCCGTCACCGGCCGGGTTCTGTGCTGCCCGTACAGCCGCCTCCAGGGCGGCCTTCCGGCCAGCCCCGGAGTGATCTTCCGGGTGGCGCCGCCCGCCGTGCGGAACCGCGGGCGGCGTCCGGTGCTCAGCTCGCGTGGTCACCGATCAGGGCGGCGCCCGTCGCGTGGTCGCCGCGGTCCGTGATCTCGCCGGCCACCCATGCCTCCACACCGCGGTCGGCCAGGGTCGCCAGTGCCACGTCGGCGGACTCCTGCGGCACGATCGCGATCATGCCGACGCCCATGTTGAGGGTCTTCTCCAGCTCCAGCCGCTCGACGTCGCCGGTCTTCCCGACGAGGTCGAACACCGGGGCCGGGGTCCAGGTGGAGCGGTCGACGACCGCGTGCAGGCCGTCGGGGATGACACGGGCCAGGTTGGCGGCGAGTCCGCCGCCGGTGACGTGGCTGAAAGCGTGCACGTCGGTGGTGCGGGTCAGCGCCAGGCAGTCCAGCGAGTAGATCTTCGTCGGCTCCAGCAGCTCCTCGCCGAGGGTGCGGCCGAGCTCGTCGATGTGCGTCTCCAGGGCCAGGCCGGCCTGGTTCAGCAGGACGTGCCGGACGAGTGAGTACCCGTTCGAGTGAAGCCCGGAGGAGGCCATGGCGACGACCGCGTCGCCCTCGCGGATGCGGTCCGGGCCGAGCAGCCGGTCGGCCTCCACGACGCCCGTACCGGCGCCGGCGACGTCGAAGTCGTCCGCGCCCAGCAGGCCCGGGTGTTCGGCCGTCTCGCCGCCCACCAGGGCGCAGCCCGCCAGCACGCAGCCCTCGGCGATGCCCTTGACGATGGCGGCGACCCGCTCGGGGTGGACCTTGCCGACGCAGATGTAGTCGGTCATGAACAGCGGCTCGGCGCCGCACACCACGATGTCGTCCATGACCATGGCGACCAGGTCGTGGCCGATGGTGTCGTAGACGCCCATCTGCCGGGCGACGTCGACCTTGGTGCCGACGCCGTCCGTGGCGGAGGCCAGCAGGGGGCGGTCGTAGTTCTTCAGGGCGGAGGCGTCGAAGAGGCCGGCGAAACCGCCGAGGCCGCCGAGGACCTCGGGGCGCCGCGTCTTCTTCACCCACTCCTTCATCAGCTCGACCGCGCGGTCGCCCGCCTCGATGTCGACGCCGGCAGCCGCGTAGGAAGCACCGGAGGCACCGGTGACACCGGTGGGGGTCTCAGACATTGCCTGGGATCTTTCGGGTTGGTGTGACGGGGCTGGCGAATGCCTACGGACGGCGGATGGCGTCGGAGGCGGCCGTGGCGGCGGGCCCGGCGGCCAGCTCGGTCTCCAGCAGCTGCTTGCCGAGCAGCTCCGGGTCGGGGAGCTCCATCGGGTACTCGCCGTCGAAGCAGGCGCGGCACAGGTTCGGCTTGGCGATCGTGGTCGCCTCGACCATGCCGTCCAGGGAGATGTACGCGAGGGAGTCGGCGCCCAGGGACGTGCCGATCTCCTCGACCGACATGCCGTTGGCGATCAGCTCGGCGCGGGTGGCGAAGTCGATGCCGAAGAAGCAGGGCCACTTCACGGGCGGCGAGGAGATCCGGATGTGCACCTCGGCGGCGCCCGCCTCGCGCAGCATGCGGACCAGGGCCCGCTGGGTGTTGCCGCGGACGATGGAGTCGTCGACGACGACCAGCCGCTTGCCCTTGATGACTTCCTTCAGGGGGTTCAGCTTCAGGCGGATGCCGAGCTGGCGGATGGTCTGGGAGGGCTGGATGAAGGTGCGTCCCACGTACGCGTTCTTCACCAGGCCGGCGCCGAAGGGGATGCCGCTGGCCTCGGCGTAGCCGATGGCGGCCGGAGTTCCGGACTCCGGGGTCGGTATGACCAGGTCCGCCTCGACCGGGGCCTCCTTGGCGAGGCGGCGGCCCATCTCGACGCGGGACAGGTAGACGTTCCGGCCGGCGATGTCGGTGTCCGGGCGGGCCAGGTACACGTACTCGAAGACACAGCCCTTGGGCTTCGCTTCCGCGAATCGGGAACTGCGCAGACCGTTCTCGTCGATGGCGACGAACTCGCCCGGCTCGATCTCGCGGACGAAGCTGGCGCCCGTGATGTCGAGGGCGGCGGTCTCGGAGGCGACGACCCAGCCGCGCTCCAGCCGGCCGAGGACCAGCGGGCGGATGCCCTGCGGGTCGCGGGCGGCGTACAGGGTGTGCTCGTCCATGAAGACGAGGGAGAAGGCACCGCGCACCTGGGGCAGCACCTTGGCGGCTGCCTCTTCGATGGTCAGGGGCTTGCCGTCGTCGTCGGCCTGGCCCGCCAGGAGCGCGGTGACCAGGTCGGTGTCGTTGGTCGCCGCGACCCGCGTGGAGCGGCCGTCCTGCTTGGGCAGGTCGGCGACCAGCTCGGCGAGCTGGGCGGTGTTGACGAGGTTGCCGTTGTGGCCGAGCGCGATCGAACCGTGCGCGGTGGCGCGGAACGTCGGCTGGGCGTTCTCCCATACGGAGGCTCCGGTGGTCGAGTAGCGGGCGTGACCGACCGCGATATGACCCTGGAGCGAACCGAGGGAGGTTTCGTCGAAGACCTGGGAGACCAGGCCCATGTCCTTGAAGACGAGGATCTGGGAGCCGTTGCTGACCGCGATTCCCGCGGATTCCTGACCCCGGTGCTGGAGGGCGTAGAGCCCGAAGTACGTGAGCTTTGCGACCTCTTCACCCGGAGCCCAGACACCGAAGACGCCGCATGCGTCCTGGGGGCCCTTCTCACCGGGGAGCAGATCGTGATTGAGTCGACCGTCACCACGTGGCACGCTCCCGAGTGTAGGCGAGATCGACCACTGGTCCGAATTGGGGATGGGAGACCAGCCAGGCGTCACCGGTCGGCGACGGCCCGTACGGTCTGGCCGTTCTCGCTGGTCAGCGTGAGGGTCCGCTGATCGATCCGGTAGCTGAGCGGCCCGTCGAACAGCCGCAGAAGCCGCTTCTCGGTGTCCATGAGTGAGTCTTCGCACATCATTCGGGTGGTGACCGGCGCGCCGAGGGTGATATGGCCGTCGCGGACCGTGGCCCCGGCGCGGGCGGTGTTGCAGCCCAGTCGTCCGGAGACGGAGTTCTTCGCGTCGTCGAAGACCAGGTGGGCCCGGCCGGCGCCGCCTCCGGGCTCGGTGACGGTCCAGGTGGTGCCGTACAGGGGCGCGTCCTGCGCCCTGCTCAGCCGGACGGTGTCGCCGCCCGGCGTGGTGAGCGTCAGCCGGTCGCCGTCGGCGTCGGTGGTGAGCGGTCCGGCGGTCAGGGCGCGGCCGAGGGCCTCCTCGACGGCCATGGGGATGTCGTCGCAGGCCATCTCGGTGGCCGTGGCGTCGCTGAGCCGGACGCGGTCGGCGTCGACGGCGGCGCGGGCGGTGAAGCGGTTGCAGCCGAGACTTCCCTCCGCCCTGCCGCCGGCCTCGATCCGGAGGTGCGCGCGCCGCGGCGCCCGGTGCGTCGCGCCGTCCACGGTGACGCTGTCGATCTTCCAGTGGACGCCGGTCACGGGGGCCCTGCCGGCGCCGGCCGAGGCGCTTCCGCCGTCCGCCCGCTCGCTGCCGCAGGCCGCGGCGAGCGGGAGGAGGGCGGCGGCGGCCACGGCCAGGGTCGTACGCTGCCTCTTCTTGTCCTTCTGCCTGTACATGACGATTCGACGGGCGCCGGGAGGGATCGGTTCCCCGCGCCGCTCAGGCCAGCAGCGGCAGCAGTTCGCCGAGGTCGGCCCGCTCGCCGCTCGCGCTCACCTTGCCCTCGGCGACCGCGTCCTTCCAGGCCAGCCGCCCGGTGGCGAGCCGTATCCAGGTCAGCGGGTCGGTCTCGACCACGTTGGGCGGGGTGCCGCGGGTGTGCCGGGGCCCCTCCACGCACTGCACGACGGCGTACGGCGGGATCCGCACCTCCGTCGCCCCGCCGGGCGCCTTGGCGGCGAGCGTGTCGGCCAGCAGGCGGGTCGCGGTGGCCAGGGCCTGGCGGTCGCAGGGGACGTCGAGGCCGGGGACGGCGGCGTTCAGGTCGTCGGTGTGGACGACGAGTTCGACGGTGCGGGTGACGACGTAGTCGGCGAGCGGCAGGGCGCCCGCGCCGGTCGGCAGCAGCCTGCCCGCGGGCTGGGCGTCCAGGTGGGCGGTGAACGTCCGCTCCGCGTCGGCCAGATGGGCGTCCAGGTCGGCGTGCTGCTCGGCACGCCGGCGGGCGGTGTCGGCGATGGCGGGGGCGTCGGCGGCGATGGTGCCCGGCCAGTCGGGCAGCCGCCCGTCCTGCCGGGCGGGCTCCGGCTCGGCGAGCAGCCGGTCCACGACCGTGAGCACCATCCCGAAGTGCGCGACCAGGTCGCGTACGGTCCACTCGCCCAGGCGCGTGGGCAGGGCGAGCTGCTCGGGCGTGAGGGTGCGCACGGCGTCGCGTACGTGGCCGAACTGGGCGAGCACGGCGGCGCGGGTGCGGGCGGGGTCGTAGCCGCGGGAGCGGGGCTTGGCCGGGGACATGACGGCAGCCTATGCGCGACGGCCCCGGGCCTGCCCGGCATTTCCGCCCGGCGGGCGCCCGGCCTGCCCGGCATTTCGGTCGGCGCCCCGCCGGGCCTCCCCGGCACACTTCGGCCCGGCGGGCCCCTCGTACGCCGGGCGGGCCCCGCGTACGTACGAGGGCCCCGTCCGGAGCCGGTCCGGGCGGGGCCCTCGCGCGCGTGTCCCTACGCCAGCAGCGCCGGGATCGTCGCCTCGTGCGCCTCGCGCAGCTCGTCCAGGGTGAGGGTGAACTCGCCCTGGACCTCCACCGTGTCGCCGTCGACGACGCCGATGCGGGTGGCCGGCAGGCCCCGCGCGCCGCACATGTCGTTGAAGCGGAGCTCCTCCGAGCGCGGCACCGCGACGATCGCGCGGCCCGCCGACTCGGAGAACAGGAAGGTGAACGCGTCCAGACCGTCCGGGACGATCAGGCGGGCGCCCTTCTCCCCGAGCAGCGCCGACTCGACCACGGCCTGGACCAGGCCGCCGTCGGACAGGTCGTGCGCGGAGTCGATCATGCCGTCGCGGGAGCCGGCGATGAGGATCTCGGCGAGCAGCCGCTCGCGCTCCAGGTCGACCTTGGGCGGCAGGCCGCCGAGGTGGTCGTGGATGACCTGGGACCAGGCCGAGCCGCCGAACTCCTCACGCGTGTCGCCGAGGAGGTAGATGAGCTGCCCCTCCTCCTGGAAGGCGACCGGCGTGCGGCGGGCCACGTCGTCGATGACGCCGAGGACCGCGACGACCGGGGTCGGGTGGATGGCGGCCTCGCCGGTCTGGTTGTACAGCGAGACGTTGCCGCCGGTCACCGGGGTGCCCAGCTGCTGGCAGCCGTCCGCCAGACCGCGCACGGCCTCCGCGAACTGCCACATCACGGCCGGGTCCTCGGGGGAGCCGAAGTTCAGGCAGTCGGAGACGGCGAGCGGCTTGGCGCCGGTCGTCGCCACGTTGCGGTACGCCTCCGCGAGGGCCAGCTGGGCGCCCGTGTACGGGTCGAGCTTGGCGTACCGGCCGTTGCCGTCGGTGGCGAGGGCCACGCCGAGGCCGGTCTCCTCGTCGATGCGGATCATGCCGGAGTCCTCGGGCTGGGCGAGGACCGTGTTGCCCTGCACGAACCGGTCGTACTGGGAGGTGATCCAGGACTTGGACGCCTGGTTGGGCGAGGCCACCAGCTTCAGGACCTGGTCCTTCAGCTCCTGGGACGTCCGCGGGCGCGGCAGCTTGTTCGCGTCGTCGGCCTGGAGCGCGTCCTGCCACTCGGGGCGGGCGTAGGGGCGCTCGTACGTCGGGCCCTCGTGGGCGACCGTGCGCGGGTCGACGTCGACGATCTTCTCGCCGTGCCAGAAGATCTCCAGGCGGTCGCCGTCGGTGACCTCACCGATCACCGTGGCGATGACGTCCCACTTGTCGCAGATCTCCAGGAAGCGGTCGACCTTGCCGGGCTCGACGACCGCGCACATGCGCTCCTGCGACTCGCTCATGAGGATCTCCTCGGGCGAGAGCGTGGAGTCGCGCAGGGGTACGTCGTCCAGGGTGACGCGCATGCCGCCGGAGCCGTTGGAGGCCAGCTCGGACGTGGCGCAGGACAGGCCGGCCGCGCCCAGGTCCTGGATGCCGACCACCAGCTTCTCCTGGAACGCCTCCAGGGTGCACTCGATGAGCAGCTTCTCCTGGAAGGGGTCGCCGACCTGGACGGCGGGACGCTTGGACGGCTTGGCGTCGTCGAAGGTCTCGGAGGCGAGGATGGAGGCGCCGCCGATGCCGTCGCCGCCGGTCCGGGCGCCGTACAGGATGACCTTGTTGCCCGCGCCGGACGCCTTGGCGAGGTGGATGTCCTCGTGCCGCATCACACCGACGCAGCCGGCGTTGACCAGCGGGTTGCCCTGGTAGCAGGCGTCGAAGACGACCTCGCCGCCGATGTTGGGCAGACCCAGGCAGTTGCCGTAGCCGCCGATGCCGGCGACGACGCCGGGCAGGACGCGCTTGGTGTCGGGGTGGTCCGCCGCGCCGAAGCGCAGGGGGTCCACGACCGCGACCGGGCGGGCGCCCATGGCGATGATGTCGCGGACGATGCCGCCGACGCCCGTGGCCGCGCCCTGGTAGGGCTCGACGTAGGAGGGGTGGTTGTGCGACTCGACCTTGAAGGTGACCGCGTAGCCCTGGCCCACGTCGACCACACCGGCGTTCTCGCCGATGCCGACGAGCAGGGCGTCGTTCTCGGGGGCCTTCTCGCCGAACTGGCGGAGGTGGACCTTGGAGGACTTGTACGAGCAGTGCTCGGACCACATCACCGAGTACATGGCGAGCTCGGCGCCGGTGGGGCGGCGGCCGAGGATCTCGACGACTCGCTCGTACTCGTCCTTCTTCAGGCCCAGTTCGGCCCAGGGCAGCTCGACGTCGGGGGTCGCGGCCGCGTGCTCGACCGTGTCCAGAGGCGTCCGGCTCATGCGTTGACCAGCTTCTTGAGGATCGAGGTGAAGAACGGGAGACCGTCGGTACGGCCGGTACCGATCAGCGGCTCCACGGCGTGCTCGGGGTGCGGCATCAGGCCGACGACGTTGCCGGCGGCGTTGGTGACGCCGGCGATGTCGTTGAGCGAGCCGTTGGGGTTGAAGTCGACGTAGCGGAAGGCGACCCGGCCCTCGGCCTCCAGCTCGTCCAGCGTGCGCCGGTCGGCGACGTAGCGGCCGTCCATGTTCTTCAGCGGGATGCTGATCTCCTGGCCGGCCGTGTAGTCGGTGGTCCAGGCGGTGCCGGCGTTCTCCACCCGCAGCTTCTGGTCGCGGCAGATGAAGTGCAGGTGGTCGTTGCCGAGCATCGCGCCGGGCAGCAGGTGTGCCTCGGTGAGGATCTGGAAGCCGTTGCAGATGCCGAGGACCGGGAGGCCCTCCTTGGCCTGGGCGATCAGGGGCTCCATCACCGGCGAGAAACGGGCGATGGCACCGGCGCGCAGATAGTCGCCGTAGGAGAAACCGCCGCACAGCACGACCGCGTCGACCTGCTTGAGGTCCTTGTCCTTGTGCCACAGGGCCACGGGCTCGGCTCCCGCGACGCGGATCGCGCGCTGCGTGTCCCGGTCGTCGAGGCTGCCCGGGAAAGTGACGACGCCAATACGAGCGGTCACTTCGCCGCCTCCGCGACTTCCGCCGCTTCCTCGACCCGGACGGTGAAGTCCTCGATCACGGTGTTGGCGAGGAAGGATTCCGCAAGATCGTGGATGCGGGCGAGGGCGGCCTCGTCGACCGGCCCGTCAACTTCCAGTTCGAAACGCTTTCCCTGACGGACGTCCGAGATCCCCTCGAAACCCAGCCGCGGCAGTGCGCGCTGCACCGCCTGGCCCTGGGGGTCGAGGATCTCCGGCTTGAGCATGACGTCGACTACGACGCGTGCCACTGGCACTCCCGGTGTGTGGTGCTGAGCAGGTTCCTTCAGACTACCCGCACAAAATTTCTACGCGAGTAGAGTTGTAGGAAACTACGTGATCCCGGTCACGATTCGGCATCATGGGTGACCGCAAGCGAAAAGATACGGAAAAGATCTCGGAACGTGTCCGGTCACCTATTGGCCGACGGAGACCCGGCCGGATTTAGCCGGTCTCAAGATTGCAATGCCAAACCCTGTACAAATGAAATGTCAACAGCCGATACTGTGCCCATTAACAGGCGAACGGTCGGCATCTTCGCGACGTCTTGGCACGTCATCGCGGCAGATGTCACACGAAGGGATCGATATTCGTGGCTCAGCGTGTCGTGGTCACTCTCTTTGACGACATCGACGGCTCGGAAGCGGCGGAGACGATCGCCTTCGGAGTCGACGGCAGGATGTACGAGATCGACCTGAACGAAGCCAACGCCAGGAAACTGCGCGAGGCCCTGGCCCCGTACGTGACGGCCGGCCGCAAGCGGTCGACGTCCGGCCGGGCCTACCGGCAGACCGAGGTCGCCCCCGACCCGGCGGCCGTCCGCGCCTGGGCCCAGTCGAACAAGATGGACGTGCCCGCGCGGGGCCGCATCCCCAAGAGGGTCTACGAGGCGTTCGCCGCGGCGCGGTGAACGGCAGGGCCGACGTCCGGTCACCGGCCCCTGGCGGCAACCGACTTGCGCGGCACCCCTGGTGATCAGCTAGAGTCTGGAGCACGCCGAGGGGCGCGGCCGGAAGGTCGGCTCCCGGACCACGCGGGTGTAGTTCAGTAGTAGAACATCCCCCTTCCAGGGGGAAGGCGCAGTGTGCGATTCCTGTCACCCGCTCTGTGCGTCGGCCATGACCATGGGCCTTCTGTTCGAGCTTGTCGAGAGCTCGGCCGAGGATCAGGTAGGCTGGTGCTCGCACCGATCGGTGAAAGCCGGTCGGCGGCCATGCGGACGTAGCTCA
>NZ_JBFAWY010000022.1:47502-124275 GCF_040680575.1 Streptomyces sp. NPDC052020
TTCTGTTCGAGCTTGTCGAGAGCTCGGCCGAGGATCAGGTAGGCTGGTGCTCGCACCGATCGGTGAAAGCCGGTCGGCGGCCATGCGGACGTAGCTCAGTTGGTAGAGCGCAACCTTGCCAAGGTTGAGGTCGCGAGTTCGAGCCTCGTCGTCCGCTCGGGAATGAGACCCCGGTCCTTCATTGGACCGGGGTCTTTTCGTATGCCCGCGGGCCGCGTTCCGCCGTTCGCGGGCGGCATTTCGCGGGCTGCCGTCTGACATATGCCATTCCCGGCGATGACCGGCGCCAAAGGTGTGAAGGTCGCCACATCCCCGCGGGTCGAACTGCCCGGTCCCCGCGTGCTCCTCGTCACCGGCCACGGCCGCCCCGGTCACCTGAAAAGGGCACTACGGGCGCTCGCGGCGGGCGGGCGCGGGTTCGTGCCGGTGGCGGTCAGCGCCCAGCGGCCCGTCCAGATCATCCGCACCGTCCACGCCGAAACCGTTACGCCGACCCCGAGTTGGCCGCCGATACGATCTCCGCCGGAGGCTCGCCGCTGATCGCGCGGAAGGCGGAACGTGCTGGAGTTCGCCGTCTACGGAGCGCCCGTCGCGGAGAGCGCCGAGCGGGCCGAGCTGTCGCCGGGGACCGCGCGGGACCATCTGTCGCCGGCCGCCTCGAAGCTGGGGCGGAGAGCCGACATACCGCGGGGTGTCTCGCGCGCCCGCGAGGTTGGGTATAGTTGCTCTCGCGCCACGGCGCAACGCGGACGTAGCTCAGTTGGTAGAGCGCAACCTTGCCAAGGTTGAGGTCGCGAGTTCGAGCCTCGTCGTCCGCTCCAGCGACAAGCCCCCCGGTTTCGGCCGGGGGGCTTGTTTCGTGTCCGGGGGCTGAGTTTCCGCCGGGGGGCGGCTGGGTTTGCGCCGGGGCTGCTGTGGCGGCCCCGGCGCCGTCAATCGGTCGCCGGTCGCCGGTCGACCAGGATCGTCAGTGGTCAGGACCAGCTCAGGCCGGTCAGGCGCTCGTACGCCTCGATGTACTTGGCGCGGGTCGCGTCCACGACCTGACGGGGCAGCGGGGGCGGAGGCTGCTCGCTCTCGCGGTCCCAGCCGGACTCGGCGGAGGTCAGCCAGTCGCGGACGAACTGCTTGTCGTACGACTGCTGCGGGCGGCCCGGCTGCCACTGGTCGGCCGGCCAGAAGCGGGAGGAGTCCGGGGTGAGGACCTCGTCGGCCAGGACCAGCCGCTCCCCCTCGAATCCGAACTCGAACTTCGTGTCGGCGAGGATGATCCCGCGCTCACGGGCGATGTCACGGGCCCGGGAGTACACGGCGAGGGTCGCCTGGCGCAGGCGTGCGGCGGTCTCCGCGCCGACCTGTCGGGCGACCTCCTCGTAGGAGACGTTCTCGTCGTGCTCGCCGACCGCGGCCTTGGTGGCCGGGGTGAAGATCGGGGCGGGCAGTTCGGAGCCGTCGACGAGCCCCTCGGGGAGGGCGAGACCGCAGACGGTGCGGGACTCCTTGTACTCGGCCAGGCCGGAGCCGGTGAGGTAGCCCCGGGCCACACACTCGACCGGGACCATCCGCAGGGACTTGCACACCAGGGTGCGGCCGGCCCAGTCGGCGGGGGCGCCGGCGGGCAGGTCGGTGCTCAGGACGTGGCCGGGGACCAGGTCGGCGAGCTGGTCGAACCACCACAGGGAGAGCTGGGTGAGGACGCGGCCCTTGTCGGGGATCTCGGTCGGCAGCACCCAGTCGTAGGCGGACATGCGGTCACTGGCGACCATCACGAGGTCGCCCGCCTCGTTCTGGTACAGGTCGCGCACCTTGCCGGTGTGCAGATGCACCAGACCCGGAACCTGGATCGGCTCGGGCTTTTCGACGAATCCGGACACGGTTCCTCCCCGTGGTTCTGTCCAATGAGTCGATTCTCCCGTACATCGAGTCGATCGAGGACAGCGGGTCGGCGCGGGGTCCGTACCCGGGTGCGGCCGGGGGCGGCCGGTCAGTCCCGTTTGCAGATGCGGTCCAGGAGGTTGGCGGTGGCGCGCTGGATCCGGAGGTCGACGTGCTCGGGGCGGTCCAGTGCCGGGG
This sequence comes from Streptomyces sp. NPDC052020, assembly GCF_040680575.1. Lineage (NCBI taxonomy): Bacteria > Bacillati > Actinomycetota > Actinomycetes > Kitasatosporales > Streptomycetaceae > Streptomyces > Streptomyces sp. NPDC052020. The sequence goes on from NZ_JBFAWY010000022.1 coordinate 49,576, forward strand.
ACCACGCGAACGTCCCGGACGCGAACACCCAGGCGCCGGACGGAGCCCGGTACAGGGACGTCTCCTGGTGCCGGCGGATGCCGTCGGTGTCGGTGTACGGGGAGTGGGCGAGCAGGATCCGTTCGTCGTGGTCCGGCAGCGGGGTGCGCGGGAAGTAGCGGTCGGCCTCGCCCGCCACCAGGCCCTCGATGGCGTCGCCCTCATGGGCGCCGGTGCCCTCCCACAGCCAGTGTCCGGCGTTGCGGACGATCAGCGGGTGCGGCTCGGGGACCCGGCCCGCGTACTGGATGCCCATCAGCTGCTGCTCCGCACGGTCGACCTCCCGCCACAGCACCGGGCGGCCCGGGCCTTTGCGTTTGCGGCAGGTCAGCAGGCGGTCGGGGACACCGGACGGGGACGGGGACAGCTCCACCTGCCAGTACATGGTGTTGGCGGAGAGGAAGACCAGCGAGGTGCCGTGCTCGCGGGCGGCTTCCACGGTGCGGCGCATGGGGACGGACCAGTACTCGTCGTGGCCGGGGAAGACCAGGCCCCGGTAGCGGGTGGGGTCGATCCGGCCGGCGTGCAGGTCGCGGGCGTCGGCGTAGGCGAGGTCGTAGCCGTAGCGCTCGGCGAAGCGGATGAAGTCGTAGGCGTGGCCGACGTGCAGGGGCAGGCCCGCTCCCGCGTACGGGCGGTCGAAGGAGACCGTCGTCGCGGCCTCCGCCTCGCCCAGCAGCCGGCCGTCCTCGTCCCAGGCGTGGTAGAGGCTGGCGCCGGTACGGCCGTCCTCCGGGTACAGGTTGTACGCCTGCCAGGTGATGTCCGGCAGAAGGAGCAGCAGGTCGGCGGGGTGGGTGTCGCGGACGGTGAAGGGGACGTGGGAGCGGTAGCCGTCGGCCGTGGTCAGGACGGCCACGTACGCGCCGATGTTCCAGTACGACGGGATCTGCAGGCGCCAGGACAGCCACCAGTGGTGGCAGGAGACCGTGCGGTCGGCGGTGAGGGGCGCCGGCTGCACGATGCCGGACAGACGCGGGCTGGTGGTGATCTTGGCGGCGCCGTCACCGCCGTAGTGGCCGATGCGGTAGACGTCGACGCTGAACTCCTGGGGCGGGTCGACGGTGATGTGGAAGTCGATGGCCTCGCCGGGAGCGGCCGCGCCGGTGGAGGTGAAGCCCTTGATCTGCCGGCGCACGTCGTCGGCCGCGCGCGGGCCGCCGGTGGGGCGGTGGGCGGGCCGCTGGCCGGGAAGCTTCCCGGTGCGGCTCGCCGGGGCGGGAACCGGTTCCTGGTCCAGATACCAGGGGACGACCTGGCCGGTGTCACTGAAGTACGTCTCGCAGCCGCGCAGCCAGGGGACCGGACCTTGCCCGAAGGGGTCCGTCACGGCGTGCGCGAGTGCTCCCGACTCCCAGCGGCGTACGGGCTGCGACCCCATGGGTCATTCCCCTCCCTCTTGCCCCCGTGCCGTGTCGTGTCGTGTTGGGTTGTTGGGGCGGTCTGCGGTGTGCGGTCGTGGTGTGCGGTCGCGGTGTGAGGTGCGGTGCGGTGCGTGGCCGAGCGACCGAGCGGTAGTGGTTCGGTCGGGTCGTCGGGCGGGCGCCACTGACGTATGTCGGGCGCTCTTGCCCTGGTTGCCACGGATTCCAGCACATCACATTTCGCACGCGCGCTGTCACTGTTCGTTGTGAACTGATGAAAGTGGAACTAGTTCTTCCGCCCGAGTTGTGCTCGCCGTCAGACCAGTCGCACCGGCTTTTCCGGGCGTATGCCGAGGTCGGTGAGCCAGGCCCGCAGCGGGACCGGATCGCCGGTCTCGACCAAGGTGTGGACACGGGGAGCAAGGTCGGACATGCGTTCGCCGTCGATCAGAAGGACCGGGCCGTCCAGCCAGTCGAGTCCCGGCGTGGCGCCGGCGGTGTCCATCGCCGCGCAGCAGACCATCGCCGTGATGTGGTCGGTGAGGAGATCGCGGGCGGCACGCGGAGGCTGGAGCGGGAACAGGGGCAGCGGGTGGTCGTCCCAGAGGGCGGTGTCGGGGCCGGGCGGGGCGGCGGGGGGAAGGCCCGGAGGCGCGGGCCGCTGGACTTCCGCCTCCTCACGGGCCAGCTGGGCACTGAGCCGTGCCGCGAGGGCGGCGCTGCGGGACGTGGCGCCGGAGAGCTCCTCGTCCTCCGGGGCGGGCGTGTCCCGCGGATCTGCCACGCCTGCCGCGCCTGCCACGTCATACGGGCCCGGCCGCTCCGGTTGCTCCGGCTGCCCCGGCCGATCCCTGTGTTCCGCCTGATTCGCCCGGGAGCGGGGCGTGGAGGGAGCGGCCGGGTCCGTCAGGTGGTCGAGGACGCGGGCCAGGGTGGGGCCGGCGGCCTCCGCTCCGGTGCCGGTGGCGGTGCGGCGGACGCCCAGGGCGTCCAGGACGCGGTGGAGGCGGGCGGCGTCCGTGCGCCAGGCGCGGTCGACGACCTCCTCCGGATACTCGTGCCACTCCACCGACGACCAGGACGGGCCGGGCTCGGCGGGGCCGCCGTGGAAGAGGCGGGCGGCGAGGAGGGAGGCCGCCTCGTCCACCGCGCCGGGCTCCTCCAGCAGATCGCAGGCGGGCCGCTCGCCCAGGCGGGAGGCGAAGCCCTCGGCCAGGCGGTCACGCCGGGACAGCTCGGTGAGCGCCGCGACGACCCCCGCGTCCAGCCGGGAGGGCCAGCGGCCCATCCGCCAGGCGGGCAGCGCCACCTTCGTCAGCAGCCGGTCCCAGCCCGCGTACGCGAGGCCCACCTGTTCCTGGGCGACGATGCGCAGTCCGTAGTCCACGTTCTGCGCACGCCGCGCCGCGGCGGCGGCGACCCCGCGCTCCATCTCGGCCGCGTGGGCGCGGCAGCTGCGCAGCAGCAGGCGGGACACCCAGCCGACGGCCGCGCACACCGCACGGGACAGCCGGCGGCGGGTGCGGGTCGCGGCGACCGCCACCGCCGCGTCCAGGCCGCGGACGAAGCGCCGGGCGGCCGCTATGTCGGGGTGCGCCGAGGGGCCCGTACCGGCCACCACCGGGGCCAGCACCGCGCGGAGCTCGCCGACGCGCATCCACCACAGGAAGGGGGAGCCGATGACGAGGACGGGAGCGTCGGGCGGGCGTCTGCGGGCCCGTCCGCCCGGACCGGCCGTCTCGTCGTGCTCCCGCGGGGGCGGCGGGCCGTGGGCCGGGTGGGTGCGGTCCTCCAGCCAGCTGTCGCAGTCCGGGGTGAGCGCTATGGCGGACGGGGCCGGGACGTCGAGCCGGTCGGCGAGGTCGCGCACCATCCGGTACAGGTCGGGGGCCGACTCCTCGGCGATCGGGACCGTCGGGCTGACGGCGGGGCGGGCACGGGCGACGAACAGGGCGATGCCGGCCGCGGCGAGCAGGACGACGACGGCGACCGCGGTCACGGACCAGCGGGCGATGTCCCAGCCCGGCCCCGGAAGGTGGCCCGTCGAGCCGCCGGCGAGCAGGATCACGGCGGCCGCGGCGGGCAGCACGGCGACGGCCACGGCCCGGCTGCGGACCCGCAGCACGGCCAGCGCCCGGGAGCGCGCGTCCGGCGCACCCCGCTCTTCCACGCCCATGCCGGTCATGACCGCACCTCACCCCCTCCCTGCCTGTCGTGACGCTGTCCTGGTGGTGCTCACTCCCCCACTGTGGCACCCGCCACTGACATCGCAATGTCGATGGGCCAAGTGCCGGAACGCTTGCGCGGCACCCTAGTTGGGGCCTCGGCGCCCGTCAGCCGGATGGGACATCGGTCACTCGATGGAATGGCTTTGGGCAAAGGTGGATGACGGACAGCGAAGGTCAGGCCCTGATTCGAGAGGGAACGCAACGGTCAGGCCCTGACTCCAGAGGGAGCGCAAGGAGCAGGCTCTGACTCCAGAGGGACTGCAAGGGTCAGGCCCCGGTTCCTGAGACGGAGCCGGGGCCTGCCGGGTTCGGTGGCGGTGGGCGGTCTGGGACCGGGCGCCTGGGCGTCTACGCGCCGGCCGCCGCCTTCGCCGCGATGTCCGTGCGGTGGTGGGAGCCGTCGAGGCGGACGCGGGAGACGGCCCGGTAGGCGCGGTCGCGGGCCTCGGCGAGGTCCTTGCCGGTGGCCGTCACGGACAGGACGCGGCCGCCCGCGCTGACGACCGTGTCACCCTCGCGCCGGGTGCCCGCGTGCAGCACGTACGCGTGCGGAGCGTCCTGCGCCGCGACCTCGTCCAGGCCGGTGATCGGGTCGCCGGTGCGCGGGGCGCCGGGGTAGTTGTGCGAGGCGACGACCACGGTGACCGCCGCCTCGTCGCTCCAGCGCAGGGGCTCCAGGTCGGCCAGGTTTCCGGTGGCGGCGGCCATCAGCAGGCCGGCGAGCGGCGTCTTCAGCCGGGCGAGCACGACCTGCGTCTCCGGGTCACCGAACCGGGCGTTGAACTCGATCACGCGGACGCCGCGGGAGGTGATCGCGAGACCGGCGTAGAGCAGGCCGGAGAACGGGGTGCCGCGACGGCGCATCTCGTCGACGGTCGGCCGCAGCACCGTCTCCATGACCTCTTCGACCAGCTTGGGGTCGGCCCACGGCAGCGGCGAGTAGGCGCCCATGCCACCGGTGTTCGGGCCCTCGTCGCCGTCCAGCGCCCGCTTGAAGTCCTGGGCGGGCTGGAGCGGGCGGACGGTCTCGCCGTCGGTCACGGCGAACAGGGACACCTCCGGGCCGTCGAGGTACTCCTCGATGACCACCCGGTCGCAGGCCGCGGCGTGCGCCCTGGCCGCGTCGAGGTCGGAGGTCACGACGACGCCCTTGCCGGCGGCGAGCCCGTCGTCCTTGACCACGTACGGGGCTCCGAAGGCGTCGAGGGCCGCGTCGACCTCTTCGGGGGTCGCGCAGACGTACGAGCGGGCCGTGGGCACGCCGGCCGCCGCCATGACGTCCTTCGCGAAGGCCTTGGAGCCCTCCAACCGCGCGGCCTCCTTGGACGGGCCGAAGACCGGGATGCCCGCGTCGCGCACGGCGTCGGCGACCCCGGCGACCAGCGGCGCCTCCGGGCCGACCACGACCAGCTCGGCGCCGAGCTCGGTGGCCAGCGCGGTCACGGCCTTGCCGTCCAGGGCGTCGACCTGGTGCAACTCGGCGACCTCGGCGATGCCGGCGTTGCCGGGTGCGCAGTGCAGCGCGGTGACGTCGGGGTCGAGGGACAGGGAACGGCACAGGGCGTGTTCGCGGGCGCCGCCGCCGATGACGAGGACCTTCACGGGGTCAGCCTAACGGCACAGGGGCGGTCCGGTTCGTACGGGCCGCCGAGGGGGCGAACCGTCGCCGTTCGTGCGTTCCTCCGAGGGCGGGGCTCCGGCACGCCCGGCACGCGGGGCCGCGCCTACGCCGGACCGGTCTCCGGCCCGGGCCCCCGGACCGGTCTCCGGCCCGGTCCCCCGGACCGGTCTCCGGCTCGGCTCCCGCCCCTGTCCCTGACTCGGCCGATACCCGTCCGCTACCCGTCCGCTACTCGTGCGCGATCTCCTCCACGATCGTCGCGCCCAGCTCCCGAACGATCAGTTCCTTGCCGGACAGGGCCGACTCGTCGAGATCGGGATCGTCGTCCTCGGGGATGTCGTCCTCGGGCGAGACCGGGGGCGGCTCCGGCGCCGAGGGCGCGGGGGCCGGGGCGGCGGCCCGGGAGGAGGCCGGAGCGGGGGCCGACGCGGCGGGCGAGGGCGCCGTGGACGACGCCTGCGGCGGCGCCGGCGAGGGGGCGCCGCCACCGCCGTACCCGCTGCCGCCGCCAGCGCCGTAACCGCCGCCACCACTCGGGGCGGCACCGCCCGGGCCGTGACCGCCGGGGAAGCCGGAGCCGGAGGGTCCGGCGGACGGCGGCGGCGCCGAGCCGCCGGAGGGGTCGACGACCGCCTCGATCTTCCACTGGACGTTGAACTGCCCGGCCAGCGCCTGGCGCAGCACGTCCTCGCTGCCGCTGCTCAGGAAGTTGTCCCGGGCACCGGCGTTGACGAAGCCGAGCTGGAGCGTGGTGCCGTCGAAGCCGGTCACCTGGGCGTTCTGGCTGAGCAGGATCCAGGTGAACCGGCGGCGGTTCTTGACCGCCTCCAGGATGTTCGGCCAGAGGGAGCGGGGGTCGAGACCGCCGCCCGAGGGCGCGAAGGCGGGAGCCGCCGACGCGGCCGGCGCCGCGGAGGGAGAGGCGGGAGAGGGGGGCGTCTGGGGCTGCCCGCCGCCGGCGGGCGCCGCCGTGGGCCAGCCGCCGGGCCGGCGCCCGCTGCCGGCGGCAGCGGCCGTGGGCCAGGCACCGGGCGCGGGTGCCGCGGCCGGCGGCGCGGAGGCGGCAGGCGCCGGAGCGGCAGGCGCGGGCTCGGGTGCGGGTGCGGAAGGGGCGGCGGCCGCTGGTGCGGGAGTGGCGGGGGCCTGGGGGGCGGAAGCGGGTACGGCTCCGCCGGCGGCCGGTGCGGCGGCCGTACCGGGCCCGGCGGGCGCGGCACCGGCCGGCGCGCCGGACGCGCGCACGGCGGCCCGGGCCGCGGCGGGCCCGCCGCCCGGCGCGACGGGAGCGGCGGCGGCTCCCGCGTGGGCGTCGGGACCCGGCACGTATCCCATCGCGGGGGCGCCCGCGCCCGCGGAGAACTGCACCCCGCGCTCGATCCGGTCGAGGCGTGCCATCACCGACCGCTCGTCGCCGTATGCCGTGGGCAGCAGCACGCGCGCGCAGATCAGCTCCAGCTGGAGACGGGGGGAGGTGGTCCCCCGCATCTCGGTCAGCCCCTGGTTGACGAGGTCGGCGGCGCGGCTCAGCTCGGCGGCCCCGAAGGACCGCGCCTGCGCCTGCATCCGCTCGACGACGTCCACCGGGGCGTCGATGAGCCCCTTCTCCCCCGCGTCCGGCACGGCGGAGAGGATCACCAGATCGCGGAGCCGCTCCAGCAGGTCGGCGACGAAGCGCCGCGGGTCGTTGCCGCTCTCGATGACACGGTCCACGACCTCGAAGGCCGCGGCCCCGTCACCGGAGGCGAACGCCTCGACGACGGAGTCGAGCAGCGACCCGTCCGTGTAGCCGAGCAGGGCGGTCGCCATGGCGTACGTCACGCCCTCGTCACCGGCGCCCGCGAGCAGCTGGTCCATGACGGACATGGAGTCCCGTACGGAGCCGGCGCCCGCCCGCACGACGAGCGGCAGCACGCCGTCCTCGACGGGGATCTTCTCCTGCTCGCACACCGCCGACAGGTAGTCGCGCAGGGTCCCGGGCGGCACGAGCCGGAAGGGGTAGTGGTGGGTCCGCGACCGGATGGTCCCGATGACCTTCTCGGGCTCGGTGGTCGCGAAGATGAACTTCAGGTGCTCCGGCGGCTCCTCGACCACCTTGAGCAGGGCGTTGAAACCGGCCGACGTGACCATGTGGGCCTCGTCGATGATGTAGATCTTGTACCGGCTGCGGGCGGGCCCGAAGAATGCCTTCTCCCGCAGGTCGCGGGCGTCGTCCACACCACCGTGCGAGGCGGCGTCGATCTCGATGACGTCGATCGAGCCCGGGCCGTTGCGCGCCAGGTCCTGGCACGACTGGCACGCGCCGCACGGCGTCGGCGTGGGACCTTGCTCACAGTTCAGACAGCGGGCCAGGATCCGCGCGCTCGTCGTCTTGCCGCAGCCGCGCGGACCACTGAACAGGTACGCGTGATTGACCCGGTTGTTCCGCAGCGCCTGCTGCAGCGGGTCGGTGACATGCTCCTGCCCGATGACCTCGGCGAAGGACTCCGGGCGGTAGCGGCGGTAGAGCGCGAGAGACGACACGCATACGAGGTTATAGGCGCCCGCCGACAACCGGCCGGGCCTCGGCTCCACCGCAGGTCAGGGGCCCGGGCCAGCCCTCCCGGCCCCTCGCCGGGACCGACCGGAGCCCGCCCCGCCAGATCGGGCCGACCGGCCCGGCCCCCGGAAACGCAAGCGCCCCCCACGCACCCGCCAGAGCCAACCTACCCTTGCTGCCTTCCGGCCCTGGGGGAGTTCAGTCAGATAGCGCCGCGTGAGGGGCTTCGCACAGGTTACCCGATTTCGCGGGCCGGCGACGAGTTCGCGAGCACTCCCCGGCGTCATGTAATGTTCTCGGCGGAGGATTCGCCTAGAGGCCTAGGGCGCACGCTTGGAAAGCGTGTTGGGGGCAACCCCTCACGAGTTCGAATCTCGTATCCTCCGCCAGTGCCTCACCGGGCACGATGCCGAAGGGCCCCACCGTTCGCGGTGGGGCCCTTCGACGTTGTCCGTCTCGGTTTTCGTCTCAGTTGATTTCCGGGGGCTCCCGCCGCACATCGCCAGCCTGCCGCGCGATCTTGCGAAGCATGGTCCCCGTCACATGGACGTAGCGAGCGCGCGTGATCGTGCCCTCGCTGGCGATGTCGCTGGCCGCCGTCCACGAACAACGCCGGGCCCCGGAGGCCCGGATCGCGGCCCTGCTGGAGGCCCACCCTCCTTTCCCAGGTCCTGACCTCGATGCCCGGCATCGGCGTCAGGACCGCCGCCATCCCCCCGGCCACCGTCGGCGACGGCAGCTCCTTCCCCACCGCCGCCCACCTCGCCCCCTACGCCGGCCTCGCCCCGGCCACCAAGCAGTCCGGCACGTCGATCCACGGCGAACACGCCCCCAGAGGCGGCAACCGGCAGCTGAAACGGGCGATGTTCCTCTCCGCGTTCGCAGCCCTCCACGATCCCGCCTCCCGGACCCACTACGACCGCTGCCGAGCCCGCGGCAAAACCCACACTTAGGCCCTCCTCCGCATCAGCGTCCTGTTCGCCAGGCTCCGCGACGGAACCCGCAGATGAGCACGTTCGGGCCACCGAGTTGCTGGAGGGCCGCGATCAGCAGGTCCCGGTAGTCACGCCAGGAGAAACTCTTGCGGCCCTCGCGTCGGCCGTCGTCCCGACGCGGCCGGAAGATCAGCCTCCAGCGGTGGCCGGGCCTGTAGCAGGTCAGCGCGGCGATGGAGATGCGTCGGCAGGAGCGGCCGCGGACCCGCACCACCGGGGCCCGGCCACGCTGTGACCAGGTCTTCGCGTGCGGCGGCGTCATGGAGAAGCCGGCTTCGTCCTCGAAGAGGAGCCAGACTCCACGGGCCGCCGCGAGACTTCCGCGCAGGGCCAGGTCTCCTTCCCCCAGCCGGCCACGGCTTCATCGTCCCGCTCGACGGCCCGTCGGGCCGGGACCCGGTAGGACCAACGGTTGCGGACCAGTAGCTTGCGCACGCCCTGAAGGGTGTAGGTCAGGTGGAAGCGCCGGCCGATCACGTTCCTGATCCGCGCCAGGGTCCACCGCTGGTCCTCCCAGCCGTGCGCGGTCGGCCCCTTGGCCAGCTCCGCCCCCAGCCGTGCGAACTGCTTCTCGCTCAGCCTCGGCAACGACGCGGGCCCTGCGACCGCAGGGCCCGCCGATCTCCCCCGTCCCATGCCTGCCGCCATCGCTGTACCGACCGGGCACTGACCCGCAGGTCCTTGGCGATCACCGAACTCGCCTCGCCCCGGATGAACCGCTCGGCCACCTGAAGGCGTAAAACCTCGCGGAACTGCTGCCGTTCGGCGGTCAGCCCGCCACTCTGTGGATACCGTGTGCTCCGGTGATACCGCGGGTTTGCAACTACTCGTCTAGCTAGGGGAACCCCTCACGAGTGCGAATCCCGTAACCTCCGCCGGCCCAAAGGGTCTCAGCGGCGCGTGATCAGGGCTGCACCTATCGCCAGGTCCGACCGCGCCGTCTTGTGGAGGGCGTTCAAGGCGTCGATGAGCGCGGGGCCCAGTTCGGTCCGGTGGGCGGTGGAGACGCCGTCCGGTTCTCGTGCGTAGATCAGCAGGTCCCAGAGGCGCTCATTGACCGTCGCAGCGGATTTCGAGGCCGCGTCGTCTGCCAGCAGGACGAGGGCTTCGAACAGGATGGAGCGCCGGGTTTCCGCCGTTTCCATCTCCGATAGCGCCTCGGACGGGTCCTCGCCCCGCTCGCGGGTTGCGAGCGCCCGGCGAGCGGCGCGGGCCGCCTCCTTGACGCAGGAGACGTACTCCACGTACGTGTCGAGCTTGCGCTCGTCCCACCGCGTGGCCAGCGCCTGCCGGAACCGGACCCGCTAGGCCAGGGTCGTGGCGAAGAACGACGTGACCGCGCCCAGCAGGACACCGACCAGGGTGATGATCTGACTCGCCATGGGATCAAGTTAACGTCCTGGACAGGCCCTTGGTCCCGTTCCGGACGGGGCCGTGCCTCGCCTCCGTTCAGGCGGTCGTGCGGCATCCGCTGTGCTTCGTCGCCTGGTCACCGGTGGGACGGTCGGCCAGGTCGGCGCCCGCCAGCGTTCGGGGAATTCGGGGAAAGGGAGTGGAACGTGCCGCATGTGCTGAACCTCTGGCGTCGGCAGCTCGGGGAGGTGCCCGAGGCGGTCTGGGGGCGCGCCGAGCTGGAGGTGCTGATCCTGGCGGACAACGGGCTCACCGAGCTGCCGCCGGAGATCGGCCGGCTGACGCGGCTGGCCACCCTGGACCTCGGCCACAACCGCCTCACCTCCGTACCGGACTCGCTCGGTGACCTGACCGGCCTCAGTGGCTGCCTCTATCTGCACGACAACCGGTTGTCCGGGCTCCCGGACTCCCTGGGGAACCTGACGCGGCTGGGCTATCTCAACGTCGGCGAGAACGCCCTGACCGCCCTGCCCGAGGCCATCGGGCGGATGACCGGTCTGATCGAGCTGCGGGCGCAGCACAACCGTCTGACCACCCTGCCCGACGGCATCGGGCACCTGCGCGGCCTGCGCGAGCTGTGGCTGCGGGGCAATCTGATCGACAGCCTGCCGCCGTCCGTGGCCCGACTCCGGGAACTGCGCCACCTGGAGCTGCGGGAGAACGCGCTCGCCGAGCTGCCCCCGGCGCTGGCCGGTCTGCCCCGGCTCCGCCAGCTCGACGTGCGGAGCAACCGCCTGACCCGGCTGCCGGACTGGGTCGCCGGTCTGCCCTCGCTGGAGAAGCTGGACCTGCGCTGGAACGCCTGCGAGCCCTCTCCGGCGCAGCTGGCCGAGCTGCGCCGGAGAGGGTGTGTCGTCCTGCTGTGAAGCCGTCCGGGCGGAGCGCCGGCGGGCCGGTGGGTCAGCGCTGGGTGAGGGACTGGGGGAAGTCGGTGATGATGCCGTCGACGCCCAGGCCGGCCATCCGGCGCATCGCGCCGGGCTCGTCGACCGTCCACACGTTGATGTCCATGCCCAGTTCGTGCACGCGGTCGACCAGGGCCTGGTCGGTCACCGTGTACTGCGGGTTCACCTGGTCCGCCCACGTGCTCAGCTGGACGAGTTCCTCCTCGGTGGGACGCGTGGCGTCCAGGAAGCCGATCGGGACGTCGGGCATGAGGGCGTGGAACTCCTGGGCGTCGTCCACCTGGAAGGACTGGACGGCGAGCTCTCCCTCGGCCAGGGCGCGCCGCACGTAGCGCGGCTTGCCCAGCAGGTTCTCCGCGAAGTCGGTCGCGATGCCGACGTAGTGGCCGCACGGGCTGATCTCGGCCAGCAGTCCGGTGCGGGTGTTCCTGACGCTCGCGATGACCTCGTCGACGGTCATGAGCGGTTCGCCGGCGTAGTCCTCGTGGAACCACGAACCGGCGTCCAGTCTGCGCAGTTCCGCCCAGGTGAAGTCGGAGACCCGGTATCTGGGACGGCCCGGGTAGACCTCCTCGACGTCGGTGGTCCGCTCCATGGTGCAGTCGTGGAAGTTGACCAGTTTGCCGTCCTTGGTGCGCTGCACGTCGATCTCGACAAAATCGGACTCCTGTTCGATGGCGAGATCGACGGCCGCCGCGGTGTTCTCCGGCGCCATGCCCGACGACCCGCGGTGCGCGATGACGTCCGGACCCTCGTCGGCGTGCGCGGCCGTCGACATCATCGCCATGGCCAGACCACTGAGCACGGCCACGACGACACCGGTGCGCCTCTTGCTCACATGCTTCACTGCAGCCTCCCGGATTCCGATGACTCCTGGAGGCTGCCGAACGGTGGTTACGGGAAACCTGACGCGGCCTGGCGGCGCTCATATCAGCCAGTGGAGCGGACCGGTGAAACGGCCATCCGCGGCCCTAACGGGCGGTTGCGCCTATTCAGGGCGCGGAGGGCCGGACGGCGCGGCGCCTCACCAGGTGGGCCGGGCCGACACCCCTCCGTCCACCACCAGGTCGTGGCCGGTGACCCAGGACGCCAGCCGGGAGGCGAGGAAGACGCAGGCGTCGCCCACGTCCTCGGGCCGGCCCAGGCGTCCGGCGGGCGCCGCCCGCCGCCACCGCCGCACGCCCTCCGGCCACGCCTCGGCCAGGCCCTCGCGATCGATGAGGCCGGGCGAGACGGTGTTGACGCGGATCCCCCACGGGCCGTACTCCAGGGCGGCCGACCGGGCGTGCATGACGACCGCCGCCTTCGAGGCGCAGTAGTGGGCGTGGCCGGGGGCGGGGGCGCTCGCCTCGACGGAGGCGATGTGGGTGATCGTGCCGCCGCCCCGGTGGCGCATCAGCTCCGCCGCCGCCTGGGTGCAGGCGAAGACGCCGGACAGGTTGGTGTCGACGACGTCCCGCCACTCGGCGGCCGTCATGCCGGGCAGCTCCCGCACCGGCTGCACCCCGGCGTTGTTGACCAGAGCCGTCACCCGTCCCCCGCCCCAGTCGGCGGCCTCGCCGACCAGGCGGCGGCAGGCGTCCTCGTCGGTGAGGTCGGCCCGCAGGACGACGGCCCGGCCGCCCAGGTCGCGGACGCGCGCGGCCGCGTCGCGGGCCGCCTGCACCGCCGTACGGCAGTGCAGGGCGACCGCCGCGCCCTCCTCGGCGAAGCGGAGGGCGATGCCCCGGCCGATGCCGCCGCCCGCACCCGTGACCAGGGCGACCTGTCCGTCCAGCAGCTTCATGGGCCCTCCCGGGGACGTGGGGGACTGTGCGGGGCCGGACTCAGGGCCGGCACAGGGCGGCGATGCGGGCCGCCTGTGCCGGATAGCGTGCCGTGAGCTCGGCCGCGTCGCCGTGCTCGTAGTCCTCTTCGGTGAAGCCGGGGGCCATCGTGCAGCCGAGGAACGTCCAGGCGCCGCCCGCCGCGACCCGCCCGCCCATCCAGGTGCGGGCGGGGACGGTCAGCTGCGGGTGCTGGCCGGACGGGACGTCCGGTCCCAGCACGGCCGTCCGGGACGACCCGTCGGGCGCGAGCAGCAGCAGCTCCAGCGGGTCGCCGAGGTAGAAGTGCCAGACCTCGTCGGTGGGCAGGCGGTGCAGGGCGGAGTAGTCGGCGCCGGTCAGCAGGACGACGATCGCCGTGCCCTCCGGGCGTCCGTCGGGCCGGTCCGGTCCGGCCCAGGTACGGCGGAACAGGCCGCCCTCGCGCGGGAGCGGCCGGAGACCGTAGCGTGCGACGAGGTCCTCAGGGGTCACCGGGGTCACCCGGGGAAGGCTACCTCCCGGTCGAGGAAAGACAGCTGAGCCCGCTTCTCCGGCAGGTACACGTCGGGCAGGTCGACCTCGGGCAGGACGACCTCGGGGCCCGCGGTGAAGCCCTGCTTGAGGAAACGGGCGATCGCCTTGGCGTTGCGGACGTCCGGGTCGATCACGATCCGGGTCCGGCCCAGGGTCCGGAAGACGTACGCCGTCACGACGCCGATCAGGGCGGAGGTCCAGCCGGGCCGCGTGCCGTCCGGTCCGGCGGGGGCGAGCAGCAGGTGGACGCCGATGTCGCCGGGGCGGACCTCGTAGCACTCGCCGACGCGATCGGCGTCCGGCTCGTAGGTCTGCAGCAGCGCGGCCGGCTCGCCGTCCCTGACCAGCAGCAGGGCGTGGTGGGTGTCGAGCGTGTCCATGTGGGCGTAGATCTCCGCCACCTGGTCGCGCGTCAGGCCGTTCATGCCCCAGAAGGCGGCCCGCTCCTCGCTCACCCAGCGGTGCAGGACGCCGGCGTCGCGCTCGGCGTCCAGCGGCAGGACGCGGACGGTGCCGAAGCCGTCGGTCCGCTCTTCGTGGACGGCGGTGCGGGAGGCGTACGGGTCAGACATCGGTCTCCTCGGTGTCCTGGTGCAGTCGGGTGAAGTCGGTGACGACGGGGACGAGGTCGCCCCGCAGCCACAGGGGCAGCTGGTCGCGGTGGTGCGGCGAGCCGGGGACGCCGCAGGCGCCGAAGGGGACCACCCAGCGGCTGTCCTCGCGGCGGGCCAGGTCCCAGACGTACCGGGCGGCCGGGCCGCGGGCGGCGAGGTCGGTCACGCCCGGCACCGCGGAGGTGCACAGGACGCAGTCGTGGTCGCCGGACAGGCCCGGTTCGTCGTACCGCTCGTCGGCGAGCGCCCGCCAGGGGGCGAGGCGGTGGGTGTCGCCCCAGGTGCCGGGCGGGTCCCCGGCGGCCACCTCCTCCACGGCGGCGCGGACCTCGGCCGCGCGGTCGACGCCGTACAGCTCGGGGGCGCGCAGGAGGTGTTCCAGGGCGTAGCCGATGCGGGGGCGCAGGGCCAGCCAGGGCTGGAAGAGCTCCGGGTAGGCGGGCGGGACGGCCAGCGCGGCGAAGGCCGGGTGGGCCGCGAGGCGCCGTACGACCGCGCTGCGCACCGCCGCGTAGGCCGCCGCGTCGGCGCTGTGGGCGTCCATGCGGCGGTCCCAGCGCAGGAGGCGGTCGCGGAGGGCGGCGGCCTCGGGGGTGAGCCCGTCGAGGGCGGCGAGGCGGTCCAGGAGGGGGGCGGCGGAGGCGAGGTGGGTGTCGGTGTGGATGGCGGGCATGTCCGCGGCCGACCAGCGGTCCTTGCCCGCGAGCAGCGCGGCGATGCGGCCGGCGCGGTGCGGCGGGGCGAACTCGACGCCGAGGGGGGCGGCGGGGCCGCGCTGGTTGGCCATCACGGCGACGCCGCCGGTCAGCCCGGCGCGGGGGGTCTCGTGCCAGCCTCGCCAGGCGTGGCCGGGCTCCCAGGCGGGGACGACGCGGGTGCCGTTGGCGGCGGCGCGCACCGGCACCCGGCCCGCGACCCGGTGCAGCAGCCCGCCCTCGGTGTCGGCGGCCTGCACCACGTTGACCGGCTCGACCCACGCGTCCAGGGCGCGGTCGACGTCGGCGACCCGGCGGGCCCGCAGCAGCGGCAGCAGGGCGCCGAAGCCGAGGTCGGCGGTGACGCGGGGCGGGTAGCGCAGGCTGATGGCGACCGGGGTGCCGGCGGAGTCCGCCGGGTCGCCGCCGTCGAGCCCTTCCGGACCGCCGATGACGACCGGTCCCCGGCCGGTCTCGATCACCTCGACCTCGGCCGCCTCCTCCCCGGCGACCTCGATGGTCTCGGTGTGGCGGGCGG
Source organism: Streptomyces sp. NPDC052020 (assembly GCF_040680575.1). Lineage (NCBI taxonomy): Bacteria > Bacillati > Actinomycetota > Actinomycetes > Kitasatosporales > Streptomycetaceae > Streptomyces > Streptomyces sp. NPDC052020. Next base: position 64,866 of record NZ_JBFAWY010000022.1, read on the forward strand.
CGCGGTGCCAGGTGCCGTCGGGGCCGAGGGCCTCGACACCGGCGCCGGTGCGGCGCAGCCGCTCCCGGTACAGGTCCTGGTAGTCGGCCATGGCGTTGGTGATGGCCCAGGCGACCGTGCCGGTGTGGCCGAAGTGGGCGATGCCGGGGACGCCGGGGACGGCGAGGCCGACCACGTCGAACTCGGGGCAGGCCAGGTGGATCTGCTGGTAGACACCGGGGTCCTCGATGAAGCGGTGCGGGTCGCCGGCGATGACCGCCCGCCCGGTGACGGTGCGTTCCCCGGCGACCAGCCAGCCGTTGCTGCCCGCGGTGCCGGGGCCGTCGGTGGCGAACAGGGCGACCGCGTCGGGTCCGAGGTGCCGGGCGACCTGCTCGCGCCACAGCTTGGCCGGGAAGCCCGCGAAGAGGATGTGGGTGGACAGCCAGACGGCGAGCGGGGTCCAGGGTTCCCAGCGGCCGGGGGCGAGACCGGTGCGGCCGAACTCCGCGGAGGCGCCCTCGGGCAGGCCCTCGTTCACGCCGTCGACGTAGGCCCGTACCCAGTCGGCCGTCTCCGGGTCGGACTCCTCCAGGGCCGTGAAGCAGCGGCGGGCGGTGTCGGCGAGGAGGGAGCGGCGGGCGAAGCGGTCCCAGGGCAGGGCCTCGGGGCCGAGGAAGGAGGCGGTGGTGCCCTGGGCGCGGTGCCGCTCGACCTCCAGCTGCCAGGCCCGGTCCCGCGCGGTGACGCGGCCCTGGACACGGGCGAGTTCGCGCGCGCTGCCGGCGCGCAGGTGCGGGATGCCCCAGGCATCACGGAATATCTCGGCGCCCACCTGTGCCCTACTTCCCTTTAGGTTAGCCTTGCCTAATTATTGACCGAACCGGTGGCGGAATCGTACGCGAACGGTGAAGAACCCCTGGGGCAGGGCGGGGCCGGCCGGGACGCGGTCCCGGAGCCGGGGCACCGGCGCGCGTCCCGGCCGCGCACGCGCGATCATCGGTCCATGAACGTCACCCTGCACCTCGCCCAGGACCCCGAGGCCGACGAGCTGCTCGGCCGCAGCCCGCTCGCCGCGCTGACCGGCATGCTGCTGGACCAGCAGATCCCGATGGAGTGGGCGTTCAAGGGGCCCGCGACGATCGCCCGGCGCATGGGCGCGGAGGACCTGGACGCGCACGAGATCGCGGCGTACGACCCGGAGGAGTTCGCCGCGCTGCTGTCGGAGAAGCCGGCCGTGCACCGCTACCCCGGGTCGATGGCGGGGCGCGTCCAGCAGCTGTGCCGGTACCTCGTCGAGCACTACGACGGGGACGCCGAGGCCGTCTGGCGCGGCGTCGGGACCGGCCGGGAACTGCTCGGGCGGCTCCAGGAACTGCCCGGTTTCGGCAAGCAGAAGGCGCAGATCTTCCTCGCCCTGCTCGGCAAGCAGCTCGGCGTGCGGCCGGAGGGCTGGCGGGAGGCCGCGGGCGACTACGGCGAGCCGAAGTCCTTCCGGTCCGTCGCCGACATCACCGGACCGGAGTCGCTGGCCAGGGTGCGGGCCCACAAGCAGGAGATGAAGGCGGCGGCGAAGGCGGCGAAGGCCGCCAGGACCACCGGGGCGGCCGGGAAGTAGCCGCGGCATCCGGGCCGTTCGCGGGTCTTTCCCGGCCTTTCGCGCGTCTTTCCCCGGGTCTTTCCCTGGTCTTTTCGCGGGTCTTCCCGGGGTCTTTCCCGGGGCGTGCTTCACGACCGCCGTCACCACAGGCGCGCCCCCGCCCGGGGGTCCGTCACCGCCCCGGCGCGCGACACCCGCCCAGGCGAGCGGGAGCCGCCCCCCCCTGAGCCGAACGGCCGTCACCCGGGTGGCCGCCTCCGGAGGGCGGGCCGCGGGCGCGAGGTCCAAGCATGGACCATGACCGAGCCACCGAGCGGCTCCCCGTGGGGTCCCGAGTACGACGACCGCCGGGTCCACGCCCGGCACGCGCCCGCCGCCGGGCCGCCCGGCGGACACGAGCCCGAGCCGCCCTTCGAGGGGCCGCTGCACCTGCTGGCCCGCACCGCCTGGCAGACCGTGCTGCTCACCGGCGCCGCCTCCCTCGTCCTGGGCGTCCTGGTCCTGGTGTGGCCGGGCGCGTCCCTGCTCGCCGCCGGGGTGCTGTTCGGTCTCTACCTCCTGATCGGCGGCGTACTGCAACTCGCCGCCGCCTTCGGCACGCACCGGACCACCTCGCTGCGCGTCCTGGCCTTCGTCAGCGGCGCGGTCTCCGTCCTGCTGGGCCTGTTCTGCTTCCGCGGCCCCCTGCGGTCGGTCCTGCTGCTCGCCCTGTGGATCGGCATCGGCTGGCTGTTCCGCGGGATCACGCACACCGTGGCCGCCGCCCACGACCCCGGGACGCCCGCCCGCGGCTGGCAGGTCCTCCTGGGCGTCGTCACCGCCCTCGCCGGCGCCGTCCTGATCGTCTCGCCGTTCGAGTCGGTCGCCGTCCTCACCGTCGTCGCCGGCTGCTGGCTCGTGGCCGTCGGCGCGGTCGAGATCGTCACCGCCCTGCGGATCCGCGGCCGCGCCCGCCGGATGCCCCGCGCCCTGTGAACGGCGCCCGCCCCGGGCCCCGCCCCCGCGCCGAGCGGGCGGTTCCCGTGCCCGGCGTGAAGGGGCGCGTACGCCCGGCGGGGATACGACGCGACCTGAGCCCCGCGCCCCGGGCGGCCCGCCGTGCCACGCGCCGGCGCCTGTGGCCGCGGGTGCTCGTGCTGCTGCTCGTCCTGCTGCTGCCGGGCGCGCTCACGCAGGCGGTGCCGGGTGCCGTGGTGCCCGCCGAGATCGGTGCTCCGGCGGCCGAGTACGACGTCGCCGACACCGCCCTGCGGCTCCCCGCCCGCACCGGCCGGCGCCCCGCCGCGCCCCCGCGCCCCGCGCCGCCCGTCCCGCTCCCCCGCCCCCCGGTCGGCGTGCGCCCTCCCCTTCCCGCGCCGGGCCCGGCACCCCCCTGCCCGCGCGCCCCGCGTTCGGTGGTCCTGCGCTGCTGACCGAGCCGCCCCATCGGGCCCGTCAGCCCCGCGGTCATCCCACCGAACGAGGAGACACACGCCATGCTCAAGGACCCCTATGCCGTCCTGCGCGCCCTGCTGCGCGCCGAGGCCGCCCGCAGCGCGCCCAGGCCGGCCGCCCCGTCCCAGCCCGAACAGCGGCCCGGGCAGCGGTCGGCGTCCGGACGACAGCACGCCTGAGCGGTACGGCCGCATACGCGGAGGCGGGGCCGCCGGCTGCCGGAGCCACCGCCTCCGCCCGGGCCCGCCGGGGCGCCCGGCCAGGTGCCCGGGGGGCGCTCGGCGCCGGCTCGGTGAGCTTCCCGCACGCCTGCTCCCGGGTCCGCACCGTGGCCGGGAGCGCCGCCCGTGGCCGGGAGCGCCGCGCGGTCGTCCGGGGTTACGGCGCGCGGCGCGTGCTGGCCCCAGGTCGAGCGCCGGGCCGCCGGCGGCGTACCCCGGGGCGATCTCCAGGGCCGGTGGCGGAAGACCCGGCGGGGCCGCGGAGGGTACGGCGGGACCGGCCCGAGAGCCGGTCTCACGGTCGCTCACATATCGGACCCCTGTTCCCGGTTCGCCCCTTTTCACGGCCTCTTTTTCGGCGTCGCACCGCGTCGCCGTGGCTGCGCCCGGAACGTCTGGACCGGTAGGCTTTCCGTGTGATCTTCAAGCGCATCGGAAACGGCCGGCCGTACCCCGACCACGGCCGGGAAAGCACCCGGCAGTGGGCGGACGTCGCGCCGCGCCCGGTCCGCCTCGATCAGCTCGTGACCACCAAGCAGCAGCTCGACCTGGAGACGCTCCTCGCCGAGGACTCCACCTTCTACGGCGACCTCTTCGCGCACGTCGTGAAGTGGCAGGGCGACCTGTACCTGGAGGACGGCCTGCACCGCGCGGTGCGCGCGGCGCTCCAGCAGCGCCAGGTGCTGCACGCGCGGGTCCTCGAACTCGACGACTGACCGGGCGGCGCTCGACCCGGCCCAGCCCGGCCCGGTCCGCGAAGCGCCCGGCTTGACCCTTTCGGGTGGGATCCGCCCTGACCGGACGCATCAAATGATCATCTGGTAGGCACGGCCGCCCCCGCGCACTACGCTGCGGCCATGAGCATGCTGACTCCACCCGGCATGGGCGGCGCGTACCGGATCACGGGGGACAAGTACCCGCGGATGCGGCCGCCCCGGCGGCGCGGCAGGCTCGCCTTCCTCGCCGTCGCCTGCGCCGCCGCCCTCGGCCTGCTCGGCTGGGGCACCACGCAGCTCATCGACGTGTTCGGCGGCGGGGGGAACTCCGCCTCCGCGGCCGGCGCCGCGGCGGCGTGCACCCCCCGGGCCAGCGCCTCACCCCGCACCGCGGCACCCCCCGAGCCCGCCGGGATCACCGTCAACGTGCTCAACGCGACGACCCGCGCCGGCCTCGCCAAGAAGACCGCCGACGAACTGAAGAAGCGCGGCTTCCGCATCGGCGAGGTGGGCAACGCGCCCGAGGAGTACGACAAGAAGGTCAAGGGCGCCGGCCTCCTGCTGGGCCCCGGCTCCTCCCTGAAGACCTCGCTGCCGGTGCTCGCCACCCAGCTGCCCGCCGCGGAGCGCCGCACCGACGCCGCCCGCCGGGACACCGCCCTCGACCTGGTCATCGGCGACGCCTTCCGGCAGCTGGCCCCGAAGGCCGACGCCGACCGGGCGATGGCCGAACTGGCCGAGCCGCGGCGGGCGCCCGCCGACGAGAAGCGGACCTGCTGAACGGCCGCGCGCGGAACGCGCGGGGGACGGCCTACTCGGCCGACCCGTACATCCGGTCGCCCGCGTCCCCGAGGCCCGGCACGATGTAGCCGTTGTCGTCCAGACGCTCGTCGACCGAGGCCGTCACGACCGTCACCGGCGTGCCGGCCAGATCGCGCTCCATGACCTCGACGCCCTCGGGGGCGGCCAGCAGCACCACGGCGGTCACGTCGTCGGCGCCGCGCCGGATCAGCTCCTTGATCGCGGCGACCAGCGTGCCGCCGGTGGCCAGCATCGGGTCCAGCACGTACACCTGGCGCCCGGAGAGGTCCTCCGGCATCCGGGTGGCGTAGGTGGACGCCTCCAGCGTCTCCTCGTTGCGGATCATGCCGAGGAAGCCCACCTCGGCGGTCGGCAGCAACCGGACCATCCCGTCCAGCATGCCGAGGCCGGCCCGCAGGATCGGCACCACCAGCGGACGCGGGTGGGAGAGCTTGACACCGGTGGTGCGGGCGACCGGCGTCTGGAGGTCGACCTGCTCGGTGCGCACGTCCCGCGTGGCCTCGTAGGCGAGCAGGGTGACCAGCTCGTCGGCGAGACGGCGGAAGGTCGCGGAGTCGGTGCGCTGGTCGCGCAGCGTGGTGAGCTTGTGGGCGACCAGGGGGTGGTCGACGACGTGGAGACGCATGTCCACCACAGTAACCGGGCCCGATGGGCCCGGCGTCCGCGCGCCCGGCAGGGCCCGGACCGGCGCCTTACCCGCCCGCCTGCGTCAAACGGTCCGCCCGGGGGAAGGTGGGAGGGATGAACGCGGGGTGGTGGGACTGTGCCTGACCGGGAATTCCACGACATGCCGTCCCGGAGCGACGATCCGGCGGCGGACACCGAGGGCCGGACGGACGCCGAACGGCGCCGGCGCCGCGCCCAGTTCCTGCGCGAGCTGGCCGAGGCCCGGGCCCTGCGCGCCCGCGTCCAGCCGCGCCGCGCCAAGGTGGCCCGGATGCGCCGCGCCATGCGCATGCGGACCTTCCGCTGGTAGACGGGTGCCGGAGGGCCGGACGGGGAAGATCGCGCGGCGCGCGGGCGCCGGCGCGCACGCGGTGCGCCGGGACCGCGGAAGTCCGCGTACGATCCGCAAGTGGCGGCACCGAGTGCGCTGGTGAGTCCCTCGCGGAGGGGCTCGTCCCGGCGTACCCGGACATGCCCTCGGACTCGCGATCAAAACGGCCGGACACAGGGAGCCGAAGACGTCCCCTGAACGTCTTGTTTCTGCCACGATTCCGAGTGGGTGGGGCTCGGAGCCCGTTCCCCCGCCCGCAACCTCCGCCGGGGGGACCCCCAACCGGCACGCCTATGACCAGTGGGAGAGTCACGGTGTACTTCGCCGCACTGCTCGCGCGCACCGAAGACGGGTGGGAAGCGAGCGACACAGAGCTCGACGATGTGGAGACCCTGTCGGATCTGGCCGACCTGGCCCGGGAAGCCTCTCCCGACGAGGACACGGTGCTGGTGCTCATCGAGCAGGAGGGCGCCTGGTTCGGCGTCGTCCGCGTCGACGGCGAGGACGACCCTCGCATCTACGTCTCGGACGCCGCCGCCGCCGCCCGCAGCAGCTACGGCGAGCTCCTGCTCACCGACGAGCTGCTGGGCCGGGAGCCCGGTGACGGCGCTCCCGACCTGGACGCCCTGGACCTCGACGGCACCGAGGACGGCGAGCCGGGGGAGGACGACGCCGACGGCGCCGAGCCCCCCGCCGCCGAGTCCACCGTGCCGCACGGCCCGGTCGGCGACGCCGACATCCTGGAGGACCTCGGCGTGAGCGAGAAGGAGCTGCGCGCGCTGTCCGAGGACGCGCTCACCGAGATCGCCGAGGCCCTGGGCGCCTCGGAGACGCTGGAGACCGTCCGCTGACCGCACCGACCGAAGAACCCGAAGGACCCGAAGGACCCGAAGGACCGGAAGCCTCCGCAGCGCTCGGCGTGCCCGGCGCCGGCGGTCCGGCGCCGGACCCGGTACGCGACCGCTGGCGGCCCGCGATGCGGCTCGCCCTGGCCGAGGCCGGGCGGGCGGCCCGGGGGGGAGACGTCCCCGTCGGCGCCGTCGTGCTGTCGGCGGACGGCACCACCGTGCTCGCCGCCGGCCACAACGAGCGCGAGGCCACCGGCGATCCGACGGCGCACGCCGAGGTCGTCGCCATCCGGCGGGCCGCCGCTCGCCTCGGCGAGTGGCGGCTGGCCGGCTGCACCCTCGTCGTCACCCTGGAGCCCTGCACGATGTGCGCGGGCGCGATCGTGCAGTCCCGGGTGGACCGGGTGGTCTACGGCGCCCGGGACGAGAAGGCGGGCGCGGCCGGCTCCCTGTGGGACGTCGTACGGGACCGGCGGCTCAACCACCGGCCCGAGGTGATCGAGGGCGTGCTCGGCGACGAGTGCGCCGCCCTCCTCACCGGCTTCTTCCGCACGCGCTGAGGTCCGCGCGCGCTGACGAGCGAGCGCACCGCATACCGATTTCAAACCGGGGGCCACCTTGCGGTAGGGTCTCCCTCGGTAGCGTGTCCGAGCGGCCGAAGGAGCTCGCCTCGAAAGCGAGTGTGGCGCAAGTCACCGAGGGTTCAAATCCCTCCGCTACCGCGGAGACGAAGGGCCCGGTCCGATGGACCGGGCCCTTCGCGATGTCCCGCCCGCCCGGAGCCGGGGGCAACGCGGACGAGTGACAACCTCGCGACCCCCCGGCACCGCCCCCGGCCGGCCAGGCACCCGCCGACCCGCCCGCGGTGGCCAACGGGGGCCGGGCGGTGGCGCCGGGCGCCGTCCCACGGCCGAAAAGACTCCGCCGCGCGGATCGTTGGTCCTGAAACAGCGCGTGAAGTTACACTCACCGCCGGCACCAGGAGGCCCACGGGGGCACGTCAGTCACAGGGGAGGCCGCAGTGGCGGTGACCGCCAGGAAGATCGCCGTCTGGGTACTCGTGGTCTTCGTCCTCTACGTGATCATCACGGACCCGGCCAGGGCGGCCGACTACGTCCAGATAGGGTTCGAGGGCATATCCGACGCCGCCAAGGCCATCGGCGACTTCATGACCTGGGTCGCCAACGGAGGAAAGTGATGATCCGCCATCTGGTCCTGTTCAAGCTGAATGAGGGCGTCGAGCGCGACGACCCGCGTGTCGTCGAGGGGGTCGAGGCGTTCCGGGCCCTGGGCGGCCAGATCGAGGAGCTGCGCTTCTGGGAGTGCGCCTGGAACATCAGCGACCGGCCCATCGCCTACGACTTCGCGATCAACTCGGCGGTGGACGACGCCGACGCCCTCAAGCGCTACCTGGAGCACCCGGCCCACCAGGCGGGTGTCGCGCTGTGGCGGGAGTTCGCCACCTGGGTGATCGCCGACTACGAGTTCTGAGCCTCGTCCGCACCGAGCCCTCCGCCGTTCCGGCGGGGGGCTTTGGCGTGCCTTCCGCCCAAACTCGCCCCTCAACACGGCGTTATGCGGTGCTTGCACACAGTGCACATGTCTTGTGATGCTATGACCGCTTTTGACGGATGAGTTGATGGATCACGAGGTGGAGTTGACCGTGCCGGCCAGTACTGCGCCTCAAGCACCGCCCCCGCCCCAGGAAGCACCGGCCGGCCAGGACTCACCGGCCGCCCAGGACGCCCCGGCCGCCCAGGAAGCGCCGCAGCGCAGCCGGGGCGCCGACACCCGGGCCCTGACCCAGGTGCTCTTCGCCCAGCTCAAGGAGCTGGCGCCGGGGACCCCGGAGCACGACCGGGTGCGCGGGGCCTTGATCGAGGCCAATCTGCCGCTGGTGCGCTACGCCGCCGCCCGCTTCCGCTCCCGCAACGAGCCGATGGAGGACGTCGTCCAGGTCGGCACCATCGGCCTCATCAACGCCATCGACCGCTTCGACCCGGACCGGGGCGTGCAGTTCCCGACGTTCGCGATGCCGACCGTGGTCGGCGAGATCAAGCGGTACTTCCGCGACAACGTGCGCACCGTCCACGTACCGCGCCGCCTGCACGAGCTGTGGGTGCAGGTCAACAGCGCGACCGAGGATCTGACCACCGCCTTCGGGCGCTCCCCGACCACCGCCGAGATCGCCGAGCGGCTGCGCATCAGCGAGGAGGAGGTGCTGTCCTGCATCGAGGCCGGGCGGTCGTACCACGCCACCTCCCTGGAGGCCGCGCAGGAGGGCGACGGGCTGCCCGGGCTGCTGGACCGGCTCGGGTACGAGGATCCCGCGCTGGACGGGGTCGAGCACCGCGATCTGGTGCGCCACCTCCTCGTACAGCTCCCGGAGCGGGAGCAGCGCATCCTGCTGCTGCGTTACTACAGCAACCTCACCCAGTCGCAGATCAGTGCGGAGCTCGGCGTCTCCCAGATGCACGTCTCGCGGCTGCTCGCCCGCAGTTTCCAGCGGCTGAGGTCCGCCAACCGGATCGACGCGTAGGCGACGCCCCGGCCGAAACGCGACCGAAAGCGCGAGCGAGAGGTAACCGGCACGAGCGAATCGCTCACCAGGGCGGATGCCGACAGTTTCGCGCCGAAACTCCGTCAGACCCCCTGTTTCCAGGGCTGATTCACGTCTGTCGTGTCGACATGTCACTACAGCGCGTTGCCGACATGTGACATTCTGCGGGAAGCGCGTTTGCCGGAGCTCCGGCTCCGGTATTCAGGTGAAGGCTGCGCTCCCGAAGGGGGAGCGTTCCGCCGCGACCGTCCCGCGACCCAAAGGGGGTGGCATGTCCGCAGACCAGGGCAGCTCGAAGGTGCTCACGCTCCCGGAGAGCGAGACCGCGCCCGACGCGCTCGACGCGCTCGGCCCCATCGACGACGTCACGGGCCTTCAGGCGCCGGCCCCGGCCGTCACGGCCCCGGAGGCCATCGACACCCGCACCCTGTCCCGCTCCCTGTTCCTGCGGCTCGCCGCCCTCGACGAGGACAGCCCGGAGCGCGCCTACGTCCGGGACACCCTGATCGAGCTCAACCTCCCGCTGGTGCGCTACGCCGCCGCCCGCTTCCGCTCGCGCAACGAGCCGATGGAGGACATCGTCCAGGTCGGCACCATCGGCCTGATCAAGGCGATCGACCGCTTCGACTGCGAGCGGGGCGTGGAGTTCCCGACGTTCGCGATGCCGACCGTGGTCGGCGAGATCAAGCGGTTCTTCCGCGACACCTCCTGGTCGGTGCGCGTGCCGCGCCGGCTCCAGGAGCTGCGGCTGGCGCTGACCAAGGCCAGCGACGAGCTGTCGCAGAAGCTGGACCGCTCCCCGACCGTGGGCGAGCTGGCCGCCGTGCTGGGCGTCTCCGAGGAGGACGTGGTCGACGGGCTGGCGGTCGGCAACGCCTACACCGCCTCCTCGCTGGACTCCCCGGCCCCGGAGGACGACGGCGGCGAGGGGTCGCTGGCGGACCGCCTGGGCTACGAGGACACCGCCCTGGAGGGCGTGGAGTACCGCGAGTCCCTCAAGCCGCTGCTGGCCAAGCTGCCGCCCCGCGAGCGGCGGATCATCATGCTGCGCTTCTTCGCCAACATGACCCAGTCCCAGATCGGCGAGGAGGTCGGCATCTCGCAGATGCACGTCTCCCGGCTGCTGACCCGGACGCTGGCCCAGCTGCGCGAGGGCCTCATCTCCGACTGAGGACCCGGCCCCCGGGCAGGGGGACGAGACGACCGCCGCCGCGGCGCCCCGACGGGCACCGCGGCGGCGGTCGTCTGTCCGGGCGGGCGCGCTGTCCGGCGGGCGCGCGCGGCCCGCCGGCGTCCGTTACGCCAGCGCCAGCCAGGCCACGGCCGCGACGACCACCACGGCGACCACGACGCCGACGATCAGGCCGATGCGGGGCCCGGCCGGGGCGGCGGCCTGCCGGGACGGGGCGGGGGCGCCCTCGTCGACGAACGCGCGGAACATCTGGGTGCTGCCAGCGGGGTCGTAATTGCCCTGGGGGCCCTGGTTGTTCGCCATGGCCCGAGACCCTAGCGAATCCGCGGGTGCCGCCCAAGCGGGGGGCGGACGGAGCGCCCGGCCCGGTCGCACCCCGACTCACCTGCACATTTACGTTCGCAATACTTGCCTTTGCCAAGTTTTTATGCCGGACCCTCGCTTTTTATTTGCCTGTGGCAACCAATCACTCCTATGGTTGCTCTAAGCAACGATCACGGGAGGTGCGCCATGGCCGGGAAGGCGCAATACGAGGAGCTGATCCGTCAGCTCAGTGCCTTCGGCGCCGTGAAGCGGGAGCTCGGCCGCATCCTGCCGTCCGACTGCCCCAGCGGCTCCGCCGCGGTCCTGACGCTGCTCGGCCGCCACGGCGACATGCGCATGAGCAAGCTCGCGGAGCTGCTCGCCGTCGACATGTCGGTCACGAGCCGCCATGTGGCCCATGTCGCCGAGCGGGGCTGGATCGAACGCTCCCCGGACCCCGCCGACAAGCGCTCGCGCATCCTGCGCCTGACGCCCGAGGGCGTCGCGCAGCTCGACGCGCTGTCCGAGCGGACCACACAGCTGCTCGCCCACCGCCTGAGCGACTGGTCCGACGAGGAGGTCGGCCAGCTCACCCGGCTCATGGCGCGGCTGAGGGCGAGTTTCGACGACTGCCGGTTCCCCGCGAACCGGGCCGCCGCGCCACCCGTGGCCGATCAGTCACCACAGTCCACCCGTACACCCGCGATCACCACGTAAGAAAAGGAAGTCCATGGCAACGACCACACCAGCCGGTGTGCGGGCTCATGCCAAGCACGGGGGAGGCTCCTCCTCGGACGCCCCGATGACGCACCGGCAGATCATGGAGGCGCTCTCCGGGCTGCTGCTCGGCATGTTCGCCGCCATCCTGTCCTCGACCATCGTCTCCAACGCCCTGCCCGAGATCATCGGTGACCTCGGCGGCGGCCAGAGCGCGTACACCTGGGTCGTGACCGCCTCGCTGCTGGCGATGACGGCCTCGACTCCCCTGTGGGGCAAGCTCGCCGACCTGGTCAGCAAGAAGGCCCTGGTCCAGATAGCCCTCTGCGTCTACGTCGTCGGCTCCGTCGTCGCCGGCCTGTCGCAGAACCCGGGCATGCTGATCACCGCGCGTGTCATCCAGGGTCTGGGCGCGGGCGGTCTGTCCGCCCTGGCGCAGATCATCATGGCCGCGATGATCTCCCCGCGTGAGCGCGGGCGCTACTCCGGCTACCTGGGCGCGACCTTCGCGGTCGCGACCGTCGGCGGTCCGCTGCTCGGCGGCGTCATCACCGACACCAGCTGGCTCGGCTGGCGCTGGTGCCTCTACGTGGGTGTGCCGTTCGCGCTCATCGCGCTGCTGGTGCTCCAGAAGACGCTGCACCTGCCGGTGGTCAAGCGCAAGGTCAAGGTCGACTGGGCCGGTGCCTTCTTCATCACCGCGGCCGTCTGCCTGCTGCTGGTCTGGGTCACCTTCGCGGACGACAAGTACGACTGGATGTCCTGGCAGACCGCCGTCATGGTCGGCGGTGCGATCGTCTTGACCGCGATCTTCCTCTTCGTCGAGTCCAAGGCCAGCGAGCCGATCATCCCGCTGCGCCTGTTCAAGAACCGCACCATCACCCTGGCGTCCCTCGCCTCGCTGTTCGTCGGTATCGCGATGTTCGCGGGCACCGTCTACTTCAGCCAGTACTTCCAGCTGGCCCGGGACAAGTCCCCGACCATGTCGGGCGTCATGACGATCCCGATGATCGGCGGTCTGTTCGTCTCCTCCACGGTCTCCGGTCAGATCATCACCAAGACCGGCAAGTGGAAGGCCTGGCTGCTGGCCGGCGGCGTGCTGCTGACGGCGGGCCTGGGCCTGCTGGGCACCATGCGGTACGACACCCCGTACTGGCACCTCGCGATCTACATGGCGCTGATGGGCCTCGGCGTCGGCATGATGATGCAGAACCTCGTGCTCTGCACCCAGAACCAGGTGGCCCCGAGCGACCTGGGTGCCGCGTCCTCCGTCGTGACCTTCTTCCGGTCCCTCGGCGGCGCCGTGGGCGTCTCGGTGCTCGGCTCCGTGATGACGACCCGCATCGGCCACTACGCCGAGGACACCATCGGCCAGCTCAAGCCTGAGGAGCGGCTGGCGGCCGGCAAGGCCATGGGCTCGGGCCAGATCCCGGACATGGACGTGCTGCCCGCGCCCATCCGCACCTGGCTGGAGAGCGCCTACGGGCACGGCATCGGCGACATCTTCCTCTACGTCGCTCCCATCGCGTTCCTGGCGTTCCTCGTGACGCTGTTCATCAAGGAGGTCCCGTTGCGTACGTCGGGTGCGCTCGCCCAGTCCGCCCAGGCCGCCTCGCAGAGCGCCGCCCCGGCGGCCCCGGCCCCGGCCGAGGCCACCGCCCCGCGTGAGCCGGTCGCCGCCGGTTCGGTGCCGGCCGCCCCGGCCGAGGAGAACGGCGCCGCCACCGCCACCGGCACGCAGCGGCTCGCCGCCGTCGCCACGGCGGCCGGCTCCGCCGAGCCCGTCTCCGGCGGCATACCGGTCCGCGGCTTCGTCCGCGGTGCCGAGAGCGCGCCCGTGCCGCAGGCCGCGGTCACGCTGATCTCGCTGGGCGGCCGTCAGCTGGGCCGGTCGGTCGCGCAGGCCGACGGCTCCTACGGGGTGGACGCCCCCGGCGCGGGCTCGTACGTCCTGATCGCGTCCGCCGACGGCTACCAGCCGCAGGCGTCCACGATCGTCGTCAACGGCGAGCCGGTCGCGTACGACATCCTGCTCAGCGGCACCAGCGGCCTGAACGGCCTGGTCCGCGCCGCCGAGACCGGTCAGCCGGTCAAGGACGCCATGGTCATCGTGACCGACGTCCGCGGCGACCTGCTGGCCACCTCCACCACCGGCGCCCAGGGCGAGTTCTCCCTCGCCGAGCTGGTGCCGGGCACGGTGACCATCGCGGTCAACGCCGCCGGGTTCCGGCCGCGCGCCCTGCCCGTCGAGGTCGGCGGCGCGGGCGTCACCCGCGTCGAGATCGACCTGGAGGCCGGCGCCCGGGTCCAGGGCGTCGTCCGCGCCCCGCACGGCCCGCTGGCCGACGCCCGCGTGACGCTGGTCGACGCGGCGGGCAACGTGGTCGGCACCGCCACCACCGGTGAGGACGGCGCGTACGCCTTCACCGACCTGGACGGCGGCGAGTACACCGTCATCGCGACGGGTTACCCGCCGGTGGCGACCGCCCTGACGGTCAACGGCCAGGGCGTCGACGGCCACGACATCGAGCTCGCCCACCCCGGCGAGTAACCAGTACTCCGGCCCGTGGCGGGCACGCTCTGAGCGGAGGCGTGCCCGCCGCGGGCCGGTCTCATATGACCCTTTTGCAGTACTTTTTCAGGGAGAAAACGGGATGGGACTGACCGCGAGGATCCGTACCAGGGACGGATGGGCCGTGTCGCACGCGGTCGTCACGGTGACCGACATGACCGGCGCCCAGGTGCTGCGCGCCGAGGCGGACGCCGAGGGCGCCGTGCGGGACGCCACACCGCTGGCGCCGGGCGCGTACACCGTCATCGTCACGGCCGTCGGCTACGCGCCGGCCGCCTCCAGCGCGATCGTCACCGCGAGCGGACGGGCCGAGGTCGGCACGGTGACGCTGGCCCGGCAGGGCGGCACCGAGCTGCCTCCGCCGGGGCCGTGGACCGTCGACCCGGCGCACTCCAGCGTCGCCGCCGTCGCCCAGCACCTGGGGATCTCCAGCGTGCACGGCCGGTTCACGGACTTCTCCGGCACGATCGAGATCGCCCCGGACGACGTCACCAAGTCCCGGGTGGAGGCGGTGATCAAGGCCGCGTCCATCGACACCGGCAACGGCATGCGCGACACCCACCTGAAGTCGGGCGACTTCCTGGACGTCGAGCGGTTCCCGGAGATCACCTACCGCTCCACCGGCCTGACGCAGGCGGGCACCGACCGCTGGACCGTCCACGGCGAGCTCGGCCTGCACGGCGTCGTCCGGCCGGTCGACCTGGACCTCGCCTACCTGGGCACCGGCGCCGACCCGTGGGGCGGCACCCGGGCGGCGTTCCGCGCGACCACGGAGCTGCGGCGCGAGGACTTCGCCATGAACTACAACCAGGTGCTCCAGGCCGGTATCGCCGCCATCGGCACCACCCTCAGGGTGGAGCTGGACATCCAGGCGGTGCAGGGCGAGTCACTGCCGTCCGCCTGAGCCGCCGCGGGCCGTCCTGGCCACCAGTTCGCCGCACAGGTCGCGGAGTTTGACGTTGGAGTCCTGCGAGGCACGGCGCAGGCGCTCCAGCGCGATCCGCGCGTCGACCCGCTCACGCGCCATGAGGATGCCGATGGCCTGGTCGATGACGCTGCGCGAGAGCAGGGCGGTGCGCACGTCCGCGGCCGACTGCCGCTGCCGTTCGATGCGCAGGGCGGTGTCGACGGCGTCCGCGGCCCGCTCCGCGAAGGCCCGGGCCGCCGGGAGCCCCTCGCCCAGCGCGCCGGGCTCGACGCCGTAGAGGTTGATCGCGGCGCCCCGCTCGCCCGTCACGGCCAGCGGCAGCGCCAGCACACAGCGGACGCCCGCGGCGAGCGCGTACGCGGTGTAGGGCGGCCAGCGGGACTCCGCCGCCAGATCGGCGGCGTACTGGGCCGTCCCCGTCTCGGCGGCGTCCACGCAGGGGCCCGAGCCGTTCTCGTACTGGCGCAGGTCGAGTCCGCTGGGCAGTCCGGAGCTGCCGGCCAGGGTCATCAGCCGGTCGGCGCGGCGCACGGTGAGGCTGCACGCGACCGCCCCGGGGACCTCCCGCACCGCGCGGTCGGTGAGATCGCGCAGCAGGGTGTCGAGGCCCTGGCTGCGTACCATCGCCTGGTCGAGCGTTTCCGGGGTCTCGGGTCTCATGACCGTACGTGTATCCCCTCCGCGCTCGTTGACGCCTCACCCGGTGGTGGTGCCGTGCGCGTCGACGATGCGGCGGGCGAGGTCGCGCAGCTTCACGTTCTCCCGCTGGGAGGCCTTCACCAGGCTCTCGAAGGCGCTCGCCGCGTCGATGTCCTGCCGCTCCATGAGGATGCCGGTGGCCTGGCCGATCAGATCGCGGGTGCGCATGGCCTCGGTGAGCTGCTCGCGCACGGTCGCCGAGTCCAGGGCGATGCCGACGTGCGCGGTGAACAGCCGGCCGATGCGGGTGGCGTCCTCGCCGAAGGCCCGCGGCTTGCTGGCGTAGGCCGTCAGCACGGTGAGGCGGCGCCGGTCGGCGCGCAGCCGCAGCGACAGCGCCGAGCGCAGGCCGGCGGCGGACAGGGCGCCGCCGCGGCCGTCGGCCTCGCTGTCCTCTATCCGCGCCACCGGCGTGGCCCACAGGTGGTCCCAGTGCGGGTGCGGCTCGCGGCCGCCGTGGCGGGACTCCACGGACCGCACCACCTCGTCGGTCCAGGCCAGCGGGCGGCGCTGGCCGGTGTGCGGACGGCTGCCGCGCTCGATCACCGAGATGCCGGCGTGCTCGGCGCCCGGCATGAACCGCACGGCCAGGCGGACGGCGGTGTGCAGGGTGCTGTGCGGGGTGTCCGTCTCGTGCAGTCGCCGGGCCGCCGCCGTCAGGGCCTCGGCCAGCTCGAGGCCGCCGGAACCCACGGGAAAACGGGGCAAATCACCAAATTCGGACGCAGTCACCACGAACCTCTTCGGCATGCACGGCTGATACGGCCGTGCGCAGGAGAGCTCCGCAGCACATTCCCGACTGCGAGCACAGGACGCACAGCACTTTAGCTGCTCGGTTGCCCCGAAGTGACGCCCGGCCGACGGTCCGCCTTCCGCACCCGGCGCACCCGTGATGGAATGGCGAGTGGGTCAGGAAGCGGCCTAACCGGAATCCGGACGCACGTCTGCCAGGTGAGTCTCCGTGACCTTCCTCCCCCATCCCTCCGAGCCCGGTCAGCCACCCGGCTGCACCCTGCTCGCCCTGCCCCCAGAGATCGACTACTGCAACGCCGAGGCGATGCTGGACCTCGTGCTGTCCGCGATCGGCGACCCCGACGACGGGCTGCGGCTGCTCGTGCTGGACCTCAGCGGCACCCGTTTCATGGACTCCCAGGGCGTCCGCCTGGTCAACGACGTACGGCAGCGGCTGCACCCCCGGGCCCGGGTCCGGGTCGTGGCCCGGCCGGGCGGCGTGGCCAGCCGCGTCCTGGAACTGACCGGACTGCGCCGGGACGTGCCCGTGTACGACAACGTGGCGGAGGCGTTGCGGCCGTAGGCGCACCGTCCCGGCGGGCGGGTGACAGCGACCCGCCCGGACTCCGGCGCGCGGCCTACGCTGACCTCCATGGCACCGAACATCGCGACCAACACCCGAGTGTCCCTGGACGAGCTGCTGGACTTCGTACGGCCCCGTCACCGCGCGATCCTGCTGACCCGGCGGGCCGACGGCGGCCCCCAGGGGTCGCCGCTGACCTGCGGTGTCGACGACTCGGGCCGGATCGTGGTCGCCACGTACCCGGAGCGGGCCAAGACCCGCAACGCCAAGCGCGACCACCGGGTCAGCCTGATCGTCCTCAGCGACGACTGGAACGGCCCGTGGGTGCAGATCGACGGCACGGCGGAGGTGATCGACGCCCCCGACTCGGTGGAACCCCTCGTGGAGTACTACCGGAACATCGCCGGCGAGCACCCGGACTGGGACGAGTACCGGCAGGCCATGGTCCGGCAGGGCAAGTCGATCATCCGGATCACCCCGGAGCGCTGGGGGCCGGTGGCCACGGGAGGCTTCCCGGCGCGCCTGGCGGGCGGGGAGTAGGCGGTACGCCGGCCCGTCGGCACACCGGCGCCTGCGTGCGTCGGTACGCCGGCGCGTCTGTGCCTCGGTACGCCGGCGCGTCTGTGCGTCGGCGCTCAGCCGCGGGCCACCATCGCCTCGATGCCCGCGATCAGCAGGTCCAGCGCGTACTCGAAGTCGCGCTCCATCATCTCCGCCACCGTCTCGCCGCCGCGCACCGCCATGATCTTCTTGGACTCCTCGATGACCTCGGCGGCCTGCGGGACGCCGGTCACCTCGCTCATGGCCTGCCGGTAGTAGTCGTCCGGGGCCAGCCCGGCGGCCGCGGCGCCGGCGAGGAAGTGCCCCTCCAGCGTGCCGTAGCCGTACACGAACTGGAAGACGGCCGCGATCACGCTCATCACGCGGTGCTCGGGGACGCCGGTCCGGCGGACCACGCCCTGCACGGCCCGGGAGAAGGCGAGGTAGTTGGGGCCGATGTTGAGGAACGTCCCGGCCAGCGGCGACACCCACGGGTGGCGGACCAGCAGCCCGCGGTACTCCCGCGCCAGGGCCCGCAGCCGGTCGCGCCAGTCCTCGCCCGTGTCCGCCGCCGGCAGCCGGAACTCGCCCATCACCGCGTCCAGGGCGAGTTCCAGCAGGTCGTCCTTGGTGTCGACGTACCAGTAGACGGACATCGCGGTGACGTTCAGCTCCGCGGCCAGGCGGCGCATGGAGAACCGGGCCAGGCCCTCGGCGTCCAGCAGCCGTACGGTGGCCTCGACGATCCGGTCCCGGTCCAGCCCCGACGGCTGCCCGCCGCCGCGTCCGCCGCGGCGGGCCTTGCCCGCCAGCCAGACACTGCTCCGCACCGCCCGTTTGGCCTGCTCGGCCGCCTCCGCCATGGCACCTTCCTCGCCTTTTTCGATGCCGGTCATGCTAGGGCCTGCCGCACACGGGGGCCGTGCCCTGCCCCCGCACGCCTACCCGGCGGACCGGATCCTCACCATCAGGGCGAGGGGGCCGCGGGTGCCGCCCGCTCCGCCCTGCGCAGCAGCACCGCCGCGACCAGCCCGCCGAGCAGCACGGCCACCGCGCCCACCAGCTGGCTGCTCTCCAGCCCGGCGGAGAAGGCGTCGGTGATCCGCTCCCGCTCGGCCGCAGAGTCCGCCGAGGCCAGCGCCGCCGGCAGCGAGCTCGCCGTCACCGAGACCAGCGCCGCGAACCGCGCGTTGAGGACCGCGCCCAGCACCGCGACGCCCAGCCCGTTGCCGAACTCGGCGAGCGTGCCGTTGATCCCGGCCCCCACCCCCGCCTTCTCCGGAGGGATGGAGCTCATGATGGCGTGCGCCATGGCGGGGCTGGCGATCGCGCACCCCACGCCGATCAGCAGCAGCCCCAGCAGCGTGCCGGCGTAGCCGCCGCAGGCCAGCAGGGCGATCGCCGCCAGGCCGGCCGCCGTCAGCACCATGCCCAGGGCGATGGAGACGGGCAGGCCCAGCCTCGCCGTCCACTTCGCCGTGAGGCCGGTGAAGTTCAGCACGACGAAGGTGAGCGCCAGCGGCGAGGTCCGCAGGCCGGCCTCCAGCGCGTCGTATCCGAGGACGAACTGGAGATGCTGGGTCAGCAGATACATGGCGCCGGTCATGCCGAACGTGATGAGCACCGCGCCGGCGACCGCGCCCGTGAACCGGCGGTCGCGGAAGAAGTGCAGGTCCAGCATCGGGTACGGGACACGGCTCTCCCAGTACGCGAAGGCGCCGAGGGTCACGGCCGCCACGGCCGCCGAGGCCAGGACCCGCTCCGAAGCCCAGCCGTGGTCGGGGCCGGAGATGATCGCGAAGACCAGGGACGCCATGCCGATGGTGGAGAGCAGGGCGCCGAGCAGGTCGGGGCGGTCGCCCCGGGGGTTCTTGGACTCGGGGACCAGGGCCACCACGGCGACCAGGGCCAGCGCCGCGACCGGCAGATTGACCAGGAAGATCGCGCCCCACCAGAAGTGGTTCAGCATGAAGCCGCCCAGCAGCGGCCCCGCCGCGAAGCCCAGGGAGTTGACGGCGGCCCAGACGCCGATCGCCCTGGGCTGCTCCTCGGGGGTGAAGACCTGCATCGCCACGGCGAGGGTGGTGGTCAACAGCAGCGCGCCGCCGATGCCCATGCCCGCCCGGGCCGCGATCAGCTGGCCCGCGGACTGGGCCAGTCCGGCCACCAGCGAACCGAGACCGAACAGGGCCAGGCCCGCGAACAGCATCTTCTTGCGGCCGTGGCGGTCGGCGGCGTTGCCCGCGGTGAGCAGCAGGCCGGACTGCACCAGCGAGTAGGCGTTGATCATCCACTGGATGTCGGAGGTCGCCGCGTCCATCTCGCGGGTGAGCGAGGGGATGGCGACGTTCAGAACGGTGTTGTCGATCACCACGGTGAGCTGTGCCAGGCAGATGACACCGAGGATCCACCAGCGCTGTGGGTGGCCCTGCGGCTGGTTCCGAGGCACCTGACCGGGCTCTTCCCGGGCGTGTTCCTGGGGGGACGTCGTCATGCCATACACCGTAGAACAGCCTCATACGACGTACAAGAAGAGTTCTCGTACGCCGTATGGGAAAAGGACGGCGGAGGGCGGCGGCCCGAGCCGTCGCCCTCCGCCGTGCGGGAGCCGTCAGCCGGTGCTCGTGGGCCGGGTGAGGTCGTAGAAGGTGGCCGAGCCGACCGTCACCTTCTCGAAGTGGGTCTCCACCCAGGAGGCGATCCGCGCGGAGCCGCCGGAGCCGCCGCCCATGCCACCGCCCATGCCGCCGCCGATGAAGTAGTGGATCCGGCCGTCCGCCACGTACTCCTTGAACTGGGCCGGCGTCGGCGAGGGGTCGGTTCCGTTGAAGCCTCCGATCGCCATCACCGGATCGCCCGTGGCCAGTTGGTAGCTCGCGGCGTTCTGCGAGCCGATGGCCGCCGCGGCCCAGGTGTACCGGTCGGCGTCGGTCTCCAGCAGTTTCCGGGCCTCGGACCCGACCTGGGCGCCGTTGAGCAGGCCGCCCGTGCCGCCGCCGGCGCCGCGGCCCGTCCGGCCGCCCTCGCCCGCGGTGCCACCGTCCGGCAGGGCGCCGTCCGGCATGCCGTCGCCCGGCCGGGCCTGCCCCGGCCCGTTGCCGTTGCCTTGCCCCTGACTCTGGCCTTGTCCCTGGCCCTGACTCTGGCCTTGTCCCTGGCCCTGACTCTGGCCTTGTCCCTGGCCCTGGCCTTGTCCCTGGCCCTGGGCGGGCGGGATGCCCCCGCCGGGGAAGCCGCCGCCGGGGCCGCCACCACGGCCGCCGCCGCGCATGCTCGCGCCCGCCGGGCCGGCCGTCACGATGGAGCCGCTGTGGCCCTCCTGAACCGTGCTGACGGAATACGCCGCCGGCCCGGCCAGCGCGGTCGCCAGCCCCAGCCCCGCCACGGCGAGCGCCGCCCGGCGCCCCAGCCGCCCCGCGAAGACCAGGCCCAGGGCGGCGGCCAGGCCGCCGACCAGAACCAGCCACCTCAGCCAGGGCAGATAGTCGGGCGTCCGGAGGAGCAGGACGTATCCCCAGGCCGCGGTCGCGGTGAGGGCGGCGGCGAGGGTGAGCGACGCCCCCGCCGAGCCGCGCCGCTCCCACAGGGCCGCCGCGCCCATGCCGACGACGGCCGCCAGATAAGGGGCGAGGGCCACCGTGTAGTACTGGTGGAAGATGCCCGCCATGTAACTGAAGACGGCCATGGTCGTCAGCAGCGAACCGCCCCAGACCAGGAAGGCGCCGCGCGCCGGATCGGTCCGGGCGAGCCTCCTGGTGAGGACCAGGCCCGCGACGAGCAGGATCAGCGCCGCCGGCAGCAGCCAGCTGATCTGGCCGCCGACCTCGGAGTTGAACATCCGGTCCCAGCCGGTCTCGCCCCACTGGCCGCCGCCCGCGCCGCCCCCGCCGCCGACGCTGCCGGTCTCCTCGCCGTTCAAACGGCCCAGACCGTTGTAGCCGAAGGTCAGCTCCAGGAAGCTGTTGTGCTGCGAGCCGCCGATGTACGGGCGGGAGGAGGAGGGCCACAGCTCGACGACCGCGACCCACCAGCCGCCGGAGACGACCAGCGCGGCCGTCGCCAGCGCCAGCTGGACCAGCCGCCTGCGCGGCCGCACCGGGGCGCACACCCCGTAGACCAGGGCGAGGGCCGGCAGGATCAGGAACGCCTGGAGGGTCTTGGCGAGGAACGCGAAGCCGATCGCGGCACCGGCCCACACCAGCCACCGGGTACGGCCGTCCTCCAGGGCCCGTACGACGAGGTAGCAGGCGACGGACATCAGCAGTGCCAGCAGCGCGTCCGGGTTGTTGAACCGGAACATCAGCGCCGCCACCGGCGTCAGCGCCAGCACCCCGCCCGCGAGCAGCCCCGCGCCGGGGCCGGAGCGGCGCCGGACGGCGGCGTACACCACCGCGACCGTGCCGACGCCCATGAGCACCTGGGGAACGAGGAGGGCCCACGCGTTCAGCCCGAACACCCGTACCGACAGCGCCATCGGCCACAGCGCCGCCGGGGGCTTGTCGACGGTGATGGCGTTGGCCGCGTCCAGCGAGCCGAAGAAGAACGCCTTCCAGGACCGGCTGCCGGCCTGTACGGCCGCCGAGTAGAAGGAGTTGGCGTATCCGGACGCGCTCAGTCCGTACAGGTACAGCAGGCCGGTCGCCAGCAGCAGGCCGAGGAAGGCCGGGCGCACCCAGCGGGGGTCCTCGGGGCGTCCGCGCCACAGCCGCCGGGGCAGGGACATCCCCGCGGCCGGGGGCGGGGCCGGGGAGACGGCGGGGGCGTGCCCCGGGAGGATCGCCGGGGTGTCGGGTGTGGTCATCGGGCATCCCTGGGGTCGGTGGGAAGACGGTGTGGCTCGTACGGAGCCGGCGGCGCGTCCGGGAACACCCACGCCCGGAAGAGCAGGAAGCGCAGCACGGTGGCCGCGAGGTTGGCGGCGATGAGCACCGCCAGTTCGGTGGAGTGCGCGGGGTCGGCCGACGCGGCGTTCAGCGCGGCGAGCGAACCGCTGGTCAGGACCAGGCCGATGGCGAAGACCACCAGCCCCTGCGCCTGGTGCCGTACGGCACCGCCCCGGCCGCGCACCCCGAAGGTGAGCCGCCGGTTGGCGGCGGTGTTGGCGACCGCGGAGACCAGCAGGGCCAGCGCGTTGGCGGCCTGCGAGCCGGTGACGGCCCGGAAGCCGCTGTAGAGCAGCAGGTAGAAGAGGGTGGACAGGACGCCGACCACGCAGAACCCGACGAGCTGCCGGGCCAGGCCGCGCGGTACGTCCCCGAGGGCGCGGTCGCGCGGGTCGTCGCCGAAGGGCCGGGCGAGCCGGTCCAGCGGCAGCGCCCCGGTGGCCAGGGCCTTGCCGACCCGCCAGACCCCCTTGAGGTCCTCGGTGGCCGTCTTCACGATGTGCACGGTCGAGTGGGGGTCGTCGACCCAGTCGACCGGCACCTCGTGGATCCTGAGCCCGGCCCGCTCGGCGAGCACCAGCATCTCCGTGTCGAAGAACCAGCCGGTGTCCTCCACCAGCGGCAGCAGCACCCGCGCCACGTCCCGGCGTATCGCCTTGAAGCCGCACTGGGCGTCGGAGAAGCGGGCCTGGAGGGAGCCGCGCAGGATGAGGTTGTAGGTGCGGGAGACGAACTCCCGCTTGGCGCCGCGCACCACCCGGGAGCCGCGGGACAGCCGGGAGCCGATCGCGAGGTCGGAGTGGCCGGAGATCAGCGGGGCGACCAGCGGCAGCAGGGCGTTGAGGTCGGTGGACAGGTCCACGTCCATGTAGGCGAGGACCGGGGCGTCCGAGGCCGACCAGACGGCGCGCAGCGCCCGGCCGCGGCCCTTCTGGTCCAGCCGCACCGACCGCACCTGCGCGATCCGCTCCGCCAGCAGCGCCGCCACCCGCGGTGTGGTGTCCGTGGAGGCGTTGTCGGCGATGGTGATGCGGAACCCGTACGGGAAGGTGCGCACGAGGTGCTCGTGCAGCCGGCGGACGCACGGCCCGAGGTCCTTCTCCTCGTTGTAGACGGGGATGACTACGTCCAGGACGGGCGTACCGGCTGCGGCGGCCGGGAGGTGCTCCCGCGCCGGCAGGGTGCCGGGAGAAGAGTCGGTTCGCATGGGACCGACTCTTCTCAACCGCCCTGTCCCACCCGTGTGGTGAGGCTGTGGTGCGCCTGTGAGCCGCCGGTCCGCGCTCCCGGGCAGGCGCGGGCGAGGGGTGCGGCAGGTGCGGCAGCGGTGACCCTTATGGCGTGTGGGACAGGGGCGAAAGCTGCGACACCTGCGGCGCGTGCGACAACGGCTGCGACGCGGGCGTCAGCTGCGGCAGGTGCACGGTGAACACCGTCCGGCCGGGCACGCTGTCCACGGTCACGGCACCGCCGTGCGCGGTCGTCACCGCCCGCACGATGGCCAGGCCCAGGCCGGTCGAGCCGGTGGCGCGGCTGCGCGCCGAGTCGCCCCGCGCGAACCGCTCGAAGACGTGCGGGAGCAGCTCGGGCGCGATGCCCGGTCCGTCGTCCTCGACGTCCACGCGCAGCCACCCGCCCCGGTGCCGCACGCGGGCGGTGACGGTCGTCCCCGGCGGGGTGTGGGTGCGGGCGTTGGCGAGCAGGTTGACCAGGACCTGCTGGAGCCGGGCCGGGTCCGCGGCGGCGAGCGCCGGTTCGTCGGGCAGGTCCAGCCGCCAGGTGTGGTCCGGTCCGGCCGCGCGGGCGTCGCTGACGGTGTCCACGACGAGCGGTACGAGGTCGGTCCGCTCGAACCGCAGGGGCCGCCCGGCGTCCAGGCGGGCCAGCAGCAGCAGGTCCTCGACGAGGAGGGTCATCCGCGCGGCCTCGGACTCGATCCGGCCGAGGGCGTGCCGGGTGTCGGGGCCGACCGGTTCCCCGCCGCGCCGGGTCAGCTCGGCGTAGCCGCGGATGGAGGCCAGCGGGGTGCGCAGCTCGTGGCCGGCGTCCGCGACGAACTGCCGTACCCGTGTCTCGCTCCGCTGACGGGCGTGCAGGGCGCCGTGCACGTGGTCCAGCATCCGGTTGAGCGCGGCACCGACCCGGCCGACCTCGGTGTGCGGGTCGCACTCGGACTCGGGGACCCGCTCGTCGAGGTTCACCTCGCCCGCGTGCAGGGGGAGTTCGGCGACGCGGGTGGCGGTGTCGGCGACGCGGCGCAGCGGGCGGGTGGCGAGGCCGACGATGACGGTCCCGGCGAGGGAGGCGGCGACCAGGCCGGCGACGGTGACGCTGACCTCGATGAGGACGAGCGTGCGGAGGGTGCCGTCGACCTGGGCCGTCGGGACGGCCACGTAGAACGCGCCGTTGACGCCCCGCGCGTACCGGGCGAGGTAGCCGCCCCGTCCCGGCAGGTCCACGGTGTGCGGCCGCTCGTCCCGGGCGACGGCCGCCAGCGCCTCGGTCTGCGCCTCGGTGAGCGCCTCGGCGCCGAACTGGTAGTCCGTCGATGTCCCGACTTCCGCCTCGGTGACGGCGCCGCCCTCGACCCGGGCCGCGACGGTGCCGCCGGGCTGCGGGCCCTTGGTGACGAATTCGGCCAGGTCGATCCGCTTGCCCTGCTGACCGGGCGGTGTCGTGCCGCCCTCGATGCCGCCGGGCGGCCCGAACCTCCCGGACGCCCGCGCCGCGATCTCCCCCAGCTGCCCGCCGAGCTGTTCGTACAGATGGGACCGCAGCGCCAGCGTGGTCACGGTGCCGATCACCGCGCAGACCACGGCGATCAGCATCACGGCCGCGACGACCAGCCGGGTCCGCAGGGTGCGCGGCGTCCCCGCCCGCCACCGCGGCCCGGGCCGCCGCCGGTCCGTCATGACACCGCGGGCTTGATCAGGTAGCCGGCGCCGCGCCGGGTGTGGATCATCGGCTCCCGCCCGGCGTCGATCTTCCGCCGCAGGTAGGAGATGTACAGCTCGACGACGTTGGCCTGCCCGCCGAAGTCGTAGGACCAGACCCGGTCCAGGATCTGCGCCTTGCTGAGCACCCGGCGGGGGTTGCGCATCAGGAAGCGCAGCAGTTCGAACTCGGTGGCGGTGAGGTGGATGCTGTCCCCGCCCCGGGTGACCTCGTGGCTGTCCTCGTCGAGGGTGAGGTCGCCGACCACCAGCACCGAGTCGGCACGGCGGTCGGCGGCACCGGAGCGGCGGATGAGCCCGCGCAGCCGGGCGACGACCTCCTCCAGGCTGAACGGCTTGGTGACGTAGTCGTCCCCGCCGGCCGTCAGCCCGGCGATACGGTCCTCGACGGCGTCCTTGGCGGTCAGGAACAGCACCGGCACGTCCGGCAGCTCGCGGCGCAGCCGCCCGAGGACGGAGAGCCCGTCCATGTCGGGCAGCATCATGTCCAGCACGACCGCGTCGGGCCGGAACTGGCGCGCCGTCCGGACCGCGCCGTGCCCGTCCCCGGCCGTGCGGATCTGCCAGCCCTCGTAGCGCAGGGCCATGGACAGCAGCTCGGTGATCGACAGCTCGTCGTCCACCACCAGCACCCGGACGGGGCTCCCGTCCGGCCTCAGCAGTTCGGTGCGCCCCTGGGGCGAGGTCGTGGTCATGCCGTACACGCTGGCGGGGCGCTCTGAGAGGGCCCTTTCGGCACCCTGTGATTTCTCTGAGAAAGCCCAGGGTCCGTTCAGGGGGCCGCCGGGCAGCCCTCCGGCGTGCCGGTCGCGCCCCGCCGTCCCGGCACCGGTTCCGCCTCAGCCCCCTGCCCCGGCCGCTGTCCGCGCTCGTACTGGTGGCTGTGCTCGACCTTGGCGATGTGCAGGGTGTACCGCTCGTACCACTGCCGCCTCCCGCGGTCCTTGGCCGCCCGGTGCTCCGTGTCGCCGCGCCACTCGTCGAGTCCGGCGAGGTCCCGGAAGTAGGCCACGGTGACGCCGAACCCGTCCGCGGTGCGGGCGGAGTCCTCCCCGAGGAATCCGGGTATCTCCCGCACCAGCTCTCCCATGCGGCGGGCGGTCTCGTCGTACCCGTCGCCGTCCGGGGTGCGTACGGAGGTGAAGACGACGGCGTAGTA
Source organism: Streptomyces sp. NPDC052020 (assembly GCF_040680575.1). Classification (NCBI taxonomy): domain Bacteria; kingdom Bacillati; phylum Actinomycetota; class Actinomycetes; order Kitasatosporales; family Streptomycetaceae; genus Streptomyces; species Streptomyces sp. NPDC052020. Next base: position 91,305 of record NZ_JBFAWY010000022.1, read on the forward strand.
AGGGGGTTCGTGGGCGGCGACGGGCGCCGCGCGGTGCTCGCTCATGCCCCCACGATCGGCTGCGGCGGCACCCCGGACCCGCCTTCTTGCCGAAAGGGATCCCGGAGGGATCCGACTCTTTACCGTCCGCCGCCCCGCAGCCCGCAGTCCGCTTCCGGGCCCCCCGGGTGGTCAGAAGAGCCCGTCCTGGACCCCCGGTTCCGCCCGGAACTCCCGTACGGGAACCGCGGCCCCCTCCCCTTCCGCGGGCACCAGAGGCCAGCCGGCGAGCAGCCGCGTGTCGAGGACGACGACCCCGCGCCGTGTGGCCAGGTGCAGATCGGGCCCGGCCGCCGCCACCAGCTCTCCGCCGACCGTGCCGCCCGGCACCAGCTCGGTCACCTCACCGAACGCGTCCGGCACACCCGCCAGCCCGAAGACGCCCACATGGTCGACGGGACGGAACGGCTCCGGAGTGAGCGACTCCGGCCAGCCGCCGAGCGCCACGGCCCGCGCGTGCAGCCCGGCCAGCTCGGCCGCGCGCTCCGCCGCCGTCCCCGGCAGCGCGGACCGCACCGCCCGCTTCTCCTGGTACGGAATCCGGTCCGGCACCCGGAGCGCGGCCCGCAGCAGGGCCTCGGCGCGCCGCGCGGCCATCAGGGGCCCGTGTCCCAGCCAGCTGAAGCAGATCGCGCCCTGTTCCAGCAGCCGGGCGGAGCCTCGCTCCAGGGCGGTGATCCCGACCTTCGCCCTACCGGGCCCGAACCACGCCAGGTATACGTGATACGGCCGCGGATCGTCCGCGAGCGTGTCGGCGGCCACCGAGTGCGCCCGGTCCAGCCGCGCGCACTCCTCGCACCGCGCTCCCGTACTCCGCCCCGCCACGGCCGCCCGCAGCGGACACCCGTGCCCCCGCGCTCCCGCACACGTCCGCACGCCCCCCTCCGCGACCCCGAAGGCCACCCGTTTTCCCCAGGTCAGCGCGGTGCGCCGCCCGCCGACCCACGCCAGCTCGGGACCGCGCGACGACCACCGCAGCCCCGAGCACTTCCATGCCCGTGCCATCGCCTTCGAGAGTAGGCGCCGCCACTGACAACGGCCGGCCAGCGCGAACCCGGCACCCGCCCGCGCGTCAGCTCCCGGAGTCGACGGCCGCGGCGGGCTTCGCCTGTCCCGCGGGGGCGGCGCTCCCGGCCTGCGCCGGGACGGCCCCGGTGGTACGCGCGCCGCCCGGGGCCGTCGCCTCGGCCGTCGCCCGCCCGCCGCCGCGCCCCGCCAGCCGGCAGCCGAGGCACCCGGCATGTCCGCCCCGCGCGCCGAGGTCCCGTACCCGCCAGGACCACTCCTCCTTCGGCCGCCGCCCCGGCCCCTTGCCCCAGCCGGCGAGGTGCAGGACCCAGGTGACGAGGAGGGCCACCACGGCGATCCCGAGTCCGGCCGCGACCAGCACCGCCGATGCCCGGCACACACCGAGCCCCGTCACCGCGGCACCGGCACCGCCGATCCCGCAACCGGTCCACCCCGCCACGGTGTGTCCGTGGTCATACGGATGTACGCTCACGTGCCTCCCCCTCACCCAGGGCGGCATAGCCGCTCCCGGCCCGGCCGAGCAGGCCGCCCGGCACTGCGTCGTTTCCCCAACTGACGCCTACGGTAGGCCACTTGCCGCCACCACGATCCTCCAGCCCCCGGACCGCACACCACCGCCCCCGACCGGCGACAACACGGCACGCTCCGGGCGGCGGCCCCCGGAACCGATCACGCCCCCCTGGACCGGAAACGCCCACCGGCCCACGCCTCCGGCATGGAACGGCACACTCACCGACCCGCGGCGCCGGCACAGCACGGCGCGCCCACCGGCTGCCCCAGACCCCCGCACGGGATGGTGCGCTCACCGACGCGCGAAGCCCGCGGGCACCACCCCCACGCGTCCGACGGATCGGTACGGACCGGCATCACGAGGGCGCCGGCTCCAGGACGACCTCCATCCGCCGCCGCGCCCCCGGCCGACACGGCCATTCACCGCCCGGCAGAGCACGGCCCGGCACATCCATCGCCCGGCACATCCATCGGACATGGCCGCCAGCGGAAACACCAGAGGCCCCGGATCACTCCGGGGCCTCTGCTCTGTGTGCACTCGGCAGGATTCGAACCTGCAACCTTCTGATCCGTAGGATCGGGCAGAGCGTTGGGCGGATGCTCCGCCCTCCTCCCGACTGATCGCTGACGGCCGTGATCAACGGTCACTGTGAGCCGTCGTTGCCGTCAGGGTTGCCGTCAGCTCTGAACAGTGGCGCAGCCTCCCAGCACCTGACGGACTGTAAAAACAGCCAGCCTGAGAGGTACAACTTTCGGCACAGACTGCAAGGCGGCAGCTTCGCTAACCGGGCGCGGAACGGCGCCCGGTCGCGCGCGCCCCCGTCTCCACCCCACTTGCGTCCGGTCAGTCAGCGCCCGTGCCGCGCCAAGGCGCTAATAGCGCGGAAACCGCAGCCCCGGCACATCTATGCTCGCATACTCATCACCAGGACACTAATCTCCGGCTGGAGTTCATGACGAGGTATCGAACTGCTCCGATTGCGGCCTCGGCTCCGTCCCTCTACGGTCGATTAGGCAGTTACTCCGTCCCTGCGGGTCAGTCGACACGACCGACGCCGACTGACCCGCATAGGACACGAAAGGAGTCAGAGCATGAAACTCCACGTAGCCTCGGCCGTCGCGGCCGCAGTGCTGACCGCAGGCATCGCGGTGGCTCCCGCAACACACGCCGAAACCACCGCTCCACTGCCACAGGGGTGCCGCGAAGGGTACTTCTGCATGTATCCGCAAACGCTTTACAGGGGGCAGGTCAAACTGTTCCCGCCGAAGGATATACCGGTCACCGGATTTGGCGCTTCCGCGTACAACGCCACCACCAAGTGCGCGAACCTTTACAAGCAGCCCTACTACGAGAAGGACGGCTTCCACACGGTTGCCGCTCACCAGGGCTGGGACGTCGTACCATACCGCACCGGCTCCCTCAAGTTCTTCGAGTGCCCCAAGTGAGAAGGCTCCTGGCCAGTGAGCCTCCTCCATCCTGTGCTGGTCGGACGAATGGGCTGGCCGGTGGGATGGTGACGTGAGGCAGAGCCTCTCGCCGTCGGCGTAGTGAACTCACTCACCACACCGACGACCGGGGGGCTCTGTCGAGTGATTACTCTGGCCAGCCGAGGATTTGGTAATGCACGAATGAGTGACCGCCGGACCCGGCACTGCTGTTTTGATCAATTTCGGCAGGACGCCCTGCAATAGGGTGATTTCAGGGCGGGAACGCCAAAGAAAGGCCGGATTGTTTCTACACATAAGAGCTCATAACACGATCTTGTTAGGCGTCCCCGGCTGGTCGTGACCGGTGTGACGACGGCCGAAAGGGGTTGCCGACCCCTGTACAGCCCTAGGGGCCCGTCCGACCCAAAGCAGGTGTCGCAGGTGCGGTCAGCCGAGATAGGGCCGATCGCGGTGTTCCAGGAAGTGACAGATCCGGAGCCGCTGCGTGTGGTGCATCGGCAGCTGATCGATCTCCTCCGGCTGGACGAACCGCAGCTCCGTGGACTCGTCCGAAATCGCCAGCCGGCCCCCGACCACACGGGCGGTGAAGCAGACGTTGAACTGCCTGCGCACCTCACCGTCCGAGTAGGCGATGATGTGGCGTGGGTCGGTGTACGTGCCCACGAGCCCGGTGATCTCCACGTCCAGGCCCGTTTCCTCCTTCACCTCGCGGACGGCCGTTCCCGGAAGTGAGTCGGTCATCTCCATGCCACCGCCGGGCAATGCCCAGAGATCGTTGTCCCGTCGGCGCTGGAGGAGAATGCGTCCTTCGTCGTCGGTCACCACGGCGGACGCGGCGACCACCATGCTGTTCGGCTCCGGCGCCGCCGGGTCGTCGTAGTACTCGGTCCTGGCCATGGTCATCCTTCTTCGCTTATCGGCGTCGCGGTTTTCCACACCGCGTCGAAGCTGCTGGCGTAGGTATCGAACATGCCACCCTCCCCGCTGCGGCGCAGATGCCACACGGGAGCACCGTAGGCGTTCACGCCCCAGACGTGGGCATTGACCAGTGCCTGGTCGTCCGCGCGGTAGATCGAGTTGTAGAGCGTGGTGGCATGGGTCCGGACCTCGATGCCAGCGACCCCGGCCAGCGGGCGGTAGTGCATGAGGGCGAGTCGGCAGCGGGACTCGATTCCGTGCCCGAACTTCTCCTCTGTGCCGCGCTGTTGAACATTCGGGCTGTCCGGGTCGCCGACTGCGATACGAATCGCACACCCATCGGCGGCTCGCTCACGCAGCAGGTCGTTGAGCCGCGGGTACGCCTCGTGCAGGAAAACAGCGGCGTACACCAACACGTCGATCCGCTCGCGGGCCTGGGTCAGCATGTCCACGAAGGTCGACACGGGGATGTCTGCCCGCTGGTCGTAGAGGGCCACAAGTTCCGGGCTGACGGCGCGGGCGGGGCGTGCCTGCCGGAGCGCAGGCCATAGAGCGTGCACGTCTTCTCCTAGTGTTTCCGCTGCCAGCATGGCCGTGGCTCGACGCGGCGTACGCCCCAGATTGACCCACCGTTCGACGGACTTGGGATCGACCTCGACCTTGTCCGCGAGGGCGGCGTACGTCCATCCGCCGGCCGCCATGGCAGCACGTAGCCTCTCGTTCGGCATCCCAATCTCTCCTAATACGCAGGGACGGCACTAGGGACGTTCTACCCGACGCAGGACGTCCCAAAGTGGGGTGCGTCGGGGGTTCTGGCGTCCTGCTGGGTGGCGGGATGCTCTGCCGCATGGCGAGCAACCAGCAGACCAGACCAGGCATCGGTGAACTGGCAAAAGACACTGCCAGTGGACGGATCGGCGTCGTCATGGATGAGGTCGGCGCCAGGGTGCAGATAAGGCCCATCGGCGGCGGTGTCGAGTGGGACGCCCTGCCGAACAACCTGGTGGCGCCGTCCGCGCGGGAGGAACTGAGCGCCCGCCTTGCCATCAAGAACGGCAACAGCCGGGGTGGCCTGTGATGCGCGCCATCGGCCGGTTCGCGAGGGGTCTTGTCGTCATCGTGGTCAGTGGGTCCTGCGGCCTGGTGATCGGTATGGCCCTCGGTATCAGCCAGTAGACCGGCCGCCCCGAACGGGATGACACCTTCCTCGGCTCTCTCTTCCCCGTTCGGGGCCGGCCTTCCAAACCCCCGGCGGCCCGTGGTCCACGCCTCGGCGACCGGTGCGTACGCAAGTGCCAGAGCACAGCGACACTCAAGGAGTATTCGCATGACGGCAACGGCCAACGACCAGAAGACCGGTCGCGCGGTGGCTGGTGAGGAACTGCTCGACAGCCTCAGCCACTTCATGATGGTCCACAACGGACAGACGCGCGAGCGCGCCGAGCGGATCGCGGACCAGGCGGTGGCCTTCGTGGTGACCGCGGCGACCGCCACCGTGCCCATGGTCCCGTCGGACGACGTGGACCTCGGCCTCCACGCGCTCATCCTGCACACCAAGGAGTACGCCGAACTGTGCGATCGGTTCGCGGGCCGCTTCCTCCACCACAACCCCAAGCCGGGCGGAGGGACGCGTGATCCGAAGAAGGTCGCCGCCTCCGCACACGCGATGAAGGCGGCCGGGTTCATGGTCTTCGACGACCTCTGGACCGTGGACGGCACGAACCTCGCGCAGTGCGACGCGGACTGCGGCCGTCCGTACGGTCAGGCGTAGGGACACGACACCAGCGACGCGGCCGGCCTCGGACACGGCGTCGGCCGCGTCGCCCGGAAGGAGAACAGACGTTGTCCGGGACACCCCCCGAACTGCCGATCGTCGTGCTCGACGCACTCATGCCCACGGCTCAGCGCCTGGTCCTCGATCGCCGGGGCTCCATGGTCTGGGAGGTCGAGAGCCATCGTGGCCACTACGCCGTGAAGGTCGGATACCCCATCGAGGCCACGGCCGACTGGCCGGCCCAGCCGGTCATCCAGAGACCGGACCACCCCTCAGCCTGGACAGCATTCCGGGTGGTCCGGTCGCGGAAGCCCTGATCAGGACCCCGATGCCGATGGTACCGGGGCGGTTGGCGCGCTCGGATGCGGGCGCCGCCGCACTCCCGGCTCCTTGGTCACTGCACTGGAGAGGGGCCTTGACATGAGCCACCGAAAGTCGACCACGACGGTGGGTACGCCGAACGAGCACCCGTCACGTGTGTCTCCAGCAACCCCGTACCGGCCTCAGCCACGCTTCTTTCGTGCGTCGCGGCCCACGCCCCGATCCTGCCTGGGCGTTGGTGACACGGCCGGGCAACACGGCGCGACCTGTGATTCGCGGACCCTGCGGCTCTGAATCGGCGAGCGGTTGGGGGGAGTGATCGCGCCTGGCGCACGGTCGGCTGTGGATGAGGCGCACACCTTCGTCCGCGATCACAAGGGTTCCGACAAGGAGTCGAAGCAGCTCGCGGCCCTGGCGGCTCAGAACGCCCGCCTCCTGGAGGAACTGGTGAAGATGGGGCGCTCGGTGGGCATGATCGTCATCCCTCCCAGAAGACCACCGGGGACGCGATCCCCACCTTCATCCGCGATGTGTGCCCGGTCGGTCTGTCCTTCGCGCAGAAGACCATCGAGGCTGCCGTGGCTGCCCTCGGTGACGACATCAGGCTGTGGCCCGACGCCAACCCGACCGTGTTGCAGGAACCGGCGTACGTGGGCGTCGCGGTCATGAAGACCCAGGGGCAGAAAGGTTTCACCCGCGTGCGGACGCCGTACGTCAGCGAAGCCGATTCCGCCGGCATCGCCGCTCGGACGGCTCACCTCACCGCTGACCCGGCCGACCTGCTCGCCGCCCAACTCCCCGGCATCGACCTCATGAAGGACGACTCGTACGACGACGCCGTTCCGCCGCTTGCCGCGTGATCCGTTGGCCTGACCGCTCACCGTCAGACCCGGAAGGAGGTGAACACACATGACAGAGGACCGGATCACTCAGCGCACCGTGACCGTGGTCATGGGCATCATCGCCGCGCTCGCGTTCGTCTTCTCCTTCGGCAACGTATGGACCCTGGCCCTGCGCCTGGGCGTCCCCGCCCCCATCGCGCCCCTGATCGCCCCCATGGTCGACCTGTCCGTGGTCGGTCTCCTGGTCGCCCTGCGCTATCTCTCCCTGCGCGGCGTCCCGCCCGAGCAGATGACGGCGGCCACCCGGCTGATGCACGTCTCCGGCCTGCTGACCCTGGCCCTCAACATCGCCGAACCCATCATCGCCGGACACTACGGCCGCGCCGCCGTGGACGCCGTGGCACCCCTGCTGCTCCTCGGTTGGGGAGCGGTCGGCCCCCAGCTCCTGCGCTCCTTCCACGGGGCCGCTGTCGACGCGATCACCCCGACACCGGCCGCCGAGACCGAACCGGCCGAAGTCCCTGCTCCGACCTCCGCGGATCCGGTGCCCGCCTCGATCTCGTCCCCGGCCGTCACGCCCGAACCGGTTCCCGCCCCGGCTCCGCTCGCTCCGCCCACCGCCTCGGTCCCCATGCCCTCACCTGTGTCTGTGCCTGGGGTCAAGGTGCCTGAGCCGCTGCTCGCCGAAGCACGCTCCATCGCCGCGTCCCACCACGCCGAGCACGGCGAGCCCATCACAGCGGTCCAGCTCAAGAGGCGACTTGGCATCGGCCTGCCGATGGCCACCGCCCTCCACGCAGCCCTGTAGGGCCGCGCCCTCCCCGCCGGCATCCCGGCCATCTCCCACCCTCGCCCACCGCTGGGCCCCCCTCCGTCATGCCTGCGGGCAGCAGCCCGAGCGCACTGTTCGCTGCTGCCCGCAGGTCTCACCCTCGCGCCCGAGAGGAGTCCTCGCCACTCATGCGCCGCCCCCTCGACCTGCGGCACGTCATCAGCCCCAGCCTCCGGGACCTGATCGAGCTGGCCAACACTCACGACTTCGACCGCGTCACCGAACAGGTCCGCAACCTGCGCGGCTACACCCACCCCGTCAACCTCCACGGCTGGTCGATCACCACCGACCCCGCCAGCAAAGAAGTGGTTCGCTCCTACCGCTCCGAGGACGAACCGTCCGGACGCCTGCTGACCACCTGCGGCAACCGTCGCGCCTCCCGCTGCCCCGCCTGCTCGCGGGTGTACGCCGCCGACACGTACCACCTGATCAAGGCCGGACTCTCCGGCGGAAAGAACGTCGCCGAAACCGTCCGCGACCACCCCCGCGCCTTCGTCACCCTTACCGCCCCTTCCTTCGGCCCGGTCCACAACCGCACCAACACCGACGCAGGTCAGCCCCGCCCCTGCGCCTGCGGCACCACCCACACCGAAGAGGCACCGGAACTCGGCACCCCGCTGGACCCGACCACCTACGACTACGCGGGCGCCGTGCTCTGGAACGCCCACGCCGGGCAGCTCTGGGCACGCTTCACCACCTACCTACGCCGCGCCCTGGCCGAACACCTGGGTATGACGCAGAAGGCACTGCACGCCGCTCTCCGCGTCTCCTTCGCCAAGGTCGCCGAGTACCAGAAGCGCGGCTTGGTCCACTTCCACGCCGTGATCCGCTTCGACGGACCCGACGGCCACACCACCCCGCCCCCGCCCTGGGCCACCTTCGATGCCCTCACGGCCGCGGTGCGCATGGCCCGGGAACGTGCCCGGCTCACCGTCGAGTCCGATGCCATCGGCGAACGCGTCATCGCCTGGGGCGAACGGTTCAAAGTCGACCCCATCTCGGCCCTCGGCGACGGTGAACTCACCGACGCACGGGTTGCCGAGTACACAGACGCCAAGGTCGCCGGGTACGTCGCCAAGTACGCGACGAAGAGCGCCGAAGGGTCGGGCACTGTGGACCGCACCCTCATGTGCCGTCCGTGCCAGGGACGCGGTCACGTGCGCGGCCCCGACGGCTTCCACGACCGGTGCCCCGACTGTGACGGCACCGGGCAGGCCGAACCCATCAAGGCCCTACCCGTCCAGCAGCACGTACGGCAGATGATCCGTACCGCCTGGGCGCTCGGGCACCTTCCGGAGTTCGCCGGCCTCAAGCTCTGGAAGTGGGCGCACATGCTCGGCTTCCGCGGCCACTTCTCCAGCAAGTCCCGCGCCTACTCCACCACCCTCGGCGCCCTCCGCGACGTACGCCGTGCCTGGCGTCTCGCCCAGGCCGAAGCCGCCCGCGCCCGCGCCGACCTGCCCACCACCGACGAGACCACCCTCGTCACCACCTCGTCCTGGACCTACCTCAGCAGCGGCTACCGCCCCGGCGAAGAACTCCTCGCCGCCCAGGTCCGCCACGACATCGCCCACACCCAACGCCTCAAGCAGGAAGGACTTGTGCCCGCATGAAGACGGCCGTGCTCACCGTGGACCAGGTCGCGGAACGTCTCGGCATCAGCCGCTGGAAGGTCCACGACCTGATCCGCTCCCGCGAACTCGCCTCCTTCAAGATCGGCCGCTGCCGCCGTATCAGCGAAGCCGCCTTGGACACCTACGTATCCCTCCGCACCGAGCAGGAAGCCGCCTGATGGCCAAGCCGAAGAAGAACGCCAACAACGAGGGCACCATCTACCAGCGGAAGGACGGCCGTTGGGAAGGCAGTGCCTACGTTCTGACGACGGACGGCACCTACAAGCGGCGCAGCGTCTACGGCAAGACCTGGGACGAGGCACACGAGAAGCTGACCAAGCTCAAGGCTGACTCCCTCAACGGGTTGCCGGTCGCCACCAGCAAGATGACCACCGCCGAGTACCTGACGTACTGGCTGGTGAACGTCGCCCAGGGCAAGGTGCGCCGGACGACGTACGTCAATTACGAATCGCTCGTCCGCAACTACGTCACGCCCGAGTTCGGCAGGAAGAAGCTGGCCCGGCTCACCGGCCGCGACATCCGGGCCTTCCTGGCCAAGACGGCCGCCACCTGCCAGTGCTGTGCGCAGGGCAAGGACAAGAAGCGGCCGGAGCACAAGCGGCGCTGCTGTGCCCTGCAGCACGCCGTGCGGGAAGACGAGCTGCCGCGCAACATCGCCCGGAACGTGGAGCTGAGCATGGGAACGAAGCGCGAGATCGAACCGCTCACCGCCAAGGAAGGGCGTCAGCTCCTGGCGGCGGCCCGTGACAACCGGCTGTGGGCCGTCTACGAGCTGGCGGTCCGCGTCGGCCTGCGTCGGGGTGAGCTGCTGGGGCTGCGCTGGTCGGACGTGGATCTTCATGAAGGTGTCCTCACCGTCCGGCAGGCCCTACAGCGGGTCGGCGGCGAACTGCTGATCGTCGCGCCGAAGACTCAGCGCTCGGCCCGCCGCGTGGCTCTGCCGGCCGAATGCGTGACGGCGCTCCGTGCCCAGCGCGCGCAGCAGATAGCCGACCGGAAGGCGGCCGGTGCCAACTGGAAGGGGACAGGTCAGGGCCTCGTCTTCACCACGAAGAACGGGACGCCCATCGAGCCGCGCAACCTCAACCGGTCCTTCGAGGCGCTGTGCGCTCGCGCCGGAGTCCGTAAGGTCCGCTTCCATGACCTGCGCCACACCTGCGCGTCTCTGCTCCACGAACAGGGCGCGGATGCCCGGATGATCATGGAAGTCCTCGGCCACAGCTCCATCCGCGTGACCATGGACATTTACACCTTCGTCCGGCTTGACTCGCAGCGCTCGGCATTCGATCGCGTCGGGGATGCACTGAGGGGTGACGGCAACGATTCGGACGATGACGACGGCACGACGGGCGCGCTCGTAGCCGTCTGATCAACTCCCGAACCGCCCTCTGAGGCGGTTGCCGTCAAACACTGCCGTCAAGGCAAAAGCCAGAGGCCCTGTGGAACGCTCCACAGGGCCTCTGGTCTGCTGTGCACTCGGCAGGATTCGAACCTGCAACCTTCTGATCCGTAGCTCTAGCGAGATCGGTCGACGACGGTCATACAGGTTGCGCTTCGGCCTTCCGCGGTCGCTGCTGGGCGGGGTTGGTTGCTGCGGTTGCGGTACTTCGCTGCTGTACTGCCTCGCGATCGCCTGGCTATCTCCGAATGTGCACCGTCACTTGGATCCCGCCCACGGTCGCTGAGCCGATGCCAGCGATGGCCAGCGCCAAGGGGAGTGGTCCGTAAAGACCGATGCCCACAGTCAAGATCAGACAAGCAGTGATCGTCGTCGCCTGCACCCAGGCAAGGATCTTCGTGCTGCGCGCCGTCGGATCTGGGGTACGGTCGGTAGCGGTCATGTACTTCGGTCTCCATGTGTCTTGTCGAGAGATTCAGGGGAGCAAGCGGAGTACGGACGCGACAGGGAAGTTCCAGGTCAGCCGCCAAGCATGGACCTGAACTTCCCTTTGTCGTTTCCGACTTCGGGTGCCTGGTGACCAAGTTACCGAGTCCGTTAGGCGTCCTCTTCGACAGCGACTTGCACCACATACGCGACAGCGCACGTGGTGGGGCTCAGTGTCTGGTCGGTCCGGTAGCGTCTCGGCCCTGTCGTGCGACTCAGCTCCACATGCGGTACAAAAGCGCAGCTCAAGCCGCTCCATTACACGAGACTGTGACTCCAGTCACATCACAAAACTCTTTGTCTGGCGCCACGCTCGGCGCGCGAGGGGGCGCCTTTTCATGTGACATTTGTCACGCAGCAACGGTGCAGGGTCCTGCACTCCTTAGGTCGGCGGAACGGCTTTGGGCTGGAGCTGCTTTGGCGCGAGTGATCATGGCCCCGTAAGCTTCCGGCGCGTCGGGCAGTCTGTGGACCTGCCCGCTAAAGCACGACGTTGGGGCCATGATCTGCGAGGCTCGCGCCAAAGTGGCTGCCTAAAGCCGTGGAGCCGACCGCCCCAGCCACGACGTACCCCTTCTCTGACGGCAAGCGGCTGATTGCTGTGCGCGCGGCACGGGCGCCGGCCGGGCTGGAGCGGGGCGGAGACAGGAGCGCAGGCCCGGCCGGGGGTCGGGCCGCGCGCGGTGAGCGGAGCGAGCCGCCTTGGACAAAGTGCCCAAGCCTCGGCGGCGCCGGATCAAGCCCTGGTCGGTGGTGGAAGCCGGGCGCTTCCTCGCCGACTCCCTCGCTCGCGAAGATCCGCTCTTCGCCGCCTGGGTCCTCGTCCTCTGCCTCGGTCTGCGACGCGGTGAGGTCTTGGGCCTGACCTGGAAGTCGATCGACTTCGACACCGGTGAGCTGTACGTGGATCAGCAGATCCAGCGTGCGGGTCGACAGATCCTGCACCGGGAGACCAAGACGGAGGAGTCCGACGACTTCCTTCCACTCCCCGAATTCTGCCTTCGGGCGCTCCGGATGCGCCGTGCCCAGCAGACCGGGGACCGGAAGGCGGCCGGTGAGCTGTGGCAGGACACGCGGGGGCTGGTCTTCACCACGAAGTACGGGACGCCGATCGAGCCGGGCAACCTCACCCGCATGTTCGCCCTGCGGGCCCGGCGCGCCGACCTCCGGGTGATCCCGCTCCGGAACACCCGGCACACGTGCAGCTCGCTCCTCGTCGCCCTGAAGGTCCACCCCAAGGTCGCGCAGCGAATCCTGCGGCACTCGCAGATCGCCATGACGATGGAGGTCTACGCCGAAGCCAGCGAGGAAGAGGTGCGGGCCGCGCTCGGCAAGCTGTCCGACGCCATGGGCGGCGCCGGCTGACGCCGTTGCTGTACTTCGCTGCTGTACGCCCCTGAAACGCAAGAGGCCCCGGATCTCTCCGGGGCCTCTCACCTGTGTGCACTCGGCAGGATTCGAACCTGCAACCTTCTGATCCGTAGTCAGATGCTCTATCCGTTAAGCTACGAGTGCTTGTTCATTTTTCTCTCCGCCGCTCCCGTTCCTTTCGGCCCGCTCGCGGCGACAGGAAGAACATTACATGACTGCCGCCGTCATGTGAAATCCACTGACCTCACCGCCTCTGACCTGCGGAAACACACCCCAGGGCACCCGCTGCGCCCGCACCTCGCCCATGTGAGCCGCGCAACAGTTCGGCCGAAAGTCGGGGGGGAGAGGTGGTGATCCACGCGAGGGGGCGTACACGCACCGAAGCCCCGGCCGGGTGGGCCGGGGCTTCGGTGATCATGTGCGGAGGCGGAGGGATTTGAACCCTCGATGGGCTTTAAGGCCCAAACCGCATTAGCAGTGCGGCGCCATAGACCGGACTAGGCGACGCCTCCTTACACGACATCCCGCGCGCGAGTGCGGGTGGTGCGTGCCGATGATGACACAGTCGAGCGTGCTGTCACCAATCGACCCCCACGGTACTAGGCGGGCAGGCCGCAGGGCAAAGGGGATACGCGCGGGCCGGGGCGGGGCGTGTCCGCGGGCCGGAGGACGGCCGTCCGGGCGGCGGGACGCACGGGCGGGGGCCGCAACATCGCCGGGCGTGGGGCGTTAGTCAGGGCATGTCGCAGGTCATCTCGCAGTTCGCCCGCCGGGCCGGCCGCCAGGCCCCGCCCCGGCCCCAGACCCGCCGCCCCCGCCCCGTGCTGCGGCGGCTGCTCGTCACCGCCGCCTCCTCCCTCACCGCGGCCGCCTCCCTGGCCGCCGGGCCCTCGACCGCCTACGCCTCACCGGTCACCGCAGCCCCAGCCGCCACGCAGGTCACCCGGCCCGTGGCGCACCACAGCGGGGACCATCTGACCGTCACCGTCCGGAACGCGGGCCGGGGCCGGGACGGGACGTTCCAGCTCTCCTGCCACCCGGGCGGCGGCAGCCACCCCGATCCCGAGGGGGCGTGCGCCGCGGTCGAGCGGAACACCCGCTGGGGGCAGGACGCCTTCGCGCCGGCGGGGCGCGGCGGCGTGTGCACCATGCAGTACGGCGGCCCCGCCACCGCGCGGGTCACCGGCGTCTGGGCCGGGCGCCCCGTCGACGCGAGGTACGACCGGCGCGACGGCTGCGCGATCGCCCGCTGGGACCGTATGGTGCCGCTCCTTCCGGACCTCGGGGCGCCGGCGTCCCCGTGACCCGGTCGCCGCGGGCCGGCCAGCCCGGTCGGCCCGCGGGCCCGGCTGCCCGCCAGTCCGCCTGCCCCCGGCCCGCCCGGTCCCCCGGCTGCCCGCCGGATCAGGCCATCCCGGCCGTATCCGACCCCAACCGGGCACCAATCGGTCACACGTTCTACGTCACTTCGCCGTGCGACCTCCGTCCCATCCGGCGCCGCGCGCACGGCCCCAGCCCTTAGACTCCCTCGCGTGACACGCTGCGGGCAGGTTGGCAAGATGGCCCACGCGGTCGGCAAGGTGCGGTAACAGGGAGGAAGCGACTCGTGAGCAGCAGGCCATCCCGAGGCGCTGCTCGCCTCGCAGCCATACTGGACGCTCTGCCGGACGCGTTGGTGCTGGTCAACGCCAACGGGACCGTCGTCAACGCGAACACCATCGCCCTGGAGACCTTCGAGGCGCCAGGGACCGCGCTGGTCGGGCGCGGGCTGCTGGACCTGCTGCCCCAGTTCGACTCCAAGCTCATCCCCGGCTCCATGCGGCGGCCGGACCACATCGACCCGCGGGCCCGGACCAAGCCGACCCGGATGGTCGCCCGCCGCACCGACGGCACCGAGTTCCCCGTCGAGGTCACCAGCGCCAACCTGGAGAACGGGCAGCAGGCGTACGACGGTTACGGCTACATCGGCGACGAACTGCTGATGCTCGTCGTCCGCGACCTGTCCGGCACCGTCGACACCGAGGCCGAGCTCGCGCGCTCGCAGCGGCAGACCGAGATGATCCTGCGGGCCGCCTCCGAGGGCGTCGTCGGGACGGACACCGACGGGCGGATCGTGCTGGTCAACCCCGCCGCCGCCCAGATACTGGGCTACCGGGCCGGCGAACTCGGCGGACGCGAGCTGCACACCCTCATCCTGCACTCCCGCGCCGACGGCTCCCCCTTCCCGTACGACGAGTCCCCGCTCGCGGACACCCTGCGCTCCGGGCGCAAGCACCGGGTGCGCGGGCAGGTCGTGTACGCCAAGAACGGCGACAAGGTGCCGGTCGACCTGACGACCGCCCCCGTGCGGGACGGCGACCAGCTCGTCGGCGCCGTGATGACCTTCACCGACCGGCGGCCCTACGAGGCGCTCGTGAAGGAGCGGGAGGACGCCGAGCGACGGCACGCCGAGGAACTGGAGCGGATCGCCGAGGAGCACGCCTCCGAGCTCACCGCGCTGCGCCAGAAGCACGTCACCGAGCTGGAGGAGCTCCAGGAGAAGCACGCGGAGGAGCTCGCCGCGGGCGAGGAGCGCTACGCCGCGCTCGGCGAGCGCGAGAAGGACCGGTACGAGGCGCTCGCCGCCCGGCACGAGCAGCTGCTGACGCTGCTCGGGCAGTCCCTGCGCGGGCCCCTGGAGGAGCTGCGCCGCGAACTGTCGGCGCTGGCCGCGGACGACGCCGGGCAGCTGTGGCCCGAGGCCAACCAGGTGCTCCACCACCTGTCGGCCGGCTATTCGCGGATCACCACGCTCATCGACAACGTCCTCGGCTACCAGCGGCTCGACACCGGCACCGAGGGCGTCTCCCGTACGAAGGTGATGCTGGACGCCGTCGTCGCCGCCGGTGTCGACGGGGCCGTCGAGCTGGTCGGGCCGGGGCGGGTGCAGTTCGCCGTGCACGCGCCGCCCATCGAGGCCGAGGTCGATCCCCGGCTGCTGGCGACCGCGCTGGCGCATCTCGTCGCCGATGTGGCCGGGGTCGACGCGACCGGCAACGCGCCCGTGTCGGCGGGCGGTTACATGGACAGCACCGTCGTGGTGGCGGCGGCGCAGCGCGGCGAGGTCGTACGGATCGAGGTGCGCGGGCCGTACGCCGGGGGAGACCCGGTGCACGAGCCCATCGTGCGCGGCATCGTGCGCGCCCACGGCGGCGTGTTGCAGACGCACGAGGTGCCGGGCATGAGCGGCAGCGCGTACGTGCTGGAAGTACCGATCGGGGCCGGGGCGGGGGCCGTCGCCGCCGAGGCCGGGCCCGCCGCGGAGGCCGCGGTACCCGCCCCGGAGACCGGTGCGGAGTTGGGCCCGGCCGGCGAGTCCGCCGGGGGCGCGGCCGGTGAGGCGCGGCCCGCGCTGGCGCCGGCGGCCCAGGCCCCGGTCGCCGAGGCGGGCGGCCTGGCGGAGCGGACCGCCGGCGGCGGGCGGCGGCGGGCGCGGCGCGTCGACGCGTTCCTGGAGAGCGACCTCGCGGGCCCGGTCGGTGACACGGACGGTTCCGGCGTTCCCGGCGCCGAGGGAGAAGGGGGCACCCCGACCGGACGCCGCAGGAGGCGCGCGGCCGAGGCGCCCGCGCCCGTACCGGCACCGGCCGCGCCGGCGCCGGGTGAGATGCCCGGGGGCACCGGGCGCCGCCGTCGGCGACCCGCCGAGGACGCGGCCGCGGGGCCGGGTGCCGGCGTGGCCGAGGGCGCCGTCGTCACGGCCGCCGAGCATGCCGCGGGGACCGCGGCATCGGGCACCGGACTGGGCGGCACCGTGCCGCCGCAGGGCGTTCCCGCCCCGACCGGACGACGGGCCCGGCGTGCCGCCGACGACCAGCACGCACTGCCGCCGGCGCTGCCCGCGCCGTCCGGTGAGGCGGACCCGTCCGCCCCGGGCGACGCGTCCCGGCCGACCGGACGCCGACGGCGCGCACTGGCCTCGGCGGCCGAACGCGCCGCCGCGCAGGAGGCCGGACCTCGCCAGGTGTTCGCCCTGCCGCCCGCCGAGGCGGACCGGCCCGCCGGTACGGCCCACCCGGTCGCCGGAGTCACGGGCGGACCCGGGCCGGTGGAAGCCCCGGGAGCTTCGGAGGCCGGGCTGCCGCACGCGCCGCACATGCCACAGACGCCGCCGGCACCGCACGGCTCTCCTGGGCCTGTTCCGGCAGGCGCGGGTGGGCCGGCGGCGCCGGACCTTCCCGCGCGGGACGCGACGCCGGGGGCCGACATCCCCGCTCAGGCCCAGGGACACCGGCCGGCGCACGGTACCGACGCCGCCGGTGCGGCCGGCACGAATACGGCCGGTGCGGTGGCTTCCGGGGCGGTGGCCTCCGGCGGCGAGACCGGTGACGGGGGGCATGACGCCGTACCGCTTGATCAGTCCACCGGGCACGTCCCGCCGGTGCCGCATCCGGTGACCGATTCGACCGGCCGCCGTCGCCGGCCCGTGGCCATGCCCCCGGACGCACCGGCTCCGGCCGTCCCGCCGGCCGGGACGCAGGGCCAGGGCGGGGGCCAGGGCGTTCCGGTTCCCGCGCAGAGCGTTCCGGCCCAGGACACCGCCGGTCGGGGCGTGCCGGTGGCGGGCCCGGGGAGCGGCGTGCCCGCTCAGACCGCCCCGGTCCAGGATCCGCAGGCCGCTGCCGTACCCGGCCGGACGGGGGCTCCGCGGGCGGCTCAGGGCGGTGCCGCACAGACGACGGACCAGGCCACGGGCGACGCCACGGGGCAGATCCCGGCCCAGGTTCCGGGGCGGTCTCCAAGGCAGGCCGCCGCCCGGGTTCCGGGACAGGCCGCCGCCCAGGTTCCCGGGCAGGTGCCGGGTCGCGTTCCGGGGCAGGTTCCGGCTCGGGTCCCGGCTTCGGAACCGGTCGCGACGCCGGCCACGGCTCCAGTCACGGCGCCGGTGCCCGGCCAGGCGGGGCAGCAGGCTCAGGAGGAGCCGCCCGCCGGGCAGGCCCAGCCGCAGGGCGCCGCCGCCCCCGCCGCGCGGAACGCGACCGGGCAGGCCGGGCAGGCCGGGCCGCCGCCCGCCCAGCAGACCGGCACCCTCGGCCGGCCGCAGCCGCAGCCCCGCTCCGCGTCCCAGCCTCCCCAGGGTGCGCCGGACGAGGCAGCCGCCGCCGCGCAGGCCGCCCCCGCTCCGCAGCCGTGGCCCGTCGTCGCCGACGAGACCCCGGCCCCCGGTACCCCCGTGCCGCCGGACGGCGCCGCGAACGCCGTACCCGCGCACGGCGCCTCCGCCCCGGTGCCGCCCGGCACCGCCCCGGAGGCGCCCCGGACGAGCGTCGCCCCCGTACCGCCGGCCGCGCCGGCACCCGCGCAGGGTGCGTCCGCCCCGGGGACGGCCCCGCTGCCGCCGGAGAGCCCCAGGCCCGCGCAGCCGCTGCCCGCGGAGGCGGCGGTTCCGGTGGACCCGAACTCGACGCAGGGACGGGCGATCAGCGTGCGCACGCTGGGCCAGGGCGTGCCCTTCACCCGGCAGGCCGCCCAGGTGCAGCAGCCCTCGGCCACGCCCGCGCCGCACCACCCGGGCGGTTCGGGCCGTCGCCGGAAGCTGGGGACGCCGCCCGACCCGGCCGCCGCCCGGCCGGAGCAGGGTGCCCGGCCGCACCCGGCGGCCGAGCAGCCGCGTACGCCGGGACAGCCGCAGCCGGCCACCCCGGCGCCGGCCGGCCAGCCGCCCCGGCTCGCGCAGGCCACTGAGGGCGCCGGACGGTCGTACGCCATAGGAGCGCCCGACGAGAACGCCGCCGAGGGGCCCGAGCCGCTGGACGGTCCCGGCGGGGCCGTCGAGGTGGCGGACACCCCGCGTCCGCAGCCGCTGGACGACGAACTGCCGCCGGAGCCGCTGGACAACCCGCGCCGGCTGCTGGTGTGGCCCGCCCCGGACGTGTCCACGCAGCAGGCGCTGAGCGACCGCGGCTACCGGCCGGTGATCGTGCACTCGCGCGAGGAGGTCGACGCGCAGATCGCGGCCTTCCCCGCCGCGCTGTTCGTCGACCCGCTGACCGGGCCGATCACCCGCACGGCGCTCCAGTCGCTGCGGCAGGCCGCGGTGGCGGCCGAGGTGCCGGTGCTGGTCACGGCCGGGCTCGGGCAGGCGTCGCGGGACGCCGCCTACGGCGCCGATCCCGCGGTGCTGCTGAAGGCGCTCGCCCCGCGTGACAGCGAGCAGCACCCGCCGCGCGTGCTGCTCATCGAGGAGCACCCGGAGATCGCGCTGGCGCTGACCGCGACGCTGGAGCGGCGCGGGATGCATGTGGCGCGTGCCGCGAGCGACGCCGACGCGGTGGCACTGGCGACGCGGTTCCGGCCGAACCTGGTCGTGATGGACCTGATGCAGGTGCACCGGCGCCAGGCCGGGATCGTGGACTGGCTGCGCGCGAACGGGCAGCTCAACCGCACCCCGCTGGTCGTCTACACGGCCGCCGTCGACCAGGCCGACCTGCCGCGCCTGGCCTCGGGGGAGACGGTGCTGTTCCTCGCGGAGCGGTCCACCAGCACCGAGGTGCAGTCGCGCATCGTGGACCTGCTGGCCCGGATCGGCACCAACTAGGGTCCCCGTTTGGATCACGCCGGGCTCGCGGGCGGCGCGCTCGCCGCCGCCCGGACGGGCCCGGTCCCCGCCCGCCTCGCCGCCGTACGGCGGTGAGGCGCGCCCGCCCGCGGCGCGTCGAAGGCGCGGCGTCGTAGGCAGGTGACGTAGGCGAGGAGCCGAAGGCGCGATGACGGACAGCGGCGTGGGCCCGGCCGGGGGCGGGCAGGGCCGAGAGGCCGTCAGAGCCGGGTGACGTCCAGCTGCCCCTCGGCGTACCGCCTGCGCAGCACCTTCTTGTCGAACTTGCCGACGCTCGTCTTCGGCACCGTCTCGATGACCGCCCAGCGCTCCGGGAGCTGCCACTTGGCGATCTTGCCCTCCTCGGCGAGGAAGGCGCGCAGAGCGGCGAAGTCGGCGGTGGCGCCCTCCTTGAGGACGACGGTGGCCAGCGGGCGCTCGCCCCACTTGTCGTCGGGGACGGCCACGACGGCGGCCTCGGCGACCTCGGGGTGGGCCATCAGGGCGTTCTCCAGCTCGACCGACGAGATCCACTCGCCGCCGGACTTGATGACGTCCTTGGCCCGGTCGGTGAGGGTGAGATAGCCGTCCGGGGAGATCGTCCCGACGTCGCCCGTCTTGAGCCAGCCGTCCTCGCTGAACTTGTCGGCCGGGCGCAGCGGTTCGGCGCCGGGGCCGTTGTAGTAGGCGCCGGCGATCCAGGGGCCGCGGACCTCCAGCTCACCCGCCGACTCGCCGTCCCAGGGCAGGCGTTCGCCGCCGGGGCCGGTGAGGCGGGCCTCGACGCCGGCCGGGAAGCGGCCCTGGGTGCGGCGGTAGCCGAACTCCGCCTCCGTGCCGACCGCGTGGGCCGGCGGACGGGCGATCGTGCCGAGCGGGGACGTCTCCGTCATGCCCCAGGCGTGGCAGACCCGCATGCCCAGCCGGTCGAACGCCTCCATCAGGGAGGGCGGGCAGGCGGAGCCGCCGATGGTGACCTGGGAGAGGAAGGAGACGTCGCGCGGCTTGGCGGTCAGCTCGGCGAGCAGTCCCTGCCAGATGGTGGGGACGGCGGCGGCGTGCGTGGGCCTCTCGCTCTCGATCATCTCGGCGAGCGGCGCGGGCTGGAGGAACCGGTCCGGCATGAGCATGTTCACGCCGGACATGAAGGTGGCGTGCGGCAGGCCCCACGCGTTCACGTGGAACTGGGGCACGACGACCAGCGACGTGTCCGCGTCGGTCAGGCCCATCGACTGGGTCATGTTGACCTGCATGGAGTGCAGGTAGATGGAACGGTGGCTGTAGACCACGCCCTTGGGGTCGCCGGTGGTGCCGGAGGTGTAGCACATCGCGGCGGCCGCGCGCTCGTCCAGCTCGGGCCAGTCGTACGCCGTCGGCTTCCCGGCGATCAGCTCCTCGTACTCGTGCACCCGGACCGGGGCGCCGTCCAGCGGGGAGCGGTCACCCGGGCCGGAGACGACGACGTGCTCGACCGTCTTCAGGTGGGGCAGCAGCGGGGCCAGCAGCGGGATCAGGGAGCCGTTGACGATCACGACCCGGTCGGCCGCGTGGTTCACGATCCAGGCAAGCTGCTCCGGTGGCAGGCGGAGGTTGAGGGTGTGGAGCACGGCACCCATGGAGGGGATGGCGAAGTACGCCTCGACGTGCTCGGCGTTGTTCCACATCAGGGTCGCCACCCGCTCGTCGCCGGTGACCTGGAGGTCCGCGCGCAGGGCGTGCGCCAGCTGGGCCGCGCGGGCGCCGATCTCCGCGAAGGAGCGACGGTGCGGCTCGTCCTCACCGGTCCAGGTGGTCACCTGTGAGGTGCCGTGGATCGTCGACCCGTGCGTCAGGATCCTCGAGATCAGCAGCGGTACGTCCTGCATGGTGCTCAGCACGGCATCCTCCCGGGGCGACATTGCCTACGCGGCGGCAAGGGTTGCGCTGATTCTGCGCACATACCACGCGGTATGTCACTAGGAGCGGATGATCGATCACCTCACGGTCCGGACACGATCAGCTCCGGATCCTCCCGCAGCTTGCCCAGCGCCCGCGACACCGCCGACTTCACCGTGCCGACGGAGACGCCGAGCACGGCGGCCGTCTGTGCCTCGCTGAGATCCTCGTAGTAGCGCAGGACGACCATCGCCCGCTGCCGGGCGGGCAGCCGCATGACCGCCCGCCACATCGCGTCGCGCAGGGCCTGCCGCTCGGCCGGGTCGTCACCGCCGGGTACGGGCTCCGGCTCCGGCAGCTCGTCGCAGGCGAACTCGTCGACCTTGCGCTTGCGCCACTGCGAGGTCCGGGTGTTCAGCAGCGCGCGGCGCACGTAGCCGTCGAGCGCGCGGTGGTCCTCGATGCGCTCCCAGGCGGCGTACGTCTTGGTGAGCGCGGTCTGCAACAGGTCCTCCGCGTCGCTCGGGTTCGCGGTCAGCGACCGGGCGGTACGCAGCAGCACCGGCTGGCGGGCCCTGACGTACGACGCGAACGACGGATACGAGAGGGTCAGCGTCGCTGCCGCGGCGGCCTCCGAAGCGCTGGTGCAGACGGGTGTGGTCATGGCTCCACGCTAGGAGCATGAGAGCTTCACCGGATCGGCCCCAGGTCCCGAAGCCGGGTCCGCCTCAGGTTGTAGGGGTGGGGCTTGCCGCACCTCCTGTGGGTGGACGAGGGGATGAGGGCCACTGGGGGTTCGCCCCTGAGACCCGGCCACCGGGCCCCGACGGGCGGCCCGGCCACCCGGCCCCGACGGGCGGCCCGGTCGCCTGGCCGCGTCTGCGTCCGTCCGCCCGTTCGTCCGGTCACACGTCTGCGCGGCGGTGCCGAAGCACCGCCGCGCAGACGCGAAACAACCCCATGAAGCAAACCCACACAGACTGAGGAGCCGGGCCGGACAGCCGCGCCGTCCCCGGCTCCTCAGCTCACCACAGCGGAGAGAAGCCGACGGATACCGCTGCGAGGGTGCGGGCGGTACGGATACTTGCCATGTTGCTCCTCCGGGAAGATGCGCACCGGCTCGTGGCCGCGGCGCTCAGGCACGTGAACCAGACTGTTCCCCAAGGCAGTTGGCCGACCGCCTCAGTACTGTGCACGACGTCACGAGATCAGACTTGCCCACCCGATCCCGGCGAACCACCCCGGACATCCCGATTCCCCCTCAAGCGTGAGGACAAGTCGATAAACCCCTGCGCATCCCTTCCACCCCGACGCGGGACGGGCCAACCGGCTCCGGCTCAAGCGCCCCAAGCGATGAGGCGCTCCGTCACATCTCCCACTCCGCGCACATCCCCGGCGCGCCGCACACGCGCCCCCTTTCCATTTTCGAACGGGTATACGGAAACGAGGGCATGGCCGCCATCACCCAGTTCGCCCTCTCCGCGTACGAGGGGCAGCGCCGGCCCGCGCGGCGCGGACACGTCCCCGGCGACCCGCCTCACGCCCCCTCGCCCAGCAGTTCGGTGATACCCGGCACCGACCAGTGGCCGGCCGCACCGGGGCAGGCCGCGAGGTAGGCGGCGACCGCCTCGAGGTCCCACGCCCCGGCCGACAGCAGGCCCGCGGCCAGGAACCGCACGTAGGCGGCGGACGGGGGGACCCATCCCACGTCGCCCATCCCCCAGGGCGCCGTGAAGGTCAGTACGGGCAGGCCGTCCAGCCGGCCGGCGCAGACGAGCGTTTCGTAGCGGCCCGCGCCCAGCACGGCCCGCCCCCGGGTGAGCACGTCCGCCAGGTCCAGGTCGGCTCCCGGTGCCCGGTCCATCTCCTGGGCGGCGATGTCGGCGAACTGACCGGTGGTCACCAGATGGGCTCTGGCCAGCACCCGCCCGCTCACCCCCGGGTCGTAGAAGGCCCGGCCGCCTCCCCACACGCGCGACTCGGTGGCGAAGTACATCGCGCCGGTGAGTTCCACCGGGACCGACCTGGCCGGCATGGCGGGGTCGCGGCACCCCGGGTACTCCCGCGCGGCGCCGGGCGGGCACCCGCCCCGGAGGTAGGCGGCGAGCCGATCCAGATGCGTGTTGGACCCGTAGGACGCGTACCAGACCCGCCGCGGGTGCCGGTCGGCGGGCGGCGCCGGGTCGATACCGCGCAGGGCCTTCACGCTCGCTCCCCTGTCCCCGCCCCGCGGCGCCGCGCCCTCGCCGGGACGAGGGGGGACACGGGGCGAAACAGGAAGGGGTGCCCCTCGCCGGACGGGCACCCCTTCCGAAACCGGCCGTACGCCGGCCTGCCGGCGGTGGGTGTGGGATTTGAACCCACGGTGACTCGCGCCACGACGGTTTTCAAGACCGTTCCCTTAGGCCGCTCGGGCAACCCACCTCGGCCCCGTCCCACCTGGGGCGGAGCGGCAACAGCCTACCGGCCTCCGGCCTCGCACGGAGGGCCCTGGCCCACACGGGGACGCGGCCACCCGATATTTGCGTTTCGGTCACCCGTCAGCCGCGCCGGCCCCATGCGCCACTGACACGAGACACCTCGATGACCGATTCGGCACTCCAGCACATACTGACATATGCCCACAACCCGGATACGGCCACCCGGGCGCGCGACCGGGGAACGACACCCGACGCCACCTGAGGACTGCGCCGAATCGGGACACGGGAGCGCTCACAGTCCGGCACATCAGATCAAGACAATCAGCACCGTTTACAACCATGTCACTCGAAGTGAATGGCGCGGTATCACCCCATAAGCAAGATGACCACTGAAAGGATTCACTCAGCCACACACCGATTCATGGGGCACTGATGCGTAAAAACGAAATGCTGGCCGTTTCGACGCGGGAGAGGGTGGACTTACCGTACGCGGCTCTGGCCCTGGAAGCGGCGAAGGAAGGCGCCAAGGCCATTGACGAGCAGGCGGCGGAATTCCTCCAGTCGGTCGCCAGCAAGGGAGCCCGCTATGACCTCGTGACCCGCGCCGACAAGGAGGCGGAGCGAGCGATCATCGGCCACCTCTCGGACCGCAGCCCGAGCGATGGAATACTCGCCGAAGAGTCCGGGGTACGGGAGGGGACCTCTGGGCTGCGCTGGGTGATCGACCCCATCGACGGGACCACGAACTTCGTGCACGGGCGACGCGACTTCGCCGTCTCGGTCGGTCTCGAGTCACAGAGCGGCATCTTCGCGGGCGCCGTGGTCCGGCCGGCCCACGGCGACTGGGCCGCCGCCGAAGGAGACCGGATCTACTCCAGCACCGGACGCCCGATGTCGGTCTCCTCGGTCAAGGTGAACGAGGCCCTGGTCGCCGTCGGCCTGTGCCACGACGCCACCGCACGGGCGTTCACCTTGCAGCGGATCGTGCCGGTCCTGGTCTCCCATGTCCAGGACTGGCGCTGGGTGGGATCGGCCGCCTGCGACCTCTTCTCGGTGGCCGACGGCTCGCTCGACGGCTACGTCGGAATCAATCTCAGCATCTGGGACATCGCGGCCGGCATCGCCCTGGTGAAGGCCGCCGGAGGCCACTGCGAAACCGTTCGAGCCGGGCAGATCGACGCCTTTCTCGCGGGCTCTCCCGAAGTCGTCACCGGGCTGAAGCGCGCCCTCGCCAACCTGTGAATTTCAGGGAAACGATTCAGAAAGGGAAATCCCATGGTGCAGCTGCTCAACGAGATCAACTCCCCGAAAGACCTCCGCGACATGTCCGAGGGGGAGTTGGAGCGCCTCGCCTCGGAGGTACGCGCCTTCCTCATTGAGCACGTCTCACAGACCGGCGGCCATTTAGGCCCCAACCTCGGTGTGGTGGAACTTACCCTGGCACTGCACCGGGTCTTCGATTCTCCCAGGGACTCCATCGTCTGGGACACCGGGCACCAGTCCTACGTCCACAAGATCGTCACGGGCCGCCGGGACAGGTTCTCCACGCTCCGCAAGAAGGGCGGCCTGTCGGGCTATCCGTCGCGGGCCGAGTCCGCGCACGATCTGGTCGAGAACTCCCATGCCTCGACGGCCCTCGCCTACGCCGACGGACTGTCCAAGGCGTACGCGCTGCGGGGCGAGGTCGACCGGTGCACGGTGGCGGTCATCGGCGACGGTGCCCTGACGGGGGGCATGGCCTGGGAGGCGCTGAACAACATCGCGGCGGCCGGCAACTCCAGGCCCCTGGTGATCGTCGTCAACGACAACGGCCGCTCCTACTCGCCCACGGTCGGTGGGCTCGCGCGGCACCTCTCGGCGCTGCGGACCCTGCCGGCGTACGAACGGTTCCTGGCGGCCGGCAAGGAGATCCTCGAACGTACGCCCGTCGTCGGCAATCCGGTCTACGAGACCCTGCACGGCGTCAAACAGGGGCTCAAGGAGATCGTGGCACCGCAGGCGCTCTTCGAGGACCTCGGCATCAAATACGTCGGGCCGGTGGACGGACACGACATCGCCGAGCTGGAGAACTCCCTGCGTCTCGCCAGGGGGTTCGGAAGCCCTGTCATCGTCCACTGCGTCACGGAGAAGGGACGCGGATACAGTCCCGCCGAGCGGGACGAAGCCGAACGGTTCCACGCGGTAGGGAAGATCGACTCCCGCACCGGCGCAGCGCCGTCGGACGGATCCCGGAGCTGGACCTCCGTCTTCTCCGCGGAAATCGCCGAGATCGGCGCGGAGAACCCGAACGTCGTCGCCATCACGGCGGCCATGCAAGGGCCGGTCGGACTGACCGAGTTCGGCACCCGCCACCCGGAGCGGTTCTTCGACGTCGGCATCGCGGAACAGCACGCGGTCACCTCGGCGGCGGGCATGGCGATGGCCGGCCTGCATCCCGTCGTCGCCGTCTACTCGACCTTCCTGAACCGGGCCTTCGACCAGCTCCTCATGGACGTCGCCCTGCACCGGTGCGGTGTGACGTTCGTACTGGACCGGGCCGGCATCACGGGCAGTGACGGTGCCAGCCACAACGGCATGTGGGACCTGTCCCTGCTCAACATGGTTCCCGGCCTGCGCGTGGCCGTGCCCCGGGACGCCGACACACTTCGTGAGGAACTGCGCGAGGCCGTGGAGGTCACGGACGCGCCGACGGCCCTGCGTTTCCCCAAGGGGGCGGTCGAGCCCGCCGTGCCCGCGCTCGCGCGCAGGGACGGCATCGACGTGCTGTACGAATCCGCGCGGCGCGACGTGCTGATCGTCGGTGTGGGCGTGATGGCGGGTCCGTGCGTGCGCGTGGCGCACCGGCTCTCCGGTGACGGAGTCAGCGCCACGGTGATCGATCCGAGGTGGGTCAAGCCGGTTCCGGAGGGGCTCATCCGCTTGGCCCGCGGCTACCGTCATGTCGTCACCGTGGAGGACAGCGGACGCATGGGAGGGGCGGGCGCGGCCGTGGCACAGGCACTGCGCGACGCGGGCGTCGCCGCTCCGGTCCAGGTGATCGGCATTCCCCAGCGGTTCCTCGACCACGGATCACGCGGTGAACTCCTCGCCGACCTGGAGCTCACCGAAGACGCCCTGCACAAGGCGGTCCACAACACCGTCGAACTCGCCTTGGACGAGAGCGGAGCACCCGCGGGAACGCTTTAGCGTCCCGCGGTTTTCCAGGACCGTTCCCTCAGGCGCTCGGGCCACCCGCCCCGCACCGCCCGTGACCGGCGGTGCGGGGACCAGGGCAACGGGCCGGCACGCGCGCGTGGGGCTCAGTTGTCGCCGACGCGGGAGCCCAGGGTGAGTTCGACCGTGTGCCGCTTGCCGTCGCGCTCGTAGGTGACGGTCACCTTGTCGCCGGGCTGGTGGGTCCAGATCTCGCCGATCAGGGTCGGGCCGCTGTCGATCACCCGGTCGTCCAGCTTGGTGATGACGTCGCCGGGCTTCAGGCCCGCGTCGTCGGCGGGCCCGCCCGGCTCGACCGCCTCGGAGCCGCCGGCGCCCTGGTCGGTGATCTGGGCTCCGTCCGCCGTCTCCTCCAGGGAGACGGACGCGCCGATCCTGGCGTACACCGGCTTGCCGGTCTTGATCAGCTGCTGGGCGACGTACTTGGCCTGGTTGATCGGGATGGCGAAGCCCAGGCCGATGGAGCCGGCCTGGCCGGTGCCGCCCAGGCCGTTGCTCGCGGACTGGATCGCGGAGTTGATGCCGATGACGCTGCCGCGGGCGTCCAGCAGCGGGCCGCCGGAGTTGCCCGGATTGATCGAGGCGTCGGTTTGCAGGGCGTTCATGTACGACGGCTTGCTGCCGGCGCTGCCGTCGCTGGAGGCCACGGGGCGGTTCTTGGCACTGATGATGCCGGTGGTCACCGTGTCGGACAGGCCGAAGGGGGCTCCGATGGCGATCGTGGAGTCGCCGACGGCCACCTTGTCGGAGTCACCGAGGGGGAGCGGCTTCAGGTCCGACGGGGCGTTCTTCAGCTTGATGACCGCGACGTCGTAGCCCTGGGCGTTGCCGACCACCTCGGCGTCGTACCTCTTGCCGTCGGGGAAGGCCGCGGTGAGCCTGCCTCCGTCGACCGCCTCCGCCACCACATGGTTGTTGGTGACGATGTGGCCCTGCTTGTCGAAGACGAAGCCGGTGCCCGTGCCGCCCTCGCCGCCGGTTCCCTCGGCCTCGATGGTGACCGTGCTGGGCAGCGCCTTGGCGGCCACGGCCGCGACCGTGCCGTCGTCGCGCTTGACGGAGCCGCCGGTGTCGGAGGCGGAGACCGTGGTGGAACCGCTCTCGTCGTTGTCCTTGGCCAGGGTGTAGCCGAGGCCGCCGCCCAGGCCGCCCGCGACCAGCGCGGCGATCAGGAGGGCGGCGACCAGCCCGCCGCGGCGCGGCTTGGGCCCGGGCTGCTGGTACGAGGAGCCCCAGCCGCCGGGGCCGTCGCCGCCCGCGCCGTACACCGGGCCGGCCGGCGGCGGGGGCGGCCAGGCGGCGTCGGGGGCGGAGCCCTGGCGGGTCCCGTACGCGTAGGGGCCCGCGGCGGAGTGCGGTTGAGCGGAGTGGTCCTGCGCGGCGCCGGCCGGGGGCGCGGCCGGCGGCGTGGGCGCGCCGCCGTGCGGCGCCGCCGCCTCCCGCGCGGAGGCTGCGGGAGAATCCACCGGCACGGGGGGTGCGGGCGGGGCCGGGGGTACCGCGGTGCCCTCGTTCTCGGTGCTCACAGCTTCACTCCTCGATCACGGCAGTTGTTCGGTCGCACTGGTGGGACGCGGCCACGCTCGTGCACGCTGGTCGACGGTCCGGCGCGATGCAGCTGTGCAGGTCTGTCCTACGACAGCTTTTCCCACGGGCCGTCAGAGCACCATAAGCCGTTGCTGTGGGTCGGCGGCCGTTCCTTACAGCGGCCCATCCAAGACTAAACGGACGCGATGCTCCCGTCCGGCCCCACGCCCGCCCGCGCGCGGTGGCACCATGACGCGGTGACCCACCCACGGCAGCACCGGATCCAAGTCGTCGCCCACCGCGGCGCGTCCGAGGACGCGCCCGAGCACACCCTGGCGGCGTACCGCAAAGCCATCGAGGACGGGGCGGACGCCCTCGAGTGCGATGTGCGCCTGACCGCCGACGGCCACCTCGTCTGCGTCCACGACCGCCGCGTCAACCGCACGTCCAACGGCCGCGGCGCCGTCTCGGCCCTGGAGCTCGCCGACCTGGCCGCCCTGGACTTCGGTTCGCGCAAGACGCGCGAGTCCTGGCGGGCACGCGACGAGCAGCCCCAGTGGGAGCACCGGCCGGAGGACCGGGAGGCCACCTCCGTCCTGACCCTGGAGCGGCTGCTCCAGCTCGTCTGCGACGCCGGGCGCCGGGTGGAGCTGGCCATCGAGACCAAGCACCCCACACGCTGGGCGGGCCAGGTGGAGGAGCGGCTGCTGCTGCTCCTGAAGCGGTTCGGGCTGGACGCCCCGGCCGACCCCGCGCGGTCCCCGGTGCGCGTGATGAGCTTCTCGGCCCGCTCGCTGCACCGGGTGCGGGCCGCCTCGCCGACGCTGCCCGTGGTCTACCTGATGCAGTTCGTCTCGCCCCGTCTGCGGGACGGGCGGCTGCCCGCGGGCGTCCGGATCGCGGGCCCCTCCATCCGGATCGCGCGCGCCCATCCCGCGTACATCGAGCGCCTGAAGGCGGCCGGTCACCAGGTGCACGTGTGGACCGTGAACGAGCCCGAGGACATCGATCTCTGCGTGGAACTGGGCGTCGACGCCATCATCACCAACCGGCCGCGCGCGGTGCTGGACCGGCTCGGCCGCTGAGCACCGCTCCGCGGGCGTCCGATTCCGGCCACCCGTCGACGAACAGACGACGAAGCATCGGCGAACACACGACGATCCCTCGACCGCCCTCGGCTCCCTCGACCTCCTCCGGCGTTCCCTCGGCGTCCCTTCGGCGTCCCTTCGGTGTTCCTTCGGTGTTCCTTCGTGTTCCTTTGATCATCCGATGACAGGGAGTGCTCCGGCGCGTTCGGTCCGTGTTCGGTCGTGACGAATGCGCCACCGCGAGGCGATCGGCCGGTTTCCGGTACAGGCCAATGGGGCATCCACACCGTGGCGTGGGGCGAAGGAGGTCTCGGGGGTGGCGTTGGTGGTGGCACAGGAGGTGCCCACGTCGTCGAGCATGGCCGTACCCCATGGCCCTGCGGGCGTGGGGGAAGCAAGACACCGTATGCGCGATCAGTTGCGCAGAGGCGGCGTGGCGGAATCGGTCATCGACGATGCCGTACTGATCCTTTCCGAACTGTTGAGCAACGCGTGCAAACACGGCCGGCCCTTGGACGGTGCCCTGGCCGGGGACGGCGCCGTCCGCGCCGCCTGGCGGGTGGAGGGCAGCGGCCGGCTCGTCGTCGAGGTCACGGACGGCGGTGGCCCGACCCGCCCGGCGCCGGCCACCCCGTCGGTCACCGCGCACGGCGGCCGCGGGCTGAACATCATCACCGCGCTGGCCGACGACTGGGGTGTACGGAACGACGCCCGCGGTGAGGTCACGGTCTGGGTCGTCGTCGACGACGACGTGCACGACCCCGACGCGGGGCACCGCCGGGACGACTTCGCGACACGGGTCGGGGCGCCGCCGGTGTCCGGGATCCCCGATCTCGGTTTCGCCGGCGCCTTCGACGAGCTGGGCTGAGGGGCGGACCGCGCCGCGGCCGCGGACCGGGCGGCTCCCCGGCGCGGCGGCCGGGCGCCGTCATCCACAGGGTCCCGTCGGCCGGGGCGCGAACGGCTAGGCTCGCGCCCGTACGAGAAGAGCCGTAACCGGGAGACACCCAGATGGCCAAGAAGCGACCCCAGACGAAGGCCAAGCGCCCGCAGCTCAGCGACGAAGAGGTCCCGGTCGTCGGTGCCCGCGAGCCCTGCCCGTGCGGCAGCGGCCGCCGCTACAAGGCCTGTCACGGCCGGGCCGCAGCGCAGGCCGTGACCGAGCTGGTGCACCGCCCGTTCGAGGGGCTGCCCGGTGAGTGCGACTGGGTGGCGCTGCGGGAGCTGGTCCCCGCCGCCACGGCCGAGCTGGCGCTGAAGGGCGGGCTGCCCGAGGGCGTCCCGTCGGTCACGCTGGCCACCGTCCTGCCGATGGCCTGGCCGGCGCTGCGCCGCGACGACGGCTCGGTGCTGCTCGGCCTGCAGAACGACACCGCGTCGGGCGACCTCAGCCGCGACCTCGCCGACACCCTCCAGCGCGCGCTGACCGCGCGGCCGGGCACCCCGGTGCAGGGCCGCCGCGCTCCGGCCGACGGTCCGCGGCTTCAGGATCTGCTCGACCCGCAGGGCCCGTTCGAGCCGGTGGTGCACTCCGGTTTCGAGTTCTGGGTGCCGGACCAGGAGAACGCCACGCCGGAGGTGACCGCCTCCCTGGAGCGGGCCAACGCCGCCGCGATCCCCACCGCCAAGCTCCAGGGCGTGGACGCCGCCTACTGGTGCGAGACGCCGGAGAAGAACCATCTGCGGTGGGTGATGCCGCACGCGGAGGAGCGGCTTCTGGACGCTCTCGCGCGGTTGCAGGCGGCCGGGCGGTCCGGCCTGGGCGAGGGCACGCGCCTGGTCGGCTCCTTCCGCGCCCACGGGCTCACCGTCCCGGTCTGGGACCTGCCCAGCGGGGTCACCGCGCAGGACGTGGAGAAGCCGGCGGCCGAGTTCGCCGAGCGCCTCGCCGAGGCCCTGGCCTCGGACGTTCCGCTCACCGCCGACGAGCGCCGGGCCCGCGGCGGCCTGACCAACCGGCAGGTCACGCTCAGCTGACCCGCACCGCCCGGCCCGGGCCGGCGGGCCGGCCGGCCCGCCGGGCACCGCGCCCTCACCGAGTGATACCGGTCACAACTCCCCGTCGGCGCGCGCCCGTCGGGGAGGAGGACCGTGACCGGATCGGTGTCCGGAAACACAGAGATCGAATTTGCTAACCGCCGATCTCTTGTTACCGTTCCAGTAGCCCGGTTGCTGGTGCATCCCCCGTCGCCAGCAACCGGGTCTTTCCATGTGCGGTGCCCGGACGAGCACCGCGGCCGCTCCTCAACTCGCCTGGTCGAGGGGCGAGTTGCTGCCGGCGCGCAGCAGCAGCGGACCGGTGCCCGCCCCGTCGGCCGGTCCGGCGAACTCGGCGACGGCGCTGTAAGCCGCCGGCTCGTCCCGCATGCGCTCCCGAGGTGTCTCGCACGTCCCCGGCTCGCCCTCTTCCCCCACCGCGCAGCGCATCTGGAGCGTGCGGCCACCCGGCCCCAGCAGACTCAGCACCAGTCGCAGCGGGCCGCCGGTCGCGTTGCGGTAGTAGGTCCGCGCCCAGGTCTCCCGCGCCTGGACCAGGAGACAGGTCTGCGCCTCGATGCCGCCGGGCGAGGCGAGCTCGGGTCCGCAGCGCACCGCGGTGGAGGGGCCGAGGCCGAGCGGCGCCGTGCGCGGAAGGCCCGTACCGGGGGCCTTGCCGTCGGCGCCGTCACCGGCCTGCGCGGAGGACTCCCGCACCGGGGGGAGGGGCTCGCCCACGGGCCCCGCGGACGCCACGGCGAAGGGCAGCACCACCGCGCACGCCACGACGCCGGCGAGGGCGGCCGCCCTGATCCGCCGCGGGCCGGGCCCGCTGCCCGGCCCTTCGCCGGGGCCGCGCCGCCCGGCCGCGGGCCCGTGGGGCCCGTGGTGCCGCCCGGCCGCGGGCCCGTGGTGCCGCCCGGGCCCGGCACCGTGCTCACCCGGCGCCGGACCGCCCCGCGTCCCGCTCCGGGAACGGCGGTCCCGCCCGGGCCCGGCGTGCGCACGGAACCTGTGGTGCTCCCCACGATGAAGCGGCATGAGGCGGACGATAACGACAGCGCGCGGGCCCCCGGCTCCCCCGCGCCCGACACCCCTACAACTCGGGGGCGCTCACGCCCGTACGAGTGAGGGCGTCGACCACCGCGTCCACCACGGCCTCCACGTCGGGCAGCCAGGGGGAGGCGGAGCCGGGCAGCGGCGCCCGCTCCCAGCGGACGGTGCCCTGGCCGGTCTCGGACGGCGGCAGGGCCAGATAGCCGCCCTCGCCGTGGAAGCGCAGGGAACCGGGGACGAAGTCCTTGGCGTAGAGCAGTTCACCGAGCTGCTCCATGGAGTACGGCCGGACCAGCAGCGCCCAGCGGGCGGGCGAGGCGACGACCGGGCCGAGCCGCATGCCCCCGCGGTCGAGCGCGGCCAGGGCGCGGGCCGCCGGCAGCGCGGGCAGCGACACGGCGCACGGCGCCCGGCCGCCGGTCGCGAGGATGATCGGTGCCGCCGGGCGGTTGGTCCACCACCAGCGCACCATGCGCGCGTCGGTCGTGGCCGCGAGGAGGCCGGGGTCGAAGGGGTGGGCACCGGGCACCGTGCACTCCGGGTCCGGGCAGCCGCAGCGGGACCGTCCCCGCGAGCCGGCCGTCACGCCCGGAACTACGGGCCACTGCCATCGAGTCGCGAAGGTCAGGGCCGC